>JAWOHE010000086.1:0-26164 GCA_046485285.1 bacterium
AGAAACGCCTGCTCGCTGCGCTGGTAGCGCGCAAACAGCCGGGTCCGGTAGCCGCCGCTCCGCTCGGTCGGCACCGACAGCGCCAGTTTGCCCAGCCGGGTCTGTAGCCGTCGCGGCCGATGCCCGCTCCGGTACCCGCGCCGGCTCCCGGCCCGCTCGTAGCGTCCGGCGCCAAGGTAGTCACGCAGCTCGCTCTCCAGCAGCTCCTGCAGCCATCGCCGCACCACCTCCTTGAGCACTTCCGGGTCATCCAGTAGAAACCCTTGTCCGGGCACCTCGGCTGTGTTACTATCGGTCATTCTTCTTGTGGCCATTCGAGCCTCCTTTCGATCATAACTGACGCCACATTCTCATCGGAATGCGGCACGGCTCAATGGCCACTCTCTCTTTGCCAATTTGCAGACATTATGGCACGCAACTCTGGTGAGCGATGGATTGGACAGAGCAGAGGCATTAACTCATTTGGACGGACAAGACGCCAGGAATTCGGCAGAAAGGGAACCTGCGCCACGAGTGGAGTAGCAGCAACCGCGCAGGTGCGCAAGGAGCTTGCAGCACTGATGGCCGGCACGGCGGTGGCCGGCGACTCGGCACACAACCTCAGCGGCGAGTTCGTCCGCTTGGCCGTGCGCCCGCTGGGATCCCCATCATCGTCGCAGGCCGCGGGCCGACCCGTGGCCCCGTGTGGGCCGCTCTTGCTGAACCTCGGGAAGGCGGCTGGTCCGAGGGCGCAGGCCTGCGTCGATCGGTCTGGCCCGGTCGCTGACTCCTGCCCCGCGGACATGAGACGTAAGCCGCCCCGAAGGGCGGCTTCGACTCAGTTGCAGTTGCCGGTCAGTATCCCCACTGCTCGGTCAGGTAGACCTTGCGTCGGCACTCCGGGCAGAGGATTCGCATCGTGCCCGAACGATAGGGTTCAGTCCTGGCGTCGGGCAGTGGCGGCTCCGAAATCCCGAGTGCCTGGTACTTGGCAAGGAACAGGCTCGGGTTGGCGCTGACCAGGTCGCCGACCTTGTGGGCGAGGTAGACAAGGTGTTCCTTCGCCGCGAACGGCTCACCGCAGATCTCGCACAGGGCGACCGGTTTCTCGACCGCGGTCTCCCAGTCCGCCGAGCGCTCGGTCCGGGCCGTATCGAACTCGGTGGACTGGTAGATGGCGTCGCCGACCGTGCAGTAACGGACGCACTGGCCGCAGTAGATGCAGCGCTCGGCGTGGTGAATGTTGCGCAACACGCCCCGGTCGCGGTCAACGACGATCTCACGGGCGTTGGTCGGGCAGACGTTCGAACAGGCCCCGCAGCAGATGCACTTGTCCTCGCGGAACTTGAGCATCCCCCGAAAGTTGGGGTGAATCGCATCGACTGCGGCCGGAAACCTGGTCGTGAACGGCGGGCTGAACAGCGAGCGGATCGCCTCGCCGAGCTCGCGGACCTTGGGCAGCGGGATTCTCACTCTTCTTCCCCCTCACCGGTCGAGATGATCGAGCGGCCGCCGCGGTCCTCGGTGAACATGTCGCGCACCGTGCCCTTCCAGAGCTTGACCCCGAACTCGAGCGAGCCACGCGAGAGCGCGTGCGAGGCGACCGGCAGGTTGATGAGCACGAAGACGATCACGACGAGGGCCTTGATGCCGATGGCACTGAACCCGGTCATCAGGAATATGCCGAACAGGATTCCGCAGGTGCCGAGCGTGACCGACTTGGTCGCGGCCTGCATCCGGTTGTAGAGGTCAGGAAACCGGACCAGCCCGAGACAGCCAAGCAGGTTGAACGCGACACCGCCGATGATGAAGATCCAGCCGATAGTCTCAGTCATCGAGGCTCCTTCCGGACAGGTACTTGGCCAGCGCCAGTGTCGCCACGAAGCTGATGACCGCCAGCGCGATCGAGATGTCCAGCAGGTAGGCAAGCTTGAAGCGAAGCGCCATCAGCGCGGTGATGCAGGTGAAGATCACCGCCATGATGTCGACCGCGATGACCCGGTCGGGGATGCTCGGTCCGCGCAGGATGCGGTACAGGCAGAAGAAGGCACCGAGCACCAGTGTCACGATCAGTATCGTCATCAGCGCCCCCTCACTCGAAGATCCGGGCCAGCAACTTTTCGAACGGGCCCTTGATCATGCGGCCGGCCGCCGCCTCGTCCTCGCTCCTGACCTCGATCCAGTGAATGTAGAGGACGTCGTCCTTGATGTCGACCGTCATTGTCCCGGGCGTCAAAGTTATCGAGTTCGCCAGGAAGGTCCGGGCGATGTCGGTCTTGAGCGTCGTGCGAATCTTGACGATGCCGGGCTTGAGTTGGAGCCCGGGCGAGAGCACCCGGAGCGCGACGTCGATGTTGGCCTTGATAACCTGGTAGCCGAAGACCGGGATGTAAACCAGCACCCAGAACCAGCGCGCCGGGTTGAACAGGCGCGCCGGGGACAGCGGCAATTCGCTGCCGAAGACGAGTGCGGCGATGAGCGAGACGACCGCGCCCAGGACCAGCGAGGCCGTATTCAGGGTCCAGGTCAGCAGCAGCCAGACGCCGAACCCGCCAAGCCAGTAGCATAACACCCGTGCCGTCCTCATCCTAACCTCCGAGCACCATCCGGGCGTACTCAAGCCCGCTCATCAGCACCCGTGCCGCCGGGGCGACTACGCCGTCAAGCAGGGGCCGGAAGCCGATGCCGAAGGCAAGTGCCATCACCGCAAGCATCACCAGCGCGACGAGGATCGCCAGCGGCGCTTCCCTGGCCTTCGTCGGCTCGCGGTCCTTGCGAACGAACAGCACGTTGTTGATGACCTTGAGCAGGTAACCCATCGTCACGACGCTGAACAGCGCGGCGACAATGGCCAGCCAGTACATCCTTGCCGCCACCGCGCCGACGATGATGAACAGCTTCGAGAAGAACCCGGCGAAGGGCGGGATACCGGCCAGCGACAGCGCACCGGCGATGTAACTCCAGGATGTCACCGGCATCGACTTCTCGAGGCCGGAAATCGCGCCGATCTCGCGCGACCCGGTCTCGCGCTCGATCGACCGCGAGGCGAGGAAGAGCAGGCCCTTGGTCACCGAGTGAGCGAGGACGTGGAACAGCGCGCCGACGATCGCCCAGTAGTTGCCAATGCCGAGGCCGAGGATGATGTAGCCGATCTGGCTGATCGTCGAATAGGCGAGCAGCCGCTTGTAGTTCATCTGGTTGATGGCAAGGAGGGACGCGGTAATGAGCGAGAACAGCCCGAGGCCGACCAGCAGGTTGAAGAAAGTCGGGGCAGTCGCGCGGGTGAGCCCGAAGACGTTGAAGACGACCCGGCTCATCGCGTAGATGCCGAGCACCTTGACGAAGACGCCCGACAGCACCGCCGAAACCGGCGCCGGCGCCGACAGGTGGGCGTCGGGCAGCCAGGAGTGAAACGGCATCAGCGCCATCTTGGTCGCGAAGCCGACCAGCATCGTGCCGAGCACGAACCAGGTGAAGGGCGTCTGGCCAATCGCCTGGAGCGCCCGGGACATGTCGGCCATGTTCAGGGTCGAGGTCCGGGCGTAGAGTAGTGCGACCGATACCAGCACCATCATCCCGGCGATCTCGCCCATCACCATGTACTTGAACCCGGACTCCAGCTCCTCCGCCTCGGTGCCGAACGCGACCAGCGCGTAGCTCGACACCGCCGATATCTCGAGGAAGACGAACAGGTTGAACATGTCGCCGGTCAGCGCGACCCCGTTGAGCCCGGCCAGCAGCAGCATGAACAGCGTGTAGTACTTCCAGCGGCCGGTGTAGCGGTCAAGGTAGCGGGTCGAGAAGAGCAGTGCCGGCAGGCCGACCAGGTTGGCGATCAGCACGACCAGCGCCGACAGCGGGTCGTAGACCAGGGTGATGCCCAGCGGCGGCATCCAGCCGCCCATCCTGTAGACGACCGGCGCCATCCCCTGGGCCAGCGCGACGAGCCCGTAGATCGAATACGTGACGAGGAACGCCCCGACGAGGTTGCCGATGACGTCGGCGAAGAAGCGCCAGGCCCGGCCGAGGAGAGGGATCAGGAAGGCGCCGGCCAGCGGCACGACCACGAACAGCGGCAGGTATTGAGTCAGCACCCGGCTATCCTCTCAAGCGCCTTATCTCGGTGATGTCGAAGGTCTTGTACTTCTCGTAGATCCGCATCACGAAGGCGAGCATCAGGGCGGTCGTCGCGAGGCCAATGACGATCGAGGTGAGCACAAGCGCCTGGGGCACCGGGTCGACGAACGGGCCGGTCATCCCGGGCCGGGTGATGATCGGCGCGACCGCGTCGTGCTTGAAACCGATGAAGGCGAACAGCAGGTTGATGGCGTATTCCATCAGACAGAAGCCGATGACCATCTTGATGAGGTTGCGCTTGAGCACGACCGCGTAGAGCCCGAGCAGGAACAGGAGAAAGCAGGCGACAAAGGGCAGCATCGTCATCACTCCTTCATCACGAACCGCGACGCGCCCAGCGCCAGGAAAATCGCGAACAGCCCGGCACCGACCTTGATGCCGATGGCGATGTTGGCGAGCGGGATGATGCCGGCGCTGACGAGGCCGAACGGTCGCCCGACCTGGGACCAGACGTTGTAGAGAAACTCGTGGCCGGCGAAGTAGCCGGCGAGGCCGATGAGGATGAAGCCGAGCCCGCCGATGCTCTCAAACACCGAGGAGAACGTGTAGCGGTGCTGCTCGACATTCTCGACCGACCCGAAGGCCAGCGACACGAGGATGAACGCCGCCGCGACGATCGCGCCGCCGGCGAACCCCCCGCCCGGCGTCAGGTGGCCGTGGAGGATGATGTAGCCGCCGTAGAGAAAAACCATCCCGGCGACGAGCCGTGCCACGGTCTGGACGATGACGGTCATCCCGCGCGTCATTGCCTGCCTCCCCCGGTGCCGGACTTGTAGCCGATCTGCCTCACGATCGTCAGTACTCCAACGACCGCGGTGAAGAGCACGACCGCCTCGCCGAGCGTGTCCCAGGCCCGGAAGTCGAGGATGATCGCCGCGACTAGGTTGGCCGCGCCGGTCCGGTCGAGGCCGATCGCAATGTAGTCGCTCGCCACCCGCATCAGCGGCTCGCCGAACTTCGGCAGTTCGGGCAGGACGTGGGCGAGCAGGATGAGGAACATCACCACGAAGCCCCCGTACATCACCGCCGGGAAGATCATCCGCGAGGTTATCCGGAGCTGGACCGTGCTGTCGACGTGGGTGGTCCTGAGGATCACCGCGGCGAACAGCACCACTGCTAGGATTTCGACCACGATCTGGACGATGGCGAGGTCCGGGGCCTGGACCAGGATGAATACGATGGCCACGCTGAACCCGACCATTCCCATCGCCACCGCCGCGGCCAGCAGGTCCTTGACCTCGATGGCAAGGATGGCGGCAGCGATCATTCCAAGCAGGACGACGTATAGCTCAATCATCTCCGCTACCCCAGCAACAGCACCAGGTAAAGCAGCGCCGCCCCAAGGAAGACCCAGGACACGTAGAGCGGCAGCTGGCCGGTCATCAGTTTCGAGACGCCCGAGCCCACGGCAAGCACGAAACGGCCGACGAGCCCGAAGGCCCGGTCGAGGGTCTCATCGATCGCCGAACGCAGGGCCGCGCCCAGCCCGCCGAGCAAGCCCTTGAGCCAGTTGTAGAGGTCAAGCGCCCCGCCCTCACCGAAGCGGAGGCCGTCCCCGACCAGCGGCAGGCCCTTGACCGAACTGTAGAACGCCGTGCCGGGAACCCGGCTTTCCTCGGCGTCGGCGATCCTCTCCCCGCCGACGAAGGTCCGGCCGGTGGTCGGCTTGCGCGCCGTGCCGAGCAGATAGACCACCGCCCCGACGCCGAAAGCGATTATCATCAGCACCGAGGCAAGGTCAGGACGCCAAACCCCGGACCAGTTGCCGCGCGACCGCAGTATCCCGGCGAGCCGGTCGGGCAGGGCCGGAAGGATGAAGTGCGCCAGCGGCAGGCCGAAGGCGAACACGCCGAAGGCCACGCAGGTGAAGGCGATGAGCAGGGTCGGCAGCCACATCGTGAAGCCGCCTTCCCGGACGTGGCTGAGCTCGTGCGGCCGCTGGCCCAGGAACACTGCGTGAAGCAGCTTCAGGAACGAAGCCAGCGTCAACACGCTGCCGAACATCGCCGCAACGAGAAAGAGCGGGTAGAGCCGGCTGCCCTGCCCCCCGAGTTCGACGATACCCTGGTAGATCATCCACTTCGAGAAGAAACCATTGAGCGGGGGGATGCCGGCGATTGACAGCGCGCAGATGAGGAACGAGAAGAAGGTCAGCGGCATCTGGCGTGCCAGCCCGCCGAGCTTGTCGAGTTCGTCGTTGCGGGTCCAGAACTCGACCGTGCCCGCGGAGAGGAACAACCCGGTCTTGTAGAGCGAGTGGTTCAACATGTGGAACAGCGCGCCGGCGATCCCGACCGGCGTCCCGGTTCCGATACCGAGAACCATGTAGCCGACCTGGGAGACCGCGTGGAAGGAAAGCAGGCGCATCACTCGCTTCTGGACCAGCGCCATCATCACCGCTCCGACCACCGTGACCGCGCCAACCGTCATCAGGACGTTGCGTATGGCTATGCTGCCCGGGATGTCGAACATCGACAACGAGACTCTGGTCAGCAGGTAGATACCCAGCAGCTTGTCAACCGATGCCGGGATGAGGGCCATCACCGTGGCCGGCGATGTCTTCGCCGCCTGCGGTATCCAGCCGTGGAATGGCATCGAGCCGGCCTTGGCGAGCGCGCCGGCAGCAATCATGAGATAGGAAGTGACCAGCCATCCGTCTGCCAGCGACAGCGGCGTGCGGGGCGCGATGTCGCTGCCGCCGGTGCGCACGAGCAGCATCACGATGCCGAGCAGGAGGGCGAAATCGCTGAGCCCGATGAGGACAAGCGCCTTGTTGGCGGCATCCTCGGCGCCCGGCCGGCCGACCAGCAAGATGCCGTAGGTCAGGACCAGGAGCGAGCCCCAGAAGAAAAGCAGGGTCAGCAGGTTGCCGGCAAGAAGCACGCCGTTGGCGCCGGCCAGCAGGAGCATCACGTACAGGTAGTAGCTCCGGTTGCGGTCCCAGTTCCGCATGTAGCGGAACGAGTAGAGCAGGACCAGCACCCCGAAGATTGCGACGAAGAGGAGGATGAAGCTCGAGAGCTGGTCAATCCGGAACCAGATCGGCTGGCCGGAGACCTCGAGCAGGCGGTAGCTGGTCTCGCCGCCCCGGGTCGTGATGAAGAGCCGGACCGCGAAATAGAGGGTCAGGATCGCGCCGATGAAGCTGAGCTCGTTGCGGAGGCGGCTGACCAGCCAGCCGGCGACACCGGCCAGCACCGGGACGAGGATGAGGAGGAGGAATGAGTTCATCGCGTCACCTCACATCCCGGTTGCGGCCACGGCCGCGTCAAAGTACCGGCTGAGCCAGGGCCAGGCCGCGCCGAGCGCCAGCGTCGCCAGCCCGAGCACGGCCACGATCGTGGTCAGGAGGCCGGACTCGCGACCGGTCACCCCTGCGCGCGGCTCACCGGTGAACATCCGGAAGAGCCGGAGCATGTAGAGCGCGGTCATCACCGCGGCAACGAGCGCGGCGACCGCGATGACCAGGTTGCCCCGGACCGCGGCCAGGATTACGTAGAACTTGCCCCAGAAGCCGAGCAGGGGCGGGAACCCGACAATCGAGAGCATCATCACCGCGACAGCGGCCGCGGTGACCGGCATCGTCCGGGCCAGACCGCCCAGCTCGGTCAGGTCGCGCTGGTGCGTCGCCTTCTCGACAACGCCCATCGCAAGGAACAGCCCGGCCTTGGCAAGGCTGTGGGCGATGAGGTAGATGAGCCCGGCCGCGAGGCCGAACGCGCCGGCGAAGGCGAAGCCGATGAATATGTAGCCGAGCTGGCTGACGGTCGAGTAGGCGAGCACGCGCTTGTAGTCGCGGGTGTGGAGCGCGACCCCGGCGGCGAGCATCGCGCTGAACGCCCCGAGTCCGCCGACGAGCAGCGGCCACCAGTCGGGCAGGACCAGCGGGCTCTGAATGAATATCCGGATATAGGCGATGAGTCCGACCTTCTCGACGGCACCCGACAGCACGGCCCCAACCGGAAGCGGTGCCGCGGCCTGGGCGTCGGGCAGCCAGACGTACATCGGCACGCTCGCCGACTTGGTGACCATCCCGGCGAGAATCAGCAGGAGCCCCCAGGGACTCAGGCCCGGCCCGGTCAGCCGGTCCGGGCTGAAGGTCTGGTGCTCGACGAAGAGGACCGCGAAGCCGACCAGCATCAGCACCGACCCGGCGAAGGTGATGAGCAGGGTCTTCTGCGCGGCGCCGATCTCGCGGTCGGAGCGGTAGAACGCGACCAGCCGCCAGGTCGCGACGCCGGCCAGCTCCCAGAACATGTAAATCATCAGGAGGTTGCGCGAGAAGCACAGCCCGACGACCGCCCCGAGCATTATCAGCAGGAAGCCGAAGTAGTCGTCCTGGAAATCGCGGCCCCTGAGGTAGCTCGTCGAGTAGATGGTAACCAGCAGCCAGACGAACCCGAAGACGGTCGCGAGCAGCAGCCCGACACCGTCGACGACCATCAGCGGCGAGGGCAGGACCCGGAGGATGCCCATCAGCCAGAGGCCGTGGCTGGCCGTGCCGGCCCGGGCCCAGAGCGCGAGGACGATGGCGAGGGTGGCGGCGCTGGCCAGGACCGCGAAGACGTTTCGGAACGCCCCGGGCGCGCGGCGCAGGAGCAGCACCACGAGCCCGGACAGCACCGGGACGAGTATCGCCGCGGCAAGGAGGCCGCTCATCGCCTCATCCCCCGCCGGATGTTCTCGGTCTTCGCCCAGGACAGCCTGAGCAGGTCGTTCCAGCCATAGCGGTGCCTGCCGTCCTCGAAGGCCGCCATCCGCTCGGTGCAGCAGTAGCACGGGTCGACCGCGGCCAGCGTGATCGCCGCGTCGGCAATCGTCCCGCCGACGCAGGCGACCTTGTTCGAGGCGATGTTCATATAGCTCGGCGCGCGGACCTTGTGCCGGAGCGGCCGGTTGCTGCCGTCCGAGCGCATGTAGTGGAAGACCTCGCCGCGCGGGGCCTCGGTGCGGCCGCAGCCCTCGCCCGGCGGCACTTCCTCGATCCGCGTCTCGATCGGCCCGGCCGGGGTCTGCTTGAGGCACTGACGGATCATCTTGACCGACTCGATGATTTCGAGGAGCCGGACCTTGGCCTTGGCGAAGACATCGCCTTCCGGGAAGTGGATGACGTTCCAGTCCAGGTACGGGTATGCGGCGTGCGGCTCGTCGCGCCGGACGTCGCCGGGCACGCCCGACCCGCGGGAGGTCGGGCCGGTGCAGGAATAGGCCAGCGACTGCTCGCGGGTCAACACCCCGACGCCTTCGAGCCGCGCGTGTATCACCGGGTCGTCGAGCACCGCGTTGGTCAGGAGCCAGGTCTTCTTCTCGATCTCGTTCATCGCGGCTTCAATCGGCCCGACCATCTCCGGCTTCAGGTCGTGGCGGACCCCGCCCGGCTTGTTCATCGCGTAGTGGTTGCGGTTGCCGACCAGCATCTCGAAGACGTCGAGCACCGCGTCGCGGTACTTCCACGCCCACATCCAGACCGTGTTGTAGCCGATGAAATGCCCGGCCAGCCCGACCCAGAGCAGGTGCGAGTGGATCCGCTCGAGCTCGTGGACGATGACCCGAAGGTACTTCGCCCGCTCCGGAATCTCGATGTTGCAGATGTCCTCGACCGCCATCACCGCCGCCAGCGGGTGTGAGTTCGAGCAGATCCCGCAGATGCGCTCGACCAGGAACGGAACCTGGTCGTAGGTCAGCTCGGGTGAGATGAACTCGTGGCCGCGGTGGTTGTAGCCGAGGTGGATCTCGAGGTCGACGACCGTCTCGCCCTCGACGACGAGCTTGAAGAACTCGGGCTCCTCCTGGAGCGGGTGGTACGGCCCGATCGGGACGATGCGCCGGGGGCTACCGCCCCCGGAAGCCGCGCCAGAGGCGCGTTCAGACAAGGAACGGATTTCCCATCTTCCGACGGCTGCGCCGTCGGCTTCCCGGCGCGTGGCGCCGGGGCCGCTATCCGCGCTCATGCTTGTCCGCCCTTCGTTCGTAGTCGCGTCGCAGCGGCTTCTTTTCCGGATCCCAGTCGGTATCGGACGTCAAGAGCGGCCGCATGTCCGGGTTGCCGGGGAACTCGATGCCCATCAGCTCGGTCATCTCGCGCTCGATCCACTCGGTCGAGGGGAACCACCCGGCCTGGGACTCGATGCGTGGGTCATCCTTGGGCGCGATGACCTTGAGCGTATAGAGTCCGCCGTTCGCGTCGTCCGAGAAATGGTAGAGCACCTCGAAACCGGCCCGGGTGTCGATGCCGGTACAGATGCAGAGCCTCATTCCCCGCTCCTGGTGCAGGAACCGGCAAGCCTCGGTGACCCGCTCGCGCGGGACGGTGATGTAGATCCGGTTCTCGTTGTGCCGGTGGTAGCCGGCGTCCGGGAATCGCTCGCGCAGTTTCGCCTCGGCTTCTCTCATAGCTTGCCCAGAGCCTTCACCACGCCCAGGAGCATCGCCTCCGGCCGCGGCGGGCAGCCGGGAATGTAGGCGTGGACCGGGAGGTACTTGTCGTACGGCCCGACCGCGTTGTAGGAGTTGCGGAAGATGTGCTTGTCGCTGGTGCACGAACCGACGCAGATGACCAGGCAGGGCTTTGCCGCCTGCTCGTAGACCTCGAGCACGCGCGGCAGGCTCTTGCGGTTGATGACGCCGGTAACCAGCAGGGCGTCGGCGTGCCGGGGCGAGCCGACCAGCACGACCCCGAAACGCTCGACGTCGAACCGCGGGGTCAGGAGCTCGAGGATCTCGATGTCGCAGTTGTTGCACGGGGCGGCCGCCAGGTGATAAACCCACGGCGATTTCTTCAGGCCCCAGAGTCCAAGCTTGCTCATGGCCTCAGATTCCCACGAATGCCAGTATCACGGCGGCGACGCCGAGTCCGCCGAGCCCGAACCAGAAAAACCGCAGGGCCTGGTCCACGCGCAGGCGCGGGTTGGTGTTCCTTATCAGCACGACCAGGACGATGACGGCAAGAAATTTGAGAATCGCCCACCAGCTCGCGAAGCCGCCCCAGAGCACCGAGACGAGGAACAGCGGCATCACCACCATCATCATCGCCCGGGTCAGCCGGAACATCGCCAGCGCGGCGCCGGAATACTCGGTGTAGACCCCGGTCATTATCTCCTGCTCGGCCTCGGCGGTGTCGAACGGCACCAGCCCGAGCTTGGCCTGGGTCACGAGCAGGACGATGACCACCGCGATGACGCCCGAGACCGAGGCGAGGAAAGGCGCGCCCTGCTGGGCCGCGACCAGCCGGCCGAGCGTTATCGCCCCGCCCGACTTGATGATCGGCACCAGCAGCGCCAGCAGGAACGGCAGTTCGTAGCCGAAATACAGCGTCATCTCGCGCGACGCGCCGACCGCGGCGAGCGGGTTCCGGCTCGCCGACGCGCCGATTATCAGCCCGAGCGGCGGCAGGGCGAAGAGGTAAACCAGCACCAGCACGTCGCCGACGAAGCCCGAGCCGCCGAAGTTCGCGTTCCAGAGGATCACCGTCGCGACCGTCATCGCGACGACGCCGAGCATCGGCGCGAACAGAAAGACGAGCGGGTGCGCGCCCTCCGGGACGATCGTCTGCTTCAACAGCAGCTTCGCGAAGTCCGCGAACGGCTGGATGAACGGCGGCCCCTTGCGGAACTGGACCCGCGCGGTCACCAGCCGGTCAACCCAGCTCAGCACGAAGCCGACCAGCACCGTGAACAGGAACCCGGGGAAGACCAGGAAGGCGAACGCCAGCCGCCAGCCAGTCCAGCCGATCACGGCCGCCTCCAGTGGGGCGAACGGGCGGCGATGCCGACCCCGGTCTTCTTCTCGGCCAGCTCGCTCTCCTCGACGTACTGGAGCGCGCCGGTCGGGCAGGTCGTGGCACAGCGCGGGCCGCCCTCGCGGTCCGCGCAGAGGCTGCACTTCTGGGACGTACTGCGCAGGAGGTAAGTGTCCATCACCCCGAACGGGCAGGCCAGCACGCAGGACCGGCAACCGACGCAGTGGAAGCTCGAGCGCGAGACGATGCCGGTCTCCGGGTCCTTGCGGATGACGTCGAACGGGCAGGCGGCCATGCACAGCGGCTCGGCGCAGTGCCGGCACGACAGCGGGAAATAGGCCTGGGCGTTCACCTCGGCGTAGCGCACCCGGGCCTCGCCCCTGAACCGGCTCCGGCAAGCCGCCTCGCACGACCGGCAGCCGATGCAGTAGTCGAGGCGCAGTACCAGTCGCTTCGCCATCTCAGGACCTCGTTTTGTCCGACCGGGCGGCCGCTTCGAAAAACCGGCCGCCGCGGGAATCCGGGACAGCAACGACCGGGGGTTGGACCGCGCCGGCCAGCTTCTCGACCGTGACATTCACCGGCGTGACGGTCGTCATCCCGGAACTCTCGTCCAGCGCCAGCGGGAACAGCGCACGGTTCTCGTGGACGTTGGTCCCGACCATCGCCACGCCGGGCGGAACCTGCTCCGTGACCAGCGCCTGGAACTCCCGCGCCCCGGTCGGGCTCGTCACCCGGATGACGCTGTCGCCGTCCGCCCCGAGCCGGACGGCGTCCTCCGGGTTCAGCGACAGCCGGTCCTCCGGGTCGTAGAACCCGCGCAGGCCGATGGCCTTCTTCTCGCCGACGAGCAGGAATCCCTCGCCGCCCCGCGCAAGCCCGGCGGCCTTCGTCGCCATCGCGACGACCGCCCCCGGCGCTACGCGCCGAGAATCCGTTCCGGAATCCTGATGGCGTTCTCCTTCTCTCCGCGCCGCAGGCGCGGCGTACAGCAGTTCCAGCACCCGGCCGGAATCCCGGCTTCCGCTCAGCGGCGCGGCCAGCGGCTCGCGGGTCGCCGGCCCCCAGTAGGTCTGGGCCCGGGCGGACTTCTCGAGCTCCGCGGTCACCGGCAGGACCAGCCCGGGCACCGGCGGGTCGGGTATGAATATCGAAGTCGCCACCCGGTACTCGGCTTTCGCCGCCTCTGGGAAGATTTCGGCGTAGCTGTAAGGGTACAGCCCGCCGGTCCAGAAGAGCAGCCGGACCCGTCCCTGCCCGAGCGCCTGGCGCAGCTCGGTGAAGCCCGTCTGGCCGTAGGGCAAGCCGGTCTCGCGGAACCCGGTGAACGGCATCTTTGCCTTCACCGCAACCAGCTGAGCCGCCAGGCTGTGCAGGGCCGGGTGATACACCCGGCCGAAATGGGCCGCGCAGCCGACGAAGCCGGGCACGCCCGCGCCCAGCACCGCGGCGGCCGCGGCGAGCTGACCCCGGCTCACGCCCGCGGCCGCGGCCATGGCGTCGACATCCGCCTTCAGCTTGCCATCGAGCAGGCCGGCCAGCGCGACCAGCGCCAGCGGCTCGGTCCCGGGCCGCACCTGGATGAATACATGGGCGAACCCGGACTGCCGGGTCCGGACCGAGTCAATCACCACCAGCCGGTTCTTCCGGTCCGCGTAGCGGGCGTCGAGCATCCGCCCGGTCGCCACCGGCGAGGTGTTGAAGACGTCGCCGACCAGGAGCATCGCCTTCGCCGCCTCGAGCTCGGCCAGCGTCGCGTCCTTCACCCCCTCGAGCTTCAGGCTGAATGCATTCTCCGGCTCGATGTGGCCGCAGACGATGAAGTCGGTCCCGATCTCGCGGGCGAGGTCGAACATCCTGCCGGCCTCGTCGGCACCCCGGCCCCGGCTGTAGACCAGCGCGACTTCCTTGGGCTTCACCGCCGCCCGCCAGGCCCGCACCAGCCGCTCGGCCTCAGGCCAGGCTATCGGCCTGCCGTCGAGCAGCGGGTAGGCCAGCCGCTTCGGGTGGTCAATCACAACGCTCGCCGAATTGCCCCGGGCGCACAGCCTTCCCCGGTTGACCGGCCCGTCGGCCGGGTACTCCATCCGGTACTGGTAGCCGTCGAACACCACCGCCGAGGTACAGCCGTTGAGGCAGAACGGGCAGGTCGTCGTCTTCGTCTCCATCGCTTATACGAACGGGTCCGGGATGTCCTTGACCTGGTCCCAGGTCAGCACCGGGCCGTCCTTGCAGGTGAAGTATGGGCCGAGCTTGCAGTGGCCGCAATGCCCGAGCCCGCAGGACATGTTCGTCTCCATCGAAAGGTAGATGTGCTCGCCCCTGAACCCGGCCTCGAGCAGCTTCATCGTCACGAACTTCATCATTATCGGCGGCCCGCAGACCACCGCGATGCTCTTCGCCTCGTCGCAGGGAATCTCGTCCATCAGGCAGGTCACGACCCCGACCTTCTTCATCCAGCGCTCGTCGCGGACGTCGACCGAAAGGTCGATGTCGACCTTCTTCATCTTCTCCCACTCCGGGATGAGATACTTGTAGACGATGTCGTCCGGCGTCCGGGCGCCGTAGCGCAGGAAGATCCGGCCGTACTTGTCGATCTCGTGGGTCAGGGCGAGGAACAGCGCCCGCAGCGGCGCGAGCCCGACGCCGCCGCCGACGATGTAGATGTCCCGGCCCTCGAACTTTTCCAGCGGGTAACGCGCGCCGTACGGCCCGCGGATGCCGACCTTGTCCCCGACCTTGAAGTTGAACAGCGCCCCGGTCGCCCGGCCGACCTTCATTATCGTCATCTCGATCGTCTCGCGCCGGAAATGCGACGAACTCGGCGTGAACGGCGCCTCGCCGTACCCGGGCATCGTCAGCTCAATGAACTGGCCGGCCAGGAACGGCACCTCCTGCTCGGGACGAAGCTCGAAGGTGCGGATATTCGGCGTCTCGTCAATCGTCTTGACTATCTCGGCCGAGATCGGCTGGAAGATATTCGCCAAGCTAGACCTCGAGCAACACCTTCCGGATGTCGATCTTGCCCATGCAGACCTTGTAGCACCGGCCGCAGCCCGAACAGGCCGGCATCCCCTGCCAGTTCGGGAAATGGCTGAACTTGCAGTAAAAGCGGTTGTAGAACCGCTTGATGAACTCGGCCCGCGGGTTAGCCCCTCCGCCGACCCGGGCATAGGCCGCGACGTAGCAGGCGTCCCAGACCTTCGTCCGCTCCATCCCCTGCGCCTTCGCCTTGTCGTGAAGCAGGAAGCAGTAGCAGGTCGGGCAGGCCATCAGACAGCCGTAGCACTCCACGCAGTCGGCTGCGTGCCCGGACCAGAACGCGTTGTCCTGGACCCGCTTCCAGATCCGGGCCGGCGTGTCCGGGGCGAACGGCTTCGGGTTGATCTCCGCGAGCCGCTTCCCCGCTGCCTTTCGGCTTGACTCGCGCGAGGCAAGCTGGGCCTCGGTCGCCGGGGTGGTGCGGGCGAGCACGACCAGCTTCTCCCCCGCCTCGGTCAGCGGTTCGAGCAACCAGCCGTCCTCGAGCACCGAGAAAGCCACGTCCGCCTCGTCCCGGTCCTCGCCCGTCGCGTACGGCCGCCCGTGGACGAGGTTGCAGAAGCAGCTGTCCTCCGGGGCCGGGCAGTCCGCGACGACGATCAGCGTGTTCTCCCGGCGCGAGCGGTAGAAGTCGTCCTTGTGCTCCTGCTCGAGGTACATCTTCCGGTGCACCCGCAGCGCGGCCACGTCGCAGGCCTTCGCCCCGAACAGGATACGGCGTTCGGCCGGACCCGGCTCGAACCGCCCGGGTAGCTCCGCGACCTTCTCGCGCGGGGAGAAGAGAAAGGTCTTGACCGGCTCCGCGGCCCGGATCCGCTTCAGCGCGGCGCCAATCGCATCCGCGCTCTCCGTCGCCTCCGGACTCAGTCTCTGCCAGTGTACCTGCTCCTTGGCAATGGCAGGCACGAAAAGGGCAGAATGGGCCGAAAGCGCTCGGAGCCAGTCGGGTGAGGACGCATTCGCGAGGAACTGGATACTCACGTAGGCGGAAAACTACAAATCTAAAACCGATTGTCAAGCAGAACGTGAACTCGTTCGACCACTTGACCCGGTCGCGTTGAGGGCGAGAATGTCGGCTGTGGCAGTTGTCGTCCTGCTTTCGCTTCTGGCCTTTGGGCCCGCCGCCGGGGTGGATACACCGGCACCAAATGAGGGATGGGTAGGATGGGAGGGGAAGGGTCGAGAGGGCCGGGGAGGATGGGAAGGAGCGGAGGACGGCTGGCTGGGCCTTGACAAGCTGTGGCACTTCTCGGCCAGCTTCGTCACGGTCGGCGCCGGGTATCACCTCTGCGCCAACCGCTTCGGCCTTGCCCACGCGCCTGCAGTCGGCATTTCAATCGGCGGCACGTTTTCGCTGGGAATCGGCAAGGAACTGTCCGACCGCTACGGGTTCCGCCGCCGCTTTTCGTGGAAGGACGTCGCGGCCAACTGCCTCGGCATCGCCGCCGGCTATTTCGTCTTCGCCCACCAGTACCGATGAACCCCCTGCTCGAGCGTCTCCGCCAGGAGGGCCTGACCGTGCTCGTCGTCCGGGGTGAGGAGGAACTCTACCGTTCGACCCTGTCCGGCGTGCGGCCCCTGCTGGAGCTGTGGAGCTTGTATGCAGGAACACAGGCTGCGCCTCTTTCGGCCGGGCCCGCCTGCCGTGGCGTGGGCAGGCTCGCCGGCGCAACCGTGGCCGACCGGGTGGTCGGCGGGTGCGCGGCGCGGGTTTTCCTGCACCTGGGCGTTGAGAGAGTGTTCGCCTTGGTCGGTTCGATACCGGCCCGGGCGATCCTGACCGCGGCCGGCATCGGCTTCGAGGTCGAGCGCGGGGTGCTCGAAATCCGGAACCGGAACGGTACCGACACCTGCCCGTTCGAGCGGCTCAGCCGGCACTGCCGCCGGCCGGGAAACCTCGTCCCGGCAATGGCCCGCCTGCTCGACGCGCTCGGCCGCGGCTCAGTACGACCCGGCGCGGCCGGTGTTCCGCGCGTCGCTCCGGAACTTCGGCCAGGCGCCGTTGTCGAGCTTCCCCGAGCCGCGGACCGCCCAGAGACTGCCGGCTGAGTCGCCGACATAGAGCACGCCGTCGGTCACGGCCACCGACCCTTCGACGTCTGCCGGCAGGGTCAGGAACCACGCGATACCCCCCTCGCCGTACGAGTCGACGGCGTACAGGCGTCGGCCCGAGCCGAAGTGGACTATCAGGTCGGAGTCGACGAGCGGCGATGAACGGACCGGCGTCACGACCGCGACCTGCCAGACCGGGCCGCCGGTCGGGTAGAAGGCGCAGATGCGGCCGTCCTCGGTGCCGACATAGACATTGCCGTCCGACGCGACGGCCGGCGAGGAGCGCGAACCGGCACCGACCTCCTCGCGCCAGGCCTGCGTTCCGCCCGGGTCGAGCGCATACAGCCACCCGTCGGTCGAGACGACGTAGACCTTGCCGTCGCCGCCGATGGCCGGGGAGGCGTCAACCGCGCCGCCGGTCGCGTGCCGCCAGAGCAGCGCGCCGTCAGAGTCAAGCGCGTAGACGTAGCCGTCACCGGAGCCGAAGCAGACCGAGCCGCCCGGGCCAAGCGCCGGGGATGACCTGACCGCCCCGCCGGTCGCGTGGCTCCAGCGCAGTGACCCGTCCGGGCCAAGACAGTAGAGATGTCCGTCGTCCGACCCGACATAGACGGCGCCGTCTTCTCCAAGCGCCGGCGAGGAGTTGATTTCGCCGCCGGTCAGCCAGGTCCAGCGCGGCCCGCCGGCGGCGCTGAGACAGTGGACCCTTCCGTCTGCCGCGCCAAAGACAATTGAGCCGTCGTCCCCGACCGCCGGCGAGGACAGCACCGGCGCGCCCGCGTCCTGGCTCCACACTTCGACGCCGTTCGCGTCCACGCATCGCAGGAACCCGTCGCCTGCCCCGAAGAGGACCCGGCCGGCCGCGTCGATGGCCGGGACCCCGGCCACGGCGGCCCCGGCACCGGTCTCGAAACGCCAGAGCACGACGCCAGGACCGTTGATGTCGCGCATCGCCACCCTGAGCGTCTCCGACCAGGCTGACGCGAGCCCGGGGCGGTCGAGCGCCCGGACCGTCACCTCGAAGGTGTCGGTGCGCGTCCAGGCGTGGGCGAGCGTCGCGTACCGGCCGGTTTCATAAAACGCGGTCGTCTCGACCACACCGTCACCCCAGTCGAAGACGTAGCGGATGTCGTCGGCGTCGAGGTCGGTCGCGACAGTCGTGTAGGAATGGCTCGTGTCGGTCCAGCCCGAGCGTGGCCCGTCGGGCCGGGTCGGCCGGCGCGGCGGGTTGCCGACAAGCACCTCGAGCGGCTCCGACCAACCGGACAGCGCCTCCTGCGCGTCGCGCGCCTGCGCGGCGACCTCGTAGCGCCCGACCTGCCGCCAGGCGTGGCGGAGCGACGCGGTCTCGCCCGCGCCGACCCACAGGCTCCAGCCCGAGGTATCGCCATCGCCCCACGCGCACCGGAAACTCACGCTGTAGTCCTCCGGGTCGCGGCTCGAGAACCGAAACTCGGCCGAGTCGCCCGGCGCGACCGCGGTCGGTCCGGACGGGACCGCCGGGGTGTCGGGCGGCCGGTTGCCCGGGCACGCGATGATGAACAGACAGACGGAAATCAGCAAGGCCCTGGTCATGTCAATCCCTCCGCGGTCGTTTCGTCCTGTGCGGCCGTGCGTTCTTCTGCGCGTCACGGCGCCCGGCGCCAGGTTTGCGGCCGGGCCAGACCGAGCCTGGCCGGCGCGGCCGCGTGTCCCATTCCTCGCCGCGAGCGTGCCCGGCTGGACCGCGGCGGCCGTCCGGCCCGCCTGCCGCGGCGCGGGCAGGGCGGCGGTCAGCGCCGGGGCGCGGGCCGGGATAGTCCCTGCGTCGCTTGAACCCGCGCGCATCGCCGTCACGCCGGCCCGACGCGGTCCCGGGACGCGACGCCCGACGGCCCGGCCCGCCTGCCGCGGCGCGGGCAGGGCGACGGTCGGAGTCGCGCACCCAGTCACCCGGCGCTGCGCGCCGGGAGTCCGTTCCGGAATCCGAAAGGAACCTCTCATCTGGTCCGCGCCGAAGGCGCTGCTTCCCAGCGGCCGGGCCGCCGGGCGCGTCTCTCTTCTTTCTCACCGGCCGTTCTTCCTCTGCGCCCTGGACCCCTGCCAGGAGCTGGACTCGCCGAAGCAGGTCCCTGCACCCCATCCGCTCGAGCTCGCGCTCGGCGAAGGCCCGGTTGGCCGGGACGTGCAACTGCAGGAGACAGCGCTGGAGCCGCTGTTCCTCCGGGCTCCGCGCGACCTCGACCTTGTCCCCGGTCAGCGGGTCGCGGCCGGTGTGCCAGACCGCCGCGGAGAGGGTCATCGGCAGGGGGGTGAACTGCTGGACCTGCCGGATCCTGATTTTCTCATCCCGGACGAGGTGTTCGGCGAGCTCGACCGCGCTGTCGGCCGTCGCGCCCGGGTGGCCGCTGATGAAGTAGGGTATCAGGTACTGCTTGAGCCCGAGCTTCTCGTTGACCCGCCGGAACCGCTCCCGAAACTTCTGCCAGTCGCCCGGCGCGTACTTGCGCATCCGCGCGAGGACCTCGGCACAGACGTGCTCGGGCGCGACCCGGAGCTGGCCGGAGACGTGGCTCCGGCAGAGCTGTTCGAGGTAGCCAAGCCCGGCCGCGCCGTCGAGAAGGTCGAAGCGCAGACCGGAGCCGACCGTGACCTTCCTGACCCCGGGGACCTGCGCGACCGCGGCGAGGAGCGCGAGCTGACGGTCGAGCGCGAGGCGGAGGTTCGGGCAGGGCTCGGGCCAGAGGCAGTCGCGGTCCGCGCAGACCGCGCCGCGTTTCATCCGGGCGCAGGTCGCGCCGTACATGTTGACGGTCGGGCCGCCGACGTCGGTGATGTGGCCGCGGAAGTCGGGCAGGAGCGCGATGGCGGCCGCCTCGCGGACGACCGACGCCTCGGTCCGCCAGCCGATGATCCGGCCCTGGTGCGCGCGGAGCGAACAGAAGGCGCAGGAGCCAAGACAGCCGCGATGCGAGGTTATCGAGAACGCGACCGTCGCGAGCGCGGGCACCGGTTCCGGGCATGACGGGTGAGGCAGGCGGGTATACGGGAGGTCGTAGACCCGGTCGAGGTCCGCGCCGCTGAGCGGGGGCCCGGCCGGTTCCTGGACTACGAAGCGGTTGGCGTGGGGCTGGACGACCGGCCGCGCGCTCTCGAGGTACCAGGCCCGGAACGCCTCGTTGAACCGCCCCGCGTCGTCGCGCGCGGCCTCGTACGAGGGCAGGACGCAGGCGTCGCCGGCCGGCATCTCGCGCCGGATGACGCAGGTGCCCGGGATGCCGTCGAGCGGCGCGCCGGCGTCGAGCCGGCGGGCGATTTCGACCGCCGCCAACTCGCCCATCCCGTAGACGAGGATGTCGGCGCGGGTGTCGGCGAGGAGCGAGGGCCGGACGCGGTCGTCCCAGTAGTCGTAGTGCGCGAGCCGGCGCAGGCTCGCTTCGACGCCGCCGAGCACCAGCGGGACGCCGGGGAACGCCTCGCGCAGGCGGTTGGCGTAGACGGTCGAGGCGCGCGGCGGGCGCAGGCCGGGCCTGCCGCCGGGCGAGTAGTCGTCCTCGCGGCGGCGCTGGAACGACGGGCTGTAGTTGGCGACCATCGAGTCGACGTTGCCGGCGGTGACCGCGAACGCGAGCCGGGGACGGCCGAGCGCGGTGAAATCCGCGGTCGAGCGCCAGTCGGGTTGGGAAATCACCCCGACCCGGAACCCGGCGTCCTCGAGGACCCGGGCGATGACCGCGCTTCCGAACGCCGGGTGGTCGACGTAGGCGTCGCCGGTGACGATGATGATGTCGCAGGCGTCCCAGCCGAGCGTGCTGAGCTCCTCGCGGCCGGACGGCGGGAATGGCATCAGTGCTTGCGCGGGATATTTTCCCAGGGCATCTTCGCGCCCCGGTGCTTCGCGCCGGGCGGCTGGACGGAAGACGGACGCTCGGTCCCCGGTCGCGCGTCGGGCCGGCCGCGGTGCGCGGCGCGGTCCTCGATGACCTGCATGTCCCGGGTCCGCGCGCGCCAGCGCTGGATGATGCCGTCGACGTCGGCATCGGGCAGGCCCTCGGCCCACCAGCGGTCGTAGTCGATGTCGGCGCTCGAGGGCTGAGGGTCGGGCATGTCGACCATCACCCGGGTCGGCAGGGCGACCGAGTTGCCGAGGATGACCGCCTCGCCGGTCCGGAGCGCGGGCAGCATCGCGATCAGCCCGGTCGCGGTGTCGGGCACGAGCCGGCGGACGTAGTCCTGGTCGTCGGGGTTGGTCAGCCGCATCGCGAGGAAGTTGTTGCACTGGGCAATCACCGTCTCGGACAGCTCCTTCGGCCGCTGGGAGACGACGACCGCGCCGACGCCGTACTTCCGGCCCTCTTTCATTATCCGCTCGACCGCGGCGCGGCAGGCCCGGTAGCGGTCGTCATCGCGGTTCGGGATGTAGCTGTGCGCCTCCTCGTAGACCATCAGGATCGGAAACCGGCGCCGGTCCGGGTTCCAGAGGTTGAACTCGAAGACGATCCGCGAGACGACCGCGACGACGACGCCGACCGCCTCGTTCGGCACGCCCGACAGGTCGACGACCGTCATCCGCTTGCCGGTGTCGACGCTCAGGAAGTCGCGCAGGAGCCGGGGCAGGCTGTCCGCTCCCTTGTAGGCGCGGCACTTGAACATGAAGTCGTAGCGCGGGTCGCTCATCCGCGAGTCGAAGCGGATCAGGAACCGGTCGAACACGCCGTAGAGCGGGCCGGGAACGACCCGGCCCTCCGGGTCCGGCACCATCTGGATGTTCCAGTTCCGGAGCTGGCCGAGCAGTTCGTCGATGTCGAAGTAGACCGGCGAGTCGACCATCACCGACGACCCCAGCCCCATCCGCTCGGCGACGTCGGTGCTCTGGCGGGCGCGGACGATGCAGTCGCGCAGGACGGTTATCTGGTTCTTCGCGCTCGCCTCCATCCGGTCCACCGCCAGGTCTTGGAACTCGTCGAAGCTCAGGATCCAGTAGGGCAGCTCGACGTCGTCGGCGTGGATGGCGTTGACGCTGTCCGGGAACGCGCGGGCGTACTCGCCGTGCAGGTCGAGCACGACGATGTGGGTGTGTGGATACTTCCGGATGACCGACTGGAGCATGCTCGCGACGGTGTACGACTTCCCGCAGCCGGTCGAGCCGACCACCGCGCAGTGCTGGCCGAAGAACCGGTTGACGTCGATGTAGGCGCGCTGGTCCGGCGCCTGCGACAGCGAGCCGAACGAGAAGTCGAAGTGGACGAACTCGGCGAATATCGTCCGGAGCTCCGACGACGTCACCATCTCGACCGGCTGGCCGACGTTCGGGTAGATCGCGACGCCCCGGACGAACCGGCCGCCGGGCTGGAGCGTACCGATCAGCACGCAGCCGGCGGTCTTCCGGCCCGCCTCCCCGGCCGGCATCCGTACGTCGGACACGATGCCGATGATGCTGTAGTCGCGGAACGGGACCTTGATGTACGACCCCGGCTGGCCGGGATAGTAGTTTTCGGACAGCGGGACGGTCGTGTCGGCGGTCAGGTCGGCGACCGCGCGCTCGCCGGAAATCTCGACCAGTCGGCCGATAATGATGCCGGCTTCTTTCATTCCTGCTCTTCGTCGTTCCCGGTCCGGTCGAGCGGCTCCTCCCGGAACAGGTCCTCGCGCTCGCGGACCAGCTTCGCGACCCGAAGCTCGGCCGCGTCGAGCCGCTGCTTGCACTGCCGGGCCAGCTCGACGCCGCGCTCGAACAACCGGAGCGACTCGTCGAGGCTCGGCTTTCCGCCCTCGAGCTGCTTGACGACGCCTTCGAGCTCGGCGAGCGCGGCCTCGAAGTCACCCGGCGCCTCGCGCCGCGGGGAATTCGGGGACATAACCGATTTGCCCGGCGCTCCGCGCCGGGAGTCTGTTCCGGAATCCTGCCGGAATTCTCCTTCTCTCCGCGCCGCAGGCGCGGCTTCCTTCTTCATATCATCATCCTCCCTCGACCGGGGCCCCACGGCGGGTCCCGCGCACTTCGCAGTCAACGCGGCCGTCGGAGACCAGCGCCTCGAGTCGGTCGCCGGCCGCCACCTGCCCGACCCGACTGACGACCGCGCCCGCCGGAGTCCGGAGCAGGGCGTAACCGCGGCCGATGCTCGCAAGCGGGCTCAGCGCGTCGAGCCGGGCCAGCGCCTCCCGGAGCCGCGCCCGCTGCTCGCGGGCCAGCGCCTCGACGCGCCGCGCGGCCAGCGCCGTCGCGGACTCGAGCCGCCGGCGGGCCCGCTCGAGTCGGGCCTGCGGGTTCTGCCCGGCCAGCCGCTCGCCCAGTCGGTTAGCGGCCTCGACGCGACGGTGAATCCCGGCTGCGGCCGCCGCACCGGCCCGGGCCGCTGCCCGTTCGGCCCGGTGGCGCGCATCGGCCAGCCGCGCCAGCGCCGACTCGAACGCCCGGTGCCGGGCCAGCTCGTCGAGCCGCCGTTCGCGGTCCGCCAGCGCCCGCTCGACCGCCTCGGCGAGGCGCCCGGCGAGCTCACCCAACCGCCGCTCGAGGTCGTCCCAGCCGCGGGCGACCGCCTGCGCCGCCGCGGTCGGCGTCGCGGCGCGCAAGTCGGCCGCGAAATCGGCGATGGTGAAGTCGGTCTCGTGTCCGACCCCGGAGACGACCGGCACCCGCGACCCGGCAATCGCCCGGGCGACGACCTCCTCGTTGAAGCACCAGAGGTCCTCGATCGAGCCGCCGCCCCGGCCGACGATGATGACGTCGACGTCGTCGCGCGCGGACAGCGCCCGGACGCCGGCGGCGACCTGCTCGGCCGCGCCCTCGCCCTGGACCTGGGCCGGGTAGACCAGCACCCGGACCCGGGCCCGGTGGAGCGCCAGGGTCCGGAGCATGTCCCTGAGCGCGGCGCCGGCCGTCGACGTCACGATCCCGACGGTCCGCGGCAGGGCCGGCAGCGGCCGCTTGCGTTCTTCGTCGAACAGCCCCTCGGCGGCGAGCCGCCGCTTGAGTTGCTCGAACGCCGCCTGGAGCGCGCCCAGCCCGGCCGGCTCGGCCCGGTCGAGAATCAACTGGAACCGGCCGCGCGGTTCGTAGAGGTCGAGCCGGCCGTGGCCGACGACCTGCATCCCATCCTCGAGCCGGAACTTGAGCCTGGCGACCGAGCCCCGGAACATCGCCGCGTCGAGCTGGGCGGCGTCGTCCTTGAGGACGAAGTAGCAGTGGCCGGAGGGATAGGCTTTCAGGTTGGACACCTCGCCGGTGACCCAGATGTCATGGAACCGCTCGGCCAGCATCCCGGCCACCAGCCGGTTGACCTGGGCGACCGTCAGGACGCGCGTCGGCGCTGTAACCTCGATGACGGGATTATAGAATCCCGCCCCCGGGTGTCAACGACCGCGCGGCGTCAGGCCCCTTTCGAGTAGTCGAAGAACCCGCGCCCGGCCTTCCGGCCGAGGTGGCCGGCCGCGACCATCCGCCGCAGCAGCGGGCAGGGCCGGTACTTCGGGTCGCCGAGGTCGCGGTGCAGCACCTCGAGTATCGCGAGGCAGACGTCAAGCCCGATGAGGTCGGCGAGCGCAAGCGGGCCGATCGGGTGGTTCATCCCGAGCTTCATCACCGTGTCGATCGCCTCCCGGTCGGCGACGCCCTCCTCGAGCGCGAAGGCGGCCTCGTTGATCATCGGCAGCAGCACGCGGTTGGAGACGAACCCGGGCGAGTCGTTGACGACCACCGGCGTCTTGCCGAGCTTCGCCGACAGCGCGACGAGCGTCTCGACCGTCTCCGGCGCCGACGCCAGCCCGCGGACGACCTCGACCAGCTTCATCACCGGCACCGGGTTCATGAAGTGCATCCCGGCGACCAGCTCGGGCCGTTTCGTCGTCGCGGCGATGGCGGTCACCGATATCGTCGAGGTATTGGTCGCGAGCAGCGCGCCGGGCTTGCAGAGCCGGTCGAGCCGGCCGAACAACTCCCGCTTCACCGCCAGGTCCTCGACGACGGCCTCGACGACGATGTCACAGCCGACGAGCGCGCTCGGGTCGGTACTGCCCTTGACCCGGCCCAGCACCTCGTCGGCCTGTTCCTGGGTCAGCTTCGCCTTGGTGACAAGCCGGCCCAGCGATTTCCTTATCGTCGCCAGTCCACGGTCAACGTAATCGCGGTCAAGGTCGGTCATCACGACGTCGTGGCCCGCGGCCGCGAACACCTGGGCAATGCCGTTACCCATCGTGCCCGCGCCGACCACGCCCGCAGTCCGAATCTCTAACATCGTTCCTCCAGCGGTTTGGCTGCCAACATGACCCGCCAGCCTAGCCGGGAGCGGCCGCCTGTCAAGCAGCCCGCCCGGCGGCGGCGCCGGGCGGGCAGTGTCGGAGGACGCCGCGCTACTCGACCAGCACGAGCTTCCGGGCCGCGCTCTCTCCCCCGACCTCGAGCCGGCAGACATAAACGCCCCGGGCGACCTCGCGGCCGGAGTCATCCCGGCCGTCCCAGGCCGCGACGTGCTCGCCGGCCTGGTGTAAGCCGCTTGCCAGCTCGCGGACCCGACGACCCGAGGCGTCGTAGACCGTGAGCCGGGCGTCCGCCGCCCGCGGCAGCGCGTAGCCGACTCGTGCGTACCGGCGCGCGGGATTGGGGCCGAGGAAACCGAGCCCGAGCCGCGCCGGGAGGCGCCCGGACGCCACCTCTGCGACCCCGACCGTCGGCCCGACGGTCGTGAACCTGATCGCCATCCCGGGCACGATCGGTGCCGAGCCGCGATGGTAGACACCGTTGAACAGGCACTCGATGCCGACCGCGGTCGTCGAGTCGTTGATGCCGGTCGTCGACGAGCCGTAGCCGTTCGCGGTCAGGTACTGGTAGGTGAACACGCTGTTGCCGTCTGGCGCCGCCAGCGTCGTGTCGTAGATCACGACCTGGAACCACTCGTAGACGTTCCGGCTCGAGTAGTACGGCATCGAGTCGTACTGGACAATCAGCCGGCGGTTCGCCGCGTCGTGGTGCCACCAGACCCCGCCCGACGTCGGCGGGTAGAGATCGTCCCAGACCAGCGCCAGCATCGTCGCCGTGTTCGACGCCGGGATCGAGATGTTCGAGTACGCGGTCCTCGTCGTGTAGCCCGGCCCGACCCAGCCGTTGCCGCAGACCGAGAGCTGGCTGAACCGGCGGCCGTAGAAATAGAACGGCCCGAACGCGGTCGGGAGATTGAACTGGACCGTCTGGTCGTCCGAGGTGATGGCGAGCCGCGTGCCGACCCCGGCGATGTCCAGCCA
>JAWOHE010000013.1:0-27638 GCA_046485285.1 bacterium
ACACCTCGTAGTAGCGGGCGGTCGGCTTGATGCCCTGCTTGAGAGCCAGCATGACCAGGCTATGGCGAATCTCGTACTTCACGGCCGGGTCTTTACTTCTGACCATGGCGTAATAAGCTATTGGCGGCATCGGTTCCACCTTTCTGGCGCTTCTGTTTGGCCACATAAGCATAACCAGAATGGCCGTGAACTCGATGCCTCATCTCGTCTCCACCCGGAGCCGTATCGCTCGCACCTCTCCTCTCAGCATTGCCCAGTCTTTCGGCGGAATGCCCGCCGACCTCGCGGCCGTCCGCAGGGGATCACCATGTGCCCGGGCTAGAACTAACCCGTATGGCGCGGGGCCGGGCCGTGCCGCCCGCCCCTCTTCCGTGCCGCAAGACGGACAGCCGGTCGCCCGTGGTTGCGCGGGCCGGCCGGGCCGATAGGATGATGGTATGAGAGCCGACTTGCTGTTCGTGGCCGGCCTGCTCGTCGCCGGCTGTTGCCTGACCTGCTGTCGCCGCACGAAAGCCGCTGACATCGCCTCCGCGCCCGAGGCCGCGCTGATTGACGGCCGGACCCTCCGTCCCCGCGCCGAGCTCTGGCGCGACTTCCAGCCGGTCGCCCCGCCCGACGGCCAGCCGATGATGGCGATTGCCGGCCTCGTCGCGGACGACGACCTGCCCCTGCCCGAGGACATCACCATCGACCGGCTCTGGGTCCTCAACGGCGATGAGCAGTGGGCGCCGAAGCCCGCCGCCGGGGCCGATCGGCTCACCGTCCACGCCGCCGACGGGCCGAAGTGGGGACCGGGCATCAGCGTCGATGTCGTCCTGCGCATCGCGCGCGGGAAGCAGACCTGGCTGGTTCGCGCCCCGGGCGTGCCGATTAAGCGGACCGACTGAAGACCGGTCCGCTACTTCGCCTGTGGGTCGTCCTGCATCAGGCCGAACCGGTTGCCGTCCGGCCCTTCGAACGCCGCGTACCAGCCGACGCCCGGTATCGGGCCCCGGGGCTGGATGACCTTGCCGCCGTTTTCCTCGACCTTCCCGAGCGTCGCGTCGAGGTCCTCGGTGTCGAGCGTGTTCACGACCTGGGCCAGCGGCTCGCCCTGCGACAGACCGCCGTCGATGCCCGGCTTCGCTGGGTCGCCGGTCATCACCAGCCAGTACTCCATCGGCCCGTCCCACTTCTGGAACGTCCAGCCGAAGACCTTGCCGTAGAACTCAACCGCCTTCCCGGGCTCGCGGGCCGAGATGTCGAAATGCACGACTCTGCCCATCACTCACCTCCGCGTTTGCGGCCACCACACCGGCTTCCGGACTGCGCCAACCGGTCAGACTACCTGACCGACATTCAGGGGTCAAGCCGGCCGGTCCGGGCTGAATCTCCCGGCCGGTTCGCCGGGTCTGCCAATAGAGGACAAAAGGAGTTGTATATGCCTGTTGATTTGACTTGTCCGAACTGCGGCGAGCACAACCTGGATAACTGGCGCCGGGCACCCGAGCCCCGCGACTGCCGGATGTCCGACCTTGCCGAGGCCCACCGGCGCAGGAGCGCCGGCGAGGCCGACGCCGGCCGGGCCGAACCTGGCCGCGGCGCGGCCTGCGCCCCGGCTTCGATTGTCTGCCCGGCGTGCAACACCGAGCGGCCGGGCCCGGGCGACAACTGATTGCCGCCCGGCCGGCCGCCTTGACGCCCGGGCATGCCCGGACTATACTGCATCGATGGCCGGATGCGGAGCGTTCGTCACTGCCGCGCGGCTGACCCGGACCGCGCTGTTGCTCGCCGCGGTCCTCGGCGCGACCGCCTGCGAGGTGCCGAGCGTCACCGAGCCGGTCTATCTACCGCTCGCGGTCGGCAACCGCTGGGTGTACGAGGAGCGCGAGGACGGCGAGTCGTCCGGCGTCGCCGTCATCGAGGTCGTCGCGCGAGAGGAGCCCGGGTTCCGGCTCGGCGTCGAGGCGGATAGCTCCCGATCCGCGCACGTCCGCTCGGTAGACAGCACCCTCTACCTGCGGCCGGCGGGCCGCAACGAATGGCGCACGATGCTCTCCGACGACCCGGCGAGGCGCTGCACCGAGGTGATGCTGGTCGGCACCGGCGGCGACTATCGCTCCGAGTACATCGGCTGGTTCTCGAGCGGGGCGAATCACTACCGGGACTGCCAGGCCCTGCAGTGCCGGAGCAGCGGCTTCGCCTTCCTGTTCGGCTGGTCAAACTGGCGCCACGAGGTCTACGCCCCTTCGGTCGGGCTGGTCTACTACGCGGACTCGACCGGCTTCTGGTCCTTCTTCTTCGGCAGTTCCTGGTCGAGGACCGAGTGGTTCCTCCGGGACCGCTCGATTGCCGACCGCTAGCCGGCCCGGGGAACGCGGGACTACCGGTCGGGCGGTTCCGGGCCGCCGGGGAAGCCCGGCCCGAGTCCCTCGACGAAGAACCCGAGTGACAGCGCCAGCGGGAGGCCAACGCCGGGCAGGTCGGCGTTGACCGGCGCCGAGGTCGTCACCGTCAGCGCGAGCCGACCGGCGAGTCGCCGGGAGAGCCGGAAGTGTCGGACGCCCGCGACACTAAGCCCCCGGTCCCCGACCCCGAATGCCGCGGTGGTCATCCTCTCGACGTCCCAGAGCCAGAACAGGTCGGCGAGCAACGGCCAGCCGAACGTCAGCCGAAGCGAGCTGTCGTCATTCAGCCTGACCTTCGCCCCGACCTCGCCGCCCCAGGGATAGACCTGCCTCGCCGGTCGGGCCAGGACCCGCGCCTGGCCGCCCCAGGCCTGCGCGTGCCACCAGACCCGGTTGCCGCCCCCGCCGATCCGCGCGAGCGCGCCCGGCCCGATGGTGCGGTAGGTCCAGAGGTACGGGTCGGTCCAGTGCCCGGCTGCGCCGTAGATGCCGCCGCAGGCGGTGAGGCCGTCGGGCGGCACCGCCCGCTCCGGCAGAATCGGCGCGTTCCCCGCGCGCGACAGTCCGGCCGACACCGCCAGCAACAAGGCCAGCCAGGCTGTTCGTCGTGGCATCTTTGCTCCGGTCGTCCTCAGTATGATGCCGCACCCCGCGCTGTCAAGGGTCGGGCTTGCCTCCGGCCCGTTCCGGACGTATCATCGGCCGAGATGGCCGGCTTCCCGGGCAGCGCCGCGGCCGCGGGCAGCGGAGGACTGCCCGGCTGGGCGGAAGTCGCGCTCGTCGCCTTCACCGCCGCGGCCGTCCTCTTCATCACCCGCCGGTTCGAGTTCGTCGGCCTGACCGCGGTCCCGCTCGCCGGGTTCTTCGTCCTGCGCGACGTGCCCGCCCCGGGCCTGCGCTGGCCGGTCGTCGGCGTCCTCGTCGCCCTGGCCGCGGTCGCCGCGTGGTCCGCGGCCCGCCATCGGCTCTTCGCCCGCACCGACCGCACCCGCGAGCAGGTCAAGCTCTGGCGGTTCCTCATCCGGCCCGCGGCGATGGCCTTCCCGGCCCTGCTCTTCATCTGGAGCCGGGTCGGCACCGTCATCCTGCTCGCGGCGGTGACCGCCGCCTTCCTCGCGCTCGACCTGACCCGGCTCTCGGCCGGCCGGGTCAACCGCTGTCTCTTCCGCCGCGCCTCGGGCGCCTTCAAGACCCGGGAGCGCGACCGGCTCTCCTCGATGACGCTCTTCCTGGTCGCCGCGCTCCTCGTCACCCTCGTCTTCAGCCGCGCGGTCGCGCTCTACGCGGTCGCCTATATGGTGTTTGGCGACTTCGCGGCCAAGTTCTTCGGGCTCTGGTTCGGCCGGACCCGGCTCTTCTCGAAGACCGTCGAGGGCACGCTCGGCCACCTCGTCGCCTGCCTGTCGGTCGGCGCGGTCCTCGCCGGGTTCGTGCCCCTGCCCCTGCCCGCCGTCGCGCTGGCCGCGGTCGTCGCGACCGGGGCCGAGGCCCTGCCCATCGACGTCGACGACAACCTGACCGTCGGCGTCTCGGCCGCGGCCGCCCTGCACTTCCTCGCCCGGCTGTTCGGCTGACGCCCGGCCTTCAAAGCGAAGGCGGCCCTTGGGCCGCCTTCGAGGGTGTGCAGGCCTTGCGCTATTCAGCCGGCATCGCGCATTCCGGGTCCGGCCCGAGGAACGAGTACCGGCCCTGCATTTCCTTGCGCCGGTAGTCGGGCAGGAGCATCGGCGACCGCCGCGAGCGCGGCACCTTCGCCGCCTTGAGCTCTTCCTTGAACGCAGCGACGTGCGCGAGGCCCGGCTCGGGCGCCGCCTTCATCGCCTTCGCCGCCTCGGCCGCGGCCTTGCCCGCCCGGCGGCCGTACACGAGGATGTCGAGGAGCGAGTTGCCCATCAGCCGGTTGCGGCCGTGGATGCCGCCGACGTTCTCGCCCGCGCCGTAGAGTCCCTTGACCCCGGTCGCGCCCTGGTCGTCGACGAGGATGCCGCCGTTCTGGTAGTGCTGGGTCGGGTAGGTCAGCACCGGCTCCTTGTCCATCTCGATGCCGTAGCGCGCGAACTGGTGGAACATCGCCGGCAGGCCGGCGCGCACCGCGCCCGTGCCCTTGATGACGTCGATGAGCGGCGAGTCGAGCCAGACGCCGGCCGAGCCGGTCGGGGTCGCGATGCCCCGGCCCTCGCGGCACTCGCGGATGATCGCCGAGGCGGTGATGTCGCGGCTCTCGAGCTCGTAGATGAACCGGTTGCCCTCGCTGTTGACGAGCTGGGCGCCGAGCCCCCGGACCTTCTCGGTTATCAGCAGGCCGAGGATCTGCTCCGGGTAAGCGACCCCGGTCGGGTGGTACTGGATCGTGTCCATGAACGCGAGCTTAGCCCCTGCCCGGTAGGCGAGCACCAGCCCGTCCGCGGTCGCGCCGTAGTGGTTGGTGCAGGGGAAACCCTGAATGTGAAGCCGGCCACAGCCGCCGGTCGCCAGGATGACCGTCTTCGCCCGGATGACCCGGCGCTGGCCGGTCTCGAGGTTGACGATGACCGCGCCCGCGCCCGCGCCCCCGGGCCCGGTCAGTAGTTCGACCGCGGCCGCGAACTCGATCGTCGGCACGGCGTGGTTGATGAGCTCGTCGCGCAGGACGCGCATTATCTCCGCGCCGGTGTAGTCGCGCGCCGCGTGCATCCGCTTGCGCTGGGTGCCGCCGCCGTGGATCGTTATCATCGTGCCGTCGGGCTCCTTGTCGAACATCACCCCCAGCTCCTCGAGCCAGGCGATGACCCCGGGCGCGTCCATCACCAGCGCCCGGGCGAGCTCCGGCACGTTCTTGAAGTGCCCGCCGCCGAGGACGTCGAGGTAGTGACGGGCGGGCGAGTCGTGGGCCTTGTCCGCGGCCTGAATGCCGCCCTGCGCCATCCGGGTGTTGGCGTCGCCGACCCTGAGCTTGGTGACGAGCAGGACGTCGGCGCCCTCGGCCTGGGCGACGAGCGCGGCCGCGACCCCGGCCCCGCCGCCGCCGATGACGAGCACGTCGCAATCCCGGTCCGGGTGGGCAAGGTCGATGTTCTTCGCCTCGATGACCGGCCACGCCTGGAGCACCTTCGCCAGCTCGTGCGGCGTGCGGTCGCCCTTGTTCGGGCCGAGAACGAGCTGCTCCATCGACTCCTCGATGTAGTCGGGGTGGAAACCCCTGAGCAGTTCCTTCTTCTGGTCGGCGGTCCGCATCGGGAACTTCTGGTCGATGCGCGCCTTGCGCGTCTCCTCGAGCCGCCTGATGCTCGCCTGCATGCTCTCGGGGTACATCATTCCTCCTACGGCTCGATGTCGCGGACCTTCTTGTCGTAGAAGCGCTCCGAGAGCTCGGGCTCGGACAGCTTCATCAGCTCCTCGACCTCGGGCAGGCACTTGCCGGCCGCGATTTCAGCGACCCGGGCCGCGAGGTGCGGCGCGCGGGGCCGGAGCTTCGCCCCGACGATGCGCCGGGCGAGCAGGGCGACGTTGTAGTGGACGATTTCCGCCGGGCAGCGGCTGGCACACAGGCCGCACATGATGCAGTCGAAGCTCATGTCCGCGACCGCCTCGTGGTCGCCCCGGATCGCCGCGTTGATGTAGCCCATCACGTCGATGTCCTGCGGGCAGATGCGCGTGCAGGAATTGCAGGATATGCAGCGCATCACCTCCGGGTAGTGGCGCACGAGCGTCTGGGTCGTCGGCTCGAGCCCGGCGATGTCGTACTTCGCCTTGTTCGCCGGGTAGAACGGGAGCTGGGTCAGGTACATCCCGTCCTCGATGACCGTCTGGCAGGCGAGACCGACCTTGACCTTGTAAGAGCTCTCGAGCCGGTAGATCGTGCCGCAGGCGCCGCAGAACCCGCCCCGGCAGCCGCAGCCGCGGATGAACTGGTAGCCGGCGTACTCCATCGCCTTCATAATCGTCAGGCCGGCCGGCACCCGGTAGGCCTTGCCCATCACGTAGATCGTGACGAGGTCCGGCCGCGCCTCGGGCTCCCGGACCGCGGTGTCGCCGGGCTTCTTGCTCTTTGCCATCACTCTTCCTTCCGGTACCTGGCCACGCCCTCGTCGTAGAGGTCCCGGCCGCTCGGGTCGTTGACAACGATGGCCGGGAAGTCCTCGACCTCGAGCTCGCGGACCGCCTCCGGCCCGAGCTCGTCGTAGGCGATGACCTTCGCCGCCTTGATGCTCCTCGAGATGAGCGCCGCCGCGCCGCCGACCGCCGCGAAGTACACCGCCCGGTACTGCCTGATGGCGTCAAGCACCGGCTGGGTGCGGTTGCCCTTGCCGATCATTCCCTTGAGGCCGCGGGCGAGTAGCGTCGGCGTGTACTTGTCCATCCGGTAGCTGGTCGTCGGCCCGGCCGAGCCGATCGGCCGGCCGGGCGGCGCCGGTGACGGCCCGACATAGTAGATGATCGCGCCCTCGAGGTCGAAGGGCGGCTTCTCGCCCTTCTCGAGCGTCTCGACCAGCCGCGCGTGGGCGAGGTCGCGGCCTGTGTAAATCCTGCCGGTAATCAGCACCGCGTCGCCGGCCGCGAGGCCCGCGATGGTCTCGTCGGTCAGCGGGGTCCGGATTCGCTTGGCTGCCATCTCGCGCCTCCGCTAGAGCGTCGCGGTCATGTGCCGGGCCGCGTGGCAGTTGATGTTCACCGCGCAGGGCATCGTCGCGATGTGGCACGGGAACGCCTCGATGAACACGGCCAGGGCGGTCACCGAACCGCCAAGGCCCTGGGGACCGATGCCGAGCCGGTTGATCCGCTCGAGCAGGTCGGCCTCGAGCCGGGCGTAGAACGGGTCCGGGTGGACCGAGCCGACCTCGCGCAACAGCGCCCTCTTCGCCAGCATCGCGCACTTGTCGAACGGCCCGCCGATGCCGACGCCGACGAGGACCGGCGGACAGGGGTTTGCCTTCGACCGCGCGACCCGGTCAACGACGAACTTCCTGATGCCCTCTTCCCCGTCCGCGGCCGACAGCATCCGCACCTCGCTCATGTTCTCGCTGCCACCGCCCTTGGGCTGGACCGTCAGCTTGAGCCGGTCGCCGGGCACGATGTCGGTGTAGATCACCGCCGGGGTATTGTCGCCGGTGTTCTTGCGCCGCAGCGGGTCGGCGACGATGCTCTTGCGCAGGTAGCCGTCGGTGTAGCCCTTCGCGACGCCCTCGTTGATGGCGTCGGGAAGCTCCCCGCCGGCAACCCGGACCCCGGAGCCGAGCTCGACCCAGACCACTGCCCAGCCGGTGTCCTGGCAGGCCGGCAGGCGCTCGGCGCGGGCGATCTTCGTGTTCTCGACGATCTGGCCGAGGATCTCCCGCCCGGTCGGCGACTCCTCGACCGCGATGCTCTTCTCGAGCGCCGCGACGACGTCGGCCGGGATCTCGCAGTTGGCGTCAATGCACAGCCGGGCGACGGTGTCGCGGACGAGGTTGAAGGGGATCTCGCGCAACTCGACTCCTTTACAGCGCCTGGTCGAGGAGCCAGATTTCCGGCTCCTCGGGCAGCCGGTCGGCGTCCAACTCCACCTCGGCGGTGCCGGTGCGCGTGAGCCGGGCCTGGTCGGCCAGGAACTCGTCGACCGGCGCGATCTTGAAACCGAGCCTTGAGGTCTTGAAGTGCATCGGGACGATGACCCGGGCCTCGAGTTGGCGGGCGACCGTGTGGGCGCCGCGGGCGTCGAGCGTGTACACCCCGCCGACCGGGACGAGGATGACGTCGACCGCCCCGATTGCCGTGGCCAGGTCCGCGCCCAGCGCGTGGCCGAGGTCGCCGCAGTGGCAGACCCTGAGCCCGTCGGCCTCGAACACGTAGATCACGTTCGCGCCGCGCTTGGCGCCGTTCTCGCCGTCGTGCCAGGAATGGAAACCCCGGACCGTGAACGCGCCGATGCTGAACTCGCCGGTGCCGTTGACCAGCCGCGGGTTGCCGGGCAGGGTCGCGAACCCGGCGTGGTCAGGGTGGTCGTGGCTGACCGTCACGCCGTCGGCCGGCTCGGTGATGCGGCCGTAGCCGAGCGCGCCGTCGTAGCTGCCGGCGACGTACGGGTCGGTCAGCAGCCGGGTGCCGTCAGCCGCGACCAGCAGGAAGGCCGAGTGGCCCAGCCACTTGAGCTTCATCGCGCGGTCAGTCGGTCCCGGCCGGCACGACCGTCACCCGCTGCTTGACGCGGCTGACGTACTCGAACTTGACCTTGCCGTCGGCGACCGCGTAGAGCGTGTCGTCCTTGGCGCGTCGGACGTTCGCGCCGGGCAGGAACTTCGTCCCGCGCTGGCGGACGATGATCCCGCCGGCCCGGATGCTCTCCGACGCATAGGCCTTGATGCCCAGGCGCTGGCCCTGGCTGTCGCGGCCGTTCTTGGCTGTGCCGCCGCCCTTCTTTTTCGACATCAGGATTCTCCTTGATTGCGTGCTTTCACAGCGTGCCCGAGGCACGATTTCAACCGGGAATTATAGACCCGCTCCCGAGAGTGTCAACCGGTCGCGGTCCGGGACGCACCGGGGCGGGCTCGCGCCCGCCCCGAATGTCCTGCCCGGCCGGCTGCGGTCAGTCGGCCAGCACGAACTTGCCCTGCGCGGTCCCGTCCGACGCGGTCAGCCGCCAGGCGTAGATCCCGGCCGCCAGCCGGCGACCGGCGGCATCGCGGGGCTCCCAGCGCACGGTCTCGGGACCCCGGGCCGTGCCGGACTCCTCCGCCACCAGCCGCCCGGCGCTCGAATACACTGCGAGCTGCCAACGCGAGCCGGGGGCGGCAGTGAACCTGACCTCAGCCCGGTCGCGGACCGGGTTCGGACCGCCGGTCGCGCTGAGCCGGGGCGCCGGCGTCCGCCGCCCTTCCGCGACGCCGGTGAGTTCGAGCAGCTTGACGATTCCGCCCTGATAGACCGGCCGCGAGGAATCGGACTGCTGGGTGGGATTCTGGAGGAACACGACGAGGTTGCAGTTGGCCTCGACCCAGTCGCTCTCGATCGTGAACGGCTGATACGCGGTGTCCGCGCCCATCGCCGGGACGGTGACACTCGTGCCGGCGATGCCGGTGACGTAGTCGCGGCAGACGTGGTTGTGCCACTGGTCGCCGTTCGGCGCCGGGGAATTGATGCTGTCCTCGGTGATGACGACGTACAGATTGGCGTCAATCGGCGCTGAAGTCTCGTTCACCATCTCGATTGCCAACTCGCCCGCACCGGCCCCGGGCAGGTAACTGCCGGTCAGGTTAATGCCGACCTCGGCCGGCTCGCCGAGCTTCTGCTGGACCCAGTAGTCCCACGACGAATACTGGTAGCCGCGGTTCTTGCCGTCGATCCAGGCCCACGGCGTCGCGTAGTACCAGTTGCCGCCCGAGTAGTAGGGCGGCGGGTAGCTGAACCAGCGCTGCCGCGCCTCGGCGCAGTAGAGCGGATAGCCGGAGTTGACGTGCCACTCGATGGCCGCGATCTGGCCCGGGTAGTTCGCCTTGATCTGGTCCACCGCCACACTGGCGGCGTTGCAGCTGCCTCAGCCTTCGGAGTAGGCCTCTTCGATGACCACGACCCGGTCAAAGCCGAAGCCGACAACGACACAGGCAAGCAGGGCAGCGACAATCAGCTTCTGCACGGTTCCTCCTGTTCGGTCGGGATTGCGCACAATCAATATACCGCAGCCGGCACGCGCCTGTCAAGCCCGGTCAGCGGCGTGGCCGGGCGCGGAAGGCGTGGAGAAAGACTTCCTTGTTGTAGTTGAGCCGGTTGAGCGCGAAAGTCCCGAGCACCTGCACCGTCCGGACCACCGTCCGACTGCGCCGCTCCTGGATCCGGGCCAGCAGCGGCAGGCAGGCGAAGCGGGCGAGCCCGCTGACCAAGAACAGGAGGTGGTAGTTGACGAAGGTCCGGCCGAAGAGCTCGAGCCGGAACCCGGCGAGAGCCTGGGCGATCGCCCCGCCCGCCAGCGACGCGGCGAAGGTCGCCAGCCCGACGACGACCCCGTAGATCGCGAAGTAGCTCTCCTTGCGCACCGGGTTGTCGCCGAGCGCGAACAGCAGGTTGACCAGCCCGAGGTTGGCCCCGGTCCAGAACAGGCCGTTGAGCACGCCGTCAATCCAGATCGGCAGCCGGAACGTCGGCGTCGCGATCACCCAGAGCAGCGGCATCACGCCGACGAACGCAAAGCTGATGACCGCGGCCGGCTTCGGGCCGAAGCGGTCGATGTGCCAGCCCCAGAAGAGCTGGAACAGGATACCGGTCGTCCCGCCGAGGATGGCGTAGACGCCGACCGAGCTGAATGAGAACTGGAGGTTGGTCAGGAGGTGCGCCATGTAGAACGGCGAGGCGAGCGTGCAGGTCAGGAACCAGACCCCGAGAAAGACAATCAGCCGGCGGAACTGGCGCTCCTCGACGAGCGGCCCGAGCAGCCGCTCGCGCAGCGGCACGTGCGGCCGCGGCACCAGCGGCGGCTCGGGCTGGCGCGCGAGCAGCAGCGCCGACGCGACCCCGAACGCGACCGCGAGCAGGTAGGCGAGCCCGAAGCCGAGGTCCGGGTCGTGGGTCTTGACCCAGTCCATCGCCCGGCCGGCCAGGACGGTCAGCACCATCCCGATGCCGCCGAGGATGGCGTTGCGCCGGCCGAAGAACCGGCCCCGGCCATCCTCGGGCACGAGGTCGCTCATCCACGAATTCCAGGTCGTCCCCGCGAACGCGAGCAGGACGTTATAAGCGAAGACGACGGTGAAGAACAGCCCAAGTCCCAGCTCGAGCTTCAGCAGTAGGTACGGCACCAGGACGATGAACGCCGCCCGGCCGACCCCGCTCGTCCAGACCGTCAGCCCGCGCCGGGACCCGGCGCGCCGGACGAGCGACCCGGCCGCGAGCGCGACGACCGAGACCAGCGCCGGTATCGCGGCGAGGAGCCCGATGTGGAACGGCCGGGCGCCGAGGTGGAGCGCCAGCCCGGTCAAGAACATCCCGCCCGCCAGCACGAGGTGGCTGTTGGCGAACGCGCCCTCGACGATCGAGATCCGAAGGCCGCGCCGAACTTCCGCCGGGCTCAGCCCGACGGCCCCGGCCGCCGGCCCGGGTTCGCCGCTCACCGGCCCGCTCTCCTGCCGCCGGGCGCCAGCAGCGTGTCGGCGAGATAGGAACTCCGGACCAGCGGCCCGCAGAACGCCGCCCGGAAGCCGAGCGCCCGCGCCTCATCCTCCCACTCCGCGAACCGCTCCGGCGCGACGTGACGCGCCACCGGCCGGCAGTGCCGCGCCGGCCGCAGGTACTGGCCGATGGTGACGATGTCACAGCCGGCAGTTCTCAGGTCGCGAAGCGCGTGGGAAACCTCTTCGTCGGTCTCGCCCAGCCCGGCCATCAACCCGCTCTTCGTCGGGATGCCGGGCGCCAGCCGCTTCGCGGTCGCGAGCACCTCGAGCGAGCGGCGATAGCCCGCCCGCCGGTCGCGCACCTCCGGGCTCAGCCGCTCGACCGTCTCGAGGTTGTGGCCGAACACCGCCGGTCCGGCCGCGAGCACCTGCCCGATGAGCTCCGCCCGGCCGCAGAAGTCGGGCGTCAGCACCTCAACCCGGACGCCACCCGTTCCTGTCCCCGCATCCTCGCCGCCGGCTTCCGGGTTCCGCGCCCTGACCTCGGACACGGTCCGGGCGAACTGCCCGGCACCGAGGTCGTCAAGGTCGTCCCGGTCCACCGAGGTCAGCACGACGTAGCGCAGGTCCAGCTCGGCCACCGCCGCCGCCACCCGGCCCGGCTCGCTCTCATCGACCGCGCCGCCCGGGTTGACGGTCGCGACCGAGCAGAACCGGCAGTTCCGCGTGCAGACCGCGCCAAGAATCATGAAAGTCGCGGTCCCCCGGTTCCAGCACTCGGCGAGATTCGGGCACCGGGCCGCACTGCAGACCGTCACGAGCCCGTGGGCCCGGAGCCGGGCGTTGACCCGCTCGAACTCCTCGCCCTGCGGCAGGCGGGCGCGCAGCCAACGTGGCTTGCCCGCGCGGTCCGGTTCCGGGGCAGGGTTCATCGGCGTGACGGGTTAGGGGCGACTAGGCGCGAATTCTCAGCCCGGACGGCTTGCAGTTCCAGACGCACTCGAAGCAGCGGATGCACTCTGCCTGGTTCGGGTCCTGGTAGGCCGAGATGTTCATCGGGCAGACCCGCTGGCAGAGCGTGCAGGAAGTGCACCGGTCGCTCACGACCTCCATCCGCAGCAGGCTCACCTTGTTGAACAGCGCATAGACCGCGCCGATCGGGCAGACCAGCCGGCAGAACGGCCGCTTGATGCCGATTGCCGCGACGACCACCAGCAACAGGAATCCGACCTTCACCCAGTACAGCCAGCCGACCAGCCCGCGCAGGGCATTGACCGGGTCCCAGAGCACGAGCGGAATACCGGCGCCGAGCGTCCCCTGAGGGCAGAGCTTGCAGAACCACGGCTCGATGGTCAGGTAGGAGGCAAGGCCGGCGACGAGCAGCAGCACGGCGTACTTGGCCGTCGTCGAGGGCAAGCTCACCTTCGCCAGCCGGTCCAGCAGCAGGATGACGAGCCCGGCCGCGGCCGCCAGCGCGATGCCGAGCCCGAACCCGGACAGCGGTCCGATGGCGAACTCCGCCGGCCCGAGCCAGCCGAGCAGGAACGCGGCCGGCACGGCAATCGCGGCCGCGACCCAACCGCCGGAAAGCCCGAGGACGAGAATTCCCGCGAACCCGGCGACGACCCCGAAGCCGGCGCCGAACCTCAGCCACGTCAGTGCGCCGATGCCGACCGCAACGAGGAAACTGCCCACCCAGAGCCGCCTCGGGACGTCGAACTTGCCTGTCAGCGCAACTGCCAGCAGTGCGCCGGCGAACGGCAGCCAGCCGAACAGCAACACCTGCCACCACGCCAGCTTGAGCAGCGCGACGAGCAGGAACCCGGCGACCGCCGCGACGCCGGCGATGACGCCGAACGACAGCCACTTCTTCGCCTTTGCCCGGCGCCCGACCGGGACCTTCTGGAGCAGGTCCTGCCACAGCCCGAACGGGCATATCCACGCGCAGGCCGCCCGGCCGACCAGCGCGCCGACGACGATGAACGCGCCCAGCGCCAGCCACGGGATGGTCCTCATCCCGATCATCTGCTGGGTCGAGCCGATCGGGCAGGCGAACACCGCCAGCGGCCCGCCATAGCAGTTGAGTATCGGCTGAGGGATGTGCTTGAAGAAGCCCTGGTAGAGAATCTTGTCCTGCAGGTAGGCAAGGATGTAGGCGTTGAGAACCACCGCCGAGATGACCTGCACGACCCGGAACGGCGCGACCCGCCGCCTGACGAACAGCGTCACGACCAGCATCAGCGCGATGAACGGCAGGGTCGCGAAGAGCAGCACCCGGGCCGGCGCGATGCCCTCGAAGAAAGCCAGCCAGGCTGAGACCAGCAGCCCGGCCGCGACAATCGCTCCGAACGCGGGCCAGCGCCGGCGGTCCTCCGGCCGGCCGGCGTAGAGTGCCGCGAAGAGCTCGACCAGCACCAGCGGCAGCCAGCCGAACGCGAGCACCCGCCACCAGTTGAAGCCGGCGAACGCTACCAGCGCCGCAATCACCAGCGTCGAAAGCCCGGCGATGACGAAGAACCAGGTCCAGCGGACCCTGCCGCCGGACCGCCGGGCGTCAGTCAATCGGTTCGCTCCCAGGTGCCGGGGCTACACGAGCCCCATGCACGACAGTCATATCTGGGCCGCGAAGCGGTGAATCGTCTCCGGGTCGCCCTTGACTATTCCGATCACGACCGCGGCGACGCCCGCCAGCGCGACCACCGCGAACAGGACGCGGCGCCTCACCTGCGTCCCTCCCCGGCCGTCCGCGTCCACCTGTGCTTCGTTCATTCTCAGAACCTCGAGATGAGCTGGGCCTTCACGCCCCGGAACGGCGCCTCGAACCGGCAGACCCCGCCCGAACAGGTGTAGCCGCCGCGCTCGGCCCCGACCCGGACCCGGAGCATGTTGCGCTGGGTTATCGACCAGACCGCCTCGAACACCGGCCAGCCCTGCTCGCCGTTGTAGCGCTTGTCGAGCTTCTCGCTGACGTGCTGGTAGCCGACCGTGAACAGGAGCGCCTCGTCGATGCCGTAGGAGAACGCCGCCGCCAGCTCGCGGTACTTCCAGGTCTCGCCCTCGGTCGAGCGCTCGTCGACGAACGCTAGCTCACCCTCGAGCGCGAAGCTGTGCCGGCCGACGGCGTGGTTCAGGTGGACCACCGGCTTGTCGGTCGCCCGGTGGGCGGTGCCGAGCTCGACGTTCTGCTGGACCATGTGGTTGAACGCCAGCTCGAACGTCCAGTCGCTGGTCGGATAGCGCGCCTTGCCCTCCCACTCGACCACGCCCGCGCTGGTGTTGTCGTGGGTGAACAGCCGGCCGTAGTCGGCCTCGAGGTAGAGCGTCGACCACGGCGTCGTGGTCGCGGTCACCCCGAACCCGCGCTCGTCGACCCCGCGGTTCATCGCCACCCCGGACTTTGTCGGCGTCGGCGGGTCGTTCCAGTGGTAGAGCCCGGCCGGGAACCCGATGTTGTCGTAGTCCATCAACTGGCCGAGCACGCTGAACCCCGGGAACGTCACCGTCCCGCTCGCGTACCAGCCGAGCCCGCTCTCCCGCCCGCCCAGCCCGGCCGCGGTCCCCAGCCGGCGGCAGACCTCGCCGTACACCTCGACCGGCCCGACCGCCGAGGTCAGGTTGCCGCCGAAGAGCTCGGTGAACGCCCGCGCCTGCGGGTCGCTCTCGCGGTTGACGCGGACGTAGCGCCCGCCGAACCCACCCCACCGGGCCGGCCGCGACTCGAAATTCGCGCCCAGCACCTGGTCGGAGGTGTCCGCGGCGTTCACCAACCGGTAGGTGTTCTCCTGGAAGAATATGTCGCGCAGCCGCGCGCCGAGCAGGACCAGCTCGGACCGGAACGGCAGCCGCGCGGTCCCGCGCAGGCCGTGCAGGCTCTTGTAGTGCCGGAACTCGTCGTCCTTGTAGGCCCGGAGCGCCAAACCCTTGCCGAAATCCTGGTAGAACCGGCCGTAAAGCACCTCGAGCTGCTTCGGGCTGTAGGCGACGGTGTAGTCAAGCAGGCGGAGCGGCCGACGGGCGTCGCTCCACGGCTTCGACGGCTCGTAGGCGAACAGCCCGAGGTTGCCGCGTAGGTCGCCGTAGCGCAGGTTCATATCGAGCAGCTCCTCGAGCTGGGTCGAGAACGTCGAGTCGAAAAAAGACCAGAACTCGGCCCGGTTCACGCCGCTGACCGACAGCTCGGCCGCCCGGGCCGGGCCCAGGACGGCGAGACACGCAACCGCGAACAGGCTGACCCTGACTGCCTTCATCTTCCTTGAGTCTTCGCGCCGGGGCCGCTACTCGCCCGCATCCTCGGGGCTGTCCAGCGGCTCCTCGGGCAGCCATTTCAGGAACTCGGCCCTGATCTTCGCCTCGTCACCCTTCTTGTAGCCGATGTGGGTGTAGACGACCTCGCCCTTGGTGTTAATCAGGTACGAAGTCGGCTTGATGATGATGCCGTACGCGCTCTTGACCTCCTGCTGCGCGTCGAGCAGGCAGACGTACGGCCACCTCTTCGCCGCGACGAACGCCTTGACCTTGGCCCCGTCCGCCGGCTTGTCCACCGACAGCGCGATTATCTGCAGGCCGTAGGGCGCGAGCTCCTCGTAGATCGGCACCAGCGCGTCGAGCTCGGCGATGCAGTTCACGCACGGCAGGTCCCAGCACTCCATGTAGACCGGCCCGCGCTTGAGCATCTCGGACAGCGTGTGCTCCTCGCCGTTCACGTCCGTCAGCGTAAAGTCCTGCGCCTTCTCGTACTTCACCTCGGCGGCGAAAACCGGCCCGGCCGCCAGCGCTACCACCACTGCCAGTCCCAACAGCTTCATCGCAACACCTCCGTCATTCCCGCGCCAGCTTGCGCGTCACCACTGTCTGCATCACCGCCCGGGTCGCCGTGTCCTGGACGAACACCGCCACCCCGAGCCGGTCCTGGCGCCAGCCCCGGTAGGGCGTCGCCAGCACCGTGTCGAGCTCGGTCGCGTAACGGAGCCGGACCGGCACGCCCCACGGCCCGCCGATGATGTCCGCCGCGATCGGCACGTACGACGTGTCGGTGCTCCCGAACCGCACCCGCGTCACACTGTCCTGGAACACCACCGCCACCAGCATCAGCCCGTCGATATCATCTACCAGCGTGTCGAGCGTGGTAATCCGCACGCCGACCCGCAGTTCGCTGCCGACGATACCGGTCGCCGCGGTGTCGAGCGCCATCTCGAGCATCGTCTTCCGCGACCGGGCGGCATCGACCCGCGACCGGAGCGCGTCGTAGAGCGTCTCCTGGAACGCGGCGTCGCCGCCGTCGAAATACGTCACCGGCTCGAAGCCCAGCCCGTAGCCGTACCACTGCGCCCGGCGCAGGGCCGTCACGGTCGCCAGCGTATCGAACAGCGTATCCGAATGATACGTGAAATAGGCCAGCGAATCGCCGAACTCGTACGACAGCCGTTCAAGAGACCGCTCCGCGGCCTCGCAGTAACTTCAGCCCGCGCTCGAGAACACCTCGCTCAGCACCACCCGGTTCGCGGCCATGGTGATGAGCGGGGCGATCGAACACTGGGCGGTCAGGCCGAAGACCGCGGCCGCCGCGGCGAGCGAAAACAATCTGCGTCTGGTCATTACAGATATGCTAAAAGACCCGACCGAGTGAGTCAAGCCGGGCAAACCCGAACCGCTACTCCGGCCTGACCACTTTCACCCGCTCAACCCGCTCGCCCGAGTCCACCAGGCAGTAGTACACCCCCGGGGGACGGTCGCCGAGCGCAACGCTGACGACGTGCTGTCCTGGCCCGAGCCGGCCCCGGTACAGCCGCCCGCCGGCCCGCCCCCCGGCGTCGAACAGGGTGATGCTCACGTCCGCGGACGCGGCCAGTCCAAACCGCAGTATCGCGACCCCGCCGCGACTGACGACCGCCGCCTGCCCGGACCCGGGCCGGGACGGCCGTTGCTCCTCGATCGCCGTGAAGTGGTAGCCGTCAAACCAGACTTGGTCGGTATCCAGCTTCGCATATCCAAGGTACCCGCCGCTGGTCAGCCAGGAGTATCCCACCTGCGCGCCGATGCCCAGCACCATCCGGAAGTCGTTGCGCACACCCCGCCCCTCCCAGACATTCGGTCCGACCGGGCGCGAGTAGGCGTACACCAGCGAGTCGCGGTTGCGGGTCGGCTCGGGCATCGTCGCCGCGCCGCGGAAGAGGTCGTCGGCGTATCCCCGGCGCACGCGCGGGAGCCTCGCGTCCCAGGTCACCCGCGTCTGGTTCACCGGCGGCCAGAACCCGGTGGTCCACCCCGCGCCGCCATTCGTCGTCCAGCCCTGGCCGACCCCGACGATGCTGTCGGCAACGCTGCTGCAGTAAAGCACCACCGCCGCCTGCGCCGTGCGCCCGGCCTCCCGGTCCGCAGCGACCGACGCCGCCCACACCCGCCCGTTGCCGGCCGAGTCGAGCCGGGCGACCGCCGAGTCCGCGCCTGCGAGGTTCTCGGTGTAGCGTGTGACCTGCACCCACGCCGAGTCCCGGCTGTTGCAGGCGAGGTACACGCAGCCGTCCCCGCCCGCAGCCAGCGCCGGCAACTCGCAGCCGGTCGCGGCGACCCGGTGGTTGCCCCAGGTCTGGCCCGAGTCGCTCGAGGCGGCGAGGTGTATCTCTCCCGCCTGCGTCTCCCAGGCCGCGAACAGACGCTGGGGCGACTCGATGTTCAGATCTGCCGCAACCCGCACGACGGTGTCACTGCCCGGCACGTGGATCCATGCCGGGCTGACCATCATCGGCCGGTGCCGCAGCAGCCAGAGGCCGATGCCCGGTGGGTTGCCGACCAGCAGGTCGTAGAGCCAGGTGCCGTTAGCGTCACTGCCCACCCGGAGCTCGTAGTCCGCGAACGACGCGAACGGGTCGTCGGGGGCAATCTCGTAGGCAGTCGTCCAGCTCCAGCCTCCGTCGGTCGATCGCCAGACGTGGACCCGGTCACCCGGGCCGCCGCCCGGCTCGAGCAGGCCGACGTAGATGGTGCCGGCCGTGTCCGAGTCAGTGACCAGCTTGCCGGTTGTAAGCGCGCGGCCGACCGCGCCGACCAGCACGTCGTCGCCCCAGTCGCGCATCGTGTCGGCGAGGACCCGGACTTCAGGGGCGTGGCAGTACTCCACCCGCCCGGACGGCACGTGGTAGACAGGGAAAGCGCAGAGCAGGACCATCAGCAGCACCGACCCCTCCTATTCCAGCTTCACCAGCTTGCACCGGGCCGCACGGCCCGGGGAAGGTTCCGGCTCGGCGAAGTAGACGCCCCGCGCCGTCTGCCCGCCGAGCTCGTCCGCCCCGTTCCAGGCAACCGCGCCGCTCGCGCCGACCGCCAGCGTTCGCACCAGCCGCCCCGCGCAATCGCGGATGGTGACCGCGCCGCCCGGGGCGGCCTCAAACCGGACCTCGCGCCGGAACGGAACCGGCGCCGCGCGCAGGGTCACCGGGCTGGTGCTGGCCGGCTTCGCTTCGGCCACTCCGCCGTAGGGCGAGAGCACGCCCTTGATGCGGGGAACCCCGGCCGGGTGACTGTTGATGCTGTCCACCAGCCCGGCGTAGACCATCAGCATCTCGCCGCCCGGGCTCGCGGCCAACGCCGGCACCGGAACCTGCCGTTCGTCGGCGACGAGCGGGAAGGTGTCGAACACCGTCGTGCTACGTCCGACCCGCGCGCCCTGGACCAGCCAGGACGAACCTGCCAGCTCGGCCCAGACGAGGTAGTGATGCGCCCCGTTGAAGACAACGTCCGCGTTGTCGTAGTAGTTCGGGGACTGCCGGACGAATGCCGGCGGCGAGTCGAGCGCAACCCCGGCCGTGTCCACCCGCAGGCAGCAGATGGCATAATCGGCGCCCTGCCGGTACACCCAGGTGACGAAGTAGTTGTCGCCATCGAAGGTCAGTGCGGGTTTGCGGTCATGCCCGGGCAGGTTGCTGTAGTAGCGTACTGAATCCAGGGCAGTGCCGTCGTGGGACAAGCGTCTTCCGGCAACCTCGCTTCCGTAGTGCAGACGGGACTCAGTCCACAGAACGAGAAGCCGTGTTCCATCGAATCGTGCTATCGGGTAGTAGTTCCAAGTCGTCGAGGGGGGGGTTACGTCAAAGCCGCCCGGATGCGTTACCGAGCCGTCCGTGAGCACGAAAGTTCCCCGGATGTTCGACCCACTGCCTGCTCGCCAGACTACGAACCACGAGTCTCCGGCGACACAGACGCTGGCTTCCAAGCTGCCCCCGGACGACAGTACCAAGTTGACCGTATCCACCACGCGGCCCAGTGTGTCAACTCTTGTCCCGTGGAGAGCCTGGCTGAGGCTGCGCAAGTCGGACCAGATGACCAGGAATTGCGTCCCGTTGAACGCCACCTGCGGCGACTGTTGGTCGCCCGGGACCGAGCAGATGACAAAAGGGACCGGGTCGAGGGCCGCGCCCGCGTGAGATATTCGCATCCCGTAGATGTCGAGCCCGGTCGTCTGGCCGCGGTAATCGGTCCAGGCGACGAGATACTGCCCGCCGCCGTCGGCAATTGCCGGCTGCAATTGGGCGTAGTAGAGCGGTATCCACAGGTCCAGCAGGCCGAATCCTTCCGGGTCGAGCACGCTGTCTCGTGTCGACACCCGGGCCGCCCGGATGTCCCCGCAGACCGTTCCATCCGGTATATCCCGCCAGGCCACCAGCGCGAGCGTGTCCGCCCCGGCAACACAGGGCTGGTCCTGCGTCCCGGCCGCGACGGTGACCGGGACCCCGTCCGGGTTGGCGACACTGCCGTCCGCCCGCACACGCGCGGCGTAGAGGTCGGGCACGGTCGCGGAGTTGCGCGAATCAACCCAGACCGCCAGCGCGTCGTCGCCGAGCGCGGTCAGCCGCGGCCGCCGCTGGGGGCCGGGTGCGGCGGCGACGCGGACCGGCGCGCTGTCGAGCACCGCGCCTGCCGGGGACAGCCGCACGCCCCAGATCTCCGAATCGAGCAGGGCGCTTTCCTCCCAGGCGATGAGCGCGTTCTCACCGAGTCTGACCACCGCCGGCCGTTCCTGGTCGTACCGGTCCGGCCACAGCTCAATGCCGGCGGTGTCGAGGACCGCCCCGTCCGGTCCCAGCCGCGCGCACCGGACCTGCGGATACTGACCGTTCCGCCAGTCCTCCCACGCGACGACGAAGCCGCTGTCGGTTGCGGCGACGGCGGGTTGCGCCTGCGCGCGGCCCGCACGGCAGACCGGCACCGCCGGACCGACCGCACCCGACGAATCGAGGATTGCCGCGTAGACGTCGCCGTCCCCGGACTGCTCCTCCCAGGCCACCAGCCAGCGCCCGTGCCCATAGGCAGCCGCCGGGCTGCGCGAGTCGCCGCTCCCGGCGCGGATGGGGAGTGCCTGCGGGTCGAGCAGGTTGCCGCCCGCGTCAACCCGCGCGCCGAATATGTCCCAGCGCGTCCCGCTGCGACGGTCCTCCCAGACGACCAGACACGCACCCGCGCCCCCGGCGACCTGCGGACTGCGCTGGTCCAGCGAGCAGTCCGAAACCACGAACGCGTGGGAGTCGAGCACCTCGCCCGAATGCGCGACCCTTACAGCGAGCAGATCCCAGTCGGTCCCGGTCCGGGTCTGCCAGGCGACAAGGAAGTTGTCGCCGCAGACCGCCGCGGCGGGCATCTCCTCGATGCTGTCCCCCGGCCACCAGACCGGGGTGGTGTCGAGGATGAAGCTCTCGGGCACGGGCTGGCCTGCGGCAAGCGCGGCAAGCAGGACGACGGGAACGGCGATGCGCATCGCTCAGTCCAGCAGGACGGACTTCCGTTCAGCGAGGCCGCCCGCGGCGTCGGTCAGCCGGACGAAGTAGACCCCGGCCGCGACCGGTCGGCCGGACGCGTCGCGCCAGTCCCAGCCCGGCCCTCCCCCGGCGCCGGGCTCGACGACGGCGACCCGGCGCCCGTCGGTCCCGAACACCTCGAGCCTGAGCAGTCCCGGCCCGCCCGAGCCGGCGCACGTCAGCGCTTGCCCGCGCCGCAGGACGCTCGCCCCGGCCAGCACCGGCAAGCCGCCGGGCGGTCCTTCCTCGAGACCGGTCGGTAGGTACGCGAACTGCCAGGCAACGCTGAAACGGCTCCACAGCGAGTCGTCGAAGACACGACACGTCCAGCGATGAGTCGCGCCCGGGACGATGACATCGTCGGGCACGGTACAGCGGGGCGCTTCTGAGCAGTACCGCCAGAGCGTATCCCCGCCGAGCATTACCCGGAAGTCGAAGCTGTCGAGCGCGGGCCTGAGTGAGTCAACCAACAGGACTACCGGCAGTTCCGGGATGGAGTGGTTGTGAGGCGGCCAGACGAGCCCTGGCGGCGCCGGTCGACCGTCGTCGTGCAAGAGCCGTCCCCAGATGCGGTTCCGCCCGCACGGGCGGTGATTCACGGAGTCGGCCCGGGCCGAGTAGACTGCCATGAAACGGGACGAGCCCCCCGAACAGACTCCCGGGTTCGCCGTAACATCATCGGCTTCGGCAATGCCCAGGCTTTCGACTGCGCCACTCACAGGGTCGTACCACACCCCTTTCAGAAGCCTTCCTTCAGGCCAGACGGCGAGATACCTCGGGCTTCCGTAGGCGACTGCGGGCTCGGGCTTTGCGGGCGACCCGCTGGCGGACAGTATCATCGCGTCTCCGACTCCTCCCTCGCGGGAAACCGGGACGCCGTAAATGGCGGCCAGCGAAGTCTGTTCGAAGACCACCAGGAAATCCCGTCCGTCGCTGGCGACCGCCGGAGGACCCTCATAGAAGTGCGCCGGAGTCAGGTCCAGTCCCTCAGGATCCGGGTAGGTCCTGTCCGGGGCGATGCGCCCTGCGTAGATCTCGTTCGCGTATCCCGAGTTCCACCGCTGGTCGATCCAGGTCAAGAGGCCCAGTCCGGAGTCGGCATAGACGATGTCGGGCTTGTAGCCCTCGCCGCTGATGCCAACTCCCCTGCGGTGGATCGCCCCGCCCTGAGCGACCCAGGCGGCATCGAGGTGCCTCAGGTTGCCCCCGGTCTCACGGTACCAGGCAACGTAGAAGTATGTCCCATCGAATGCGACCGCCGGACCGTGCTCTCCCACCGACGTGCCGGGAGAGAGCCAGATACCGTTCCCGTCAAGCACGTCGCCATCCCTGGTGACCCGCGTGCCGAAGATCTCGCTGCCATAGCCACCGGAAACGCGCAGGTCTCTCCACACGACGAGGTAGCAACTGTCTCCCCAGGCGACATCAGCGTATCCCTGCTCCGCAGCCGCCGCGCTGATGAGCAACGGCACGGAATCGAGCAAGCCTCCGGAACCGGAGACGCGCATGCCCCGGATGTCCTCGCCGGTGCCGACATCACGGTCCTCCTGCCACACCACAAGGTAGTTCTCTCCATCAAACGCAAGCGACGGCCGTGACTGGTTCGCGAACTTCGGCACGAGGGCCTGCGTGTCCGGCACCGGGAATGCGCTGTCGAGCACGGTTCCGTCCGGGCTGATGCGGGTCGCGAAGACGTCGGCGTCGTTCGGCCAGCGGAAATCGAGCCAGACGAGAAGCCAGTTGCCCGCGCCGGCGGCGACTGCCGGGTTGGACTCTGTCTGAGGCTTGCGCGTCCAGGCTGACCCGCCCGGGTCGAGAACGACCCCGCTCGGGGTCACCCGCGCGCCATAGATGTCCGGGTTGCCGTCGCGCCAGTCCTGCCACGTGACTGCGTAGTTCGCCCCGTCGAACGCCACCGCCGGGTTCTCCTGCGCGTGGCTGTACGTGCAGACCGCAATGGGACGCCGGTCGAGCACTACGCCATCCGGGCTCACCCGCGCCGCGAGTATATCTGCCAGCGCGCCCTCGCCGGCCCGCCAGACAGCGAGGAAGTTCTCTCCATTGGTTGCCACGACGGGAACCCGGGCGTCACCACCCTCGCCGGCGATGATGATTGGCATCGTATCCAGCGGCACCCCCGCGCTGTCAAGCACGGTGCCAAGTATGTCCCACTGCCCGGTCCATTTGCTCTCCCACGCAACCAGGCTGCCGTTCGGCAGTGCCGCAACCGCCGCAAGCTGGTTTGCGTGCAGCAGGGAGAGCCCGTGGTGTATGCGCAGGCCATTGGGGTAGCGGACCTGTCCCGTGGTGGAGACCGGTGTTGCCCGGATGTCCCAGCGACGACCATCAGGCGAGGCATTCCACGCGACGATGAACTTGGTGCCGTCGTAGGCTACCGCCGGGTTGTAGTGCCGCTGGAGGTCATCGGCTATAACTATCCCCCCGGGGTTGACTCTGCCGTTGGCCGATACAAGCGCGCCTCCAATCTTCGGAACGTAGTTCGTTGCATACCCCCAGAGAACGAGGTAACTGGTATCGCCCCAGGCCACCGCGCATCGTGCGGCTCCGGACTGGGTAAATGTCCTGATGATGACCCCACCGGGGTCCAGAAGTTGGCCCGTGGCGGAAACCCGCGCGCAGTACACCCGGTTGTCCGGGTAGAGGGCCTGCTTCCAGACCACCAGGTAGTCCGTGCCGTTCGAGGCCACCGCCGGAGTGAGTACCGGATCCGCGGTTCTGGTCAGGCCAATCGGTACAGTGTCCAGCATGAACCCGACCGTGTCCTGCACAAAGGCCTGCGGCGACTCGCCCCGGGTGCTGTTGACCTGCTCGACAATGGCGTGCGGGTCGAACGGCAACTCACCTGAAACTGCGGCCGCCAGCGTGCAGACCAGCGAGAAGAGCGTTCGCATCGCCTACTCCAGTTTGATGGCCTTCCGGCGCTCGACCGGCCCCGGCCCGACCGCCTCGACCAGGTACACCCCGCTGGGCAGTTCCGCGCCCTGTCCATCCCGGCCGTCCCACTCCCGCGCCTCGCGGTCCAGCACCCGGACGCGGCGCCCGGCCGCGTCGTGGATGTGGAACCCGTGGACTCCCGACTCCCGCGCGACGACCAGTCGTACCGACTGCCGGAACTGTGCCGGGTGGACGGCGAACCCGGCCCCTGCCCCTGCCGTCACGGTGTCGCCGGCCACCCCGCCGGTGACCGGCCGGCGGAAGTCCTCGCGCGGCAATCCGAGCAGCGCGGCCCAGATGCGCGCCAGCGTATCCCACGGCATTCCGGGCTGGGTCCGGCCGGAGAAGACCAGTAGCCCTCCGCCCGGACCGGACGCGACGGAAGGGGAAGCCGGCCTGGCGAGTGGGTCAGCCAGCGATACCGCAAACGAGTCAATCTTGCCACACTCACGGCTCAGCATGGTTCCCTTGATGACCGTCGAGTAGTCGCCCGCCCACGCGACGATGAAGTGCTCGCCGTTGAAGTCGACCGTCGGGTATAGCATGTTGCCGCCGCCCGGGCCCCAGGAGAGGATTCTGCCGCTGGGATCGAGGACCTCAGCCGACGGCGTCACCCGCGTGCCCGATATCCGGCTGTAGGTAGTCCAGACAACCAGGTAGTTCTCGCCGTCGAACGCCACGTCCGCGAATCTGCCGCCGCTCGTTGAGATGTTGAAGCCGCTCGGGTCAACGACCGTTCCACCGGGACGAACTCGCGCGCCCTTGACGTAGTGGTCCGTGTGCCAGACCACCAGGTAGTTCTGGCCGTCGAACGCCACTGCCGGGTTCCGCTTCGTGTCGGTCCCGACCGACACGATAAACCCCCCGGGGTCGAGGACGGTCCCGTCCTCTCGCACGCGCGCGGCGCGAATCTCGTCCTGGCTCCAGTCCCGGTGCCAGGCGACAAGGAACTGGCCGGCGCCGCAGGTCACATCCGGTTCTGCTCCGGAGTCGGCGAGTAACGTGCCGTAGTTGTCGAGCACGCGGCCCGACTCAGTCACGATGGTCACGCGCGGACCGCCGGGGTACGCCCAGACGACCGCGTAGGACGACTCGCCGCGCGCAACCGCCGGGGTCAGTTCGTCACCGCCGCCCATTGCCACCGGGAAGCTCGCCGTGTCGCGCGGCATGCCATCGGGCCCGAGAACCCGCGCGCAGATGTCCGTGCGCCAGTAAGCGCCCGTCGTGTCGCGACTCTCCCAGACCGCGAGGTAGCCGCCGCGGCCCGCCGCCAGCGCCGGTGCCGTCTGCCCGGTCCAGCAGGAGTGAAGAGCAGGCAGCCGCTCGGGCTCACCGGTCACCGCTCCGGCCGTGTCGACCCCGACCCCGTACAAGCTGACCTTTACGGCGCGATTGTCATTCAGGCAGACCAGCCAGCCGCCGGCGGTGGCGCAGGAATTCGCAAGGTACTGGCCGTATTCTCGGACCGCCAGCCGGATGCCGGCCGTGTCGATGACAACACCCTCGCGCGTCATCCGGCATCCCCAGATGTCTTCCCTCGATGACGTCAGGAAGGTCTGCCATGTCACCAGGTAGCGGCCGTGCCCGTATGAGACCCGGGGCTCGGTCTGCGGCACCCAGCCGGCCGGCGAGACCTGAATGTGGTCGCCGACCGGCCGGCCTTCCGAAACCCGCGTCGCGTAGACGGCGCGCGGCGTGTCCTCGTTCTGCCAGACAACGATGAAGTCCTGTCCATCCGACGCCACCGCCGGGTGCCCTGCGGAGTGGCGCAGGCGGCGGTCCCCGGCGATGTCAAACCCGGCCGGGTCGAGTATCGTCCCGTTTCCCATGACCCTCGCCCCGCGCGTGGTCCAGGCTCCTGCTTCGTCGCTCTTCCAGACAACGAGGAACTCGCTTCCGCTCCAGGCCGCGTCCGGCAGGGTCTGGATGCCGGGGCCGGTACCGATCGGCAGCCCGCCCGGGTCGAGCAGCGTGCCGTCGAAAGCCACCCGCGCCCCGAACACATCCGTGCCGGTCCGGTTGTCCGTCCATACCACCAGCCAGGCCGAATCGCCCGCGGTCACCCGCGGGTAGAGTTGGTCGTTGGCGACCACGCTGACCGGGAACCCCCCGGGGTCCAGCACCGCCCCATCGAAGGCGACGCGCGCGGCGTAGATGTCGAAGTTTCCGGACCGCCGGTCCTGCCACGCGACGAGGTGGCAGGCATCCCCGCGGGCTATTGCCGGCCGAGCCTGCTGGCCGGCGGCCCTGCAGATGCTGACCTGACTCCGACTGGCTCTCCGCACTTCACTCGTGACCAGGCCGCCCGAGATGTCGCCACTGCTGTTGTTATCGCACCAGACCGCGAAGCACAGCGAGTCGCCGGCGGCTACGGCGCCGTACCACTGGTCGAGCAGAATGCTGGCCGTTCCCGTGTCCACAACCCACATCGCCGGGTCGGTGCCGCCTGAGAAATGCCCGGCGTCGGCGCGCGCGGACACCTCCCCCGCCGGCCCGGTGGCCGGTGCTGACGCGAACAGGCACAATGCGGACGCTACTGCCAGCAGGATGGTTTCCTCCACGGCTAGTGTAGTCCGGGGCGTTCCCCGTGTCAACCCGGTTCTACGCTCGGCAACCCGCGCGGACCCCTGCGCGCCAGCACTTCCCGAGCGCCCCGGCTGGCGCCTACCCGGGCGCGTCCCAAGCCGCGATACGGGGACGGAGGTGAGCACAAAACGGGTCGGCATCAATTGCCTGGCTCCGACCGGTCCGGTAGTCAGCCGGGTCGTGGGCGGCTACACCCAGAGCACCTGAATCAGCCCGGCCAGTCTGGCCGCTGGAGCCAGGCCCGGTCCGCGCCGGCCGGGCCCACTGCGCGCCCCACCCCCACCTGCCTTCCCCTAGCGGCCCCGGGGACGCCTCCCCTAGCGGCCCCCGGGACGGCCTCCGGGACGGCCCCGGTAGCGGCTCCCGGGACGGCCCCGGGAACCGTCCCCCCGATATCCCCAGGAGCGGCTCCCCGGACGGCCCCGGGAGCGGCCTCCGGGACGGTCCCCGGGGTGGCCCCCGGAACCGTCCCGGGGATATCCCCGGGTATACCCCCCGGAGCGCTCCTGACTGCCTCGGACTTACAGGAGAAGTCGGAAGACACCCCTATCCCCCCCCGCATCCCGGGAGCGGTCCCCCGAGTGGTCCCGGGAGTGGTCCCCGGGACGGCCCCCGGAGCGGCCCCCGGAGCGGCCCCCGGAGCGGCCCCCGGAGCGGTCCCCGGAGCGGCCCCCGGGACGGCCCCCGGGACCGTCCCCGGAGTGGCTTCCGGGACGGTCCCCGGGGCGGTCCCCGGGACCATCCCCGGGGCGGTCCCCGGGACCGTCCCGGGGATATCCCCGGGGATATCCCCGGGGATATCCCCCCCTGCCGTCAAAGCTCGGCCGGTGTGTGACTTACGTTTTGAGGCCCGAAAAGGGGGCTGG
>JAWOHE010000022.1:0-37151 GCA_046485285.1 bacterium
TCGGCGCGGAAGGCCGACAAGGACGAAGAAGCGGCCTATTGGAGTCGAGCATGAGAAAGCATTACGATTTCGGTTCGATGAAGGGCAGGAAGAACCCCTATGCCCGGAGACTGCGGGAGGCCATCACCATCCGGCTCGACCGCACGGTCGTCGAGCACTTCCGCATGTTGGCCGCGGAGACCGGTCTCCCGTACCAGACGCTCATCAACCTCTATCTCCGGGACTGCGTCGAACACGGCCGCCGGCTTTCGCAGGAATGGGTGGCCGGTGATGCAAAGCGCTAACGGCAACCTCTGACCGAACCGCCTGCTGCCGTTCAGGCCGACCACCTGACCACCCGGTCACATTCCTCCCACATTCAACACATTCCCGAGTAGCGCCGGCATCACCTTCCGCCTGAGGCCGGGTATGCCCGGCTCTCCGCCGGCCTGCGCGGGCCGAAGGCGCGGATTCGGTCGCCCGGATGACGCCAATTCTCTTCGCACCTTCGGGGTCCGGAGCAGTCGGGAGAGGAGGCTGGCGGGGTCGCCGGCTACCAGAGGACAGGTACCAGCCCGGAACGGACAATCGCCTGGTCCCGGGTGAGTACCGCCGTCTCCAGTCCGGTAGCCCGGCTGTGCGCCAGCGCAGTGGCGCAGATGATGGCATCGTGGATGTCGAGTTCGACCGGCAGCAATCGGACAACCTCCTCGGTCATCGGGAACACGAGACAACGTTCGTCGGCCGCAATCAGCCTCTCGACCACGCTCAGGGACAGCGGAATCCGGCTGCGTTGATGCAGGTATTTCAGCTCGGCCAGCACAATCGTCGGAATCACGATACGGGCATCCGGCATCTCGAACACCTCGGCGGCACTCCTGCCGAGTCGTCTGCTGCCGGTGAGATACCAGACGAGCGCGTGGGTGTCCGCGACGCAGGCGGTCACGCGCTGTCGTCCAGGCGGACTTCCGCCTTGCGGATTTCTGCCTCGGTAAGGTCCCCGCAGTCCTTCCAGAGTCCGCGCAGTTCGGAGAGGGGCGGCTTCTTGCGACGGGCCGCGCGCTTCTTCAGCCGCAACTCCATCCGCCGCAGTTCCTGCTCAAGAGCGGTGATCTTCTGAGCGATGGTGGTGTTAGTCATGCTGTCATCCTCGACAACTTGATTCTAGGTCCTTTGCTCCGCTGGTCAAGGCGCCCGGCAGAATCACCCTCACCCACCCTCAGGAACCGCAGGAGCAGTCCCCCCAGGGACGAGGGAATGCGGCGGATGCGCGCTCTTGCCGCGACCCCGCGAGGACGGTTACCGGGGCGCAGCCATCAGGCCCGGACCGCGTGGCGGTAGAAGTTGGCGAGGACCTCGACCCCGACCCGGCCCGACCGTTCGGGGTGGAACTGGACGCCGTACCAGGGCCGCTCGCGGTGGCGCATCGCCTCGACCGCGCACCAGCGCGAGTCGGCCAGGATGTCCCAGCCCGCGGCGGCGGCCGAGTCCGGTTCGAGATACTCGGCGTGGCTCTCGGCGACGACGAGCGTCTCCTCCATCCCGGCGAAGAGCGGCTCGGCCGCGCGCACCCGGATGAGCCCCGGGCCCTCGAAGAACTCGCGCCGACCCATCTTCGCGCCGGTGGCGATACCGAGGAGCTGGTGCCCGAAGCAGATGCCGAACACCGGCACCCGGAGCCCGCGGACGAACTCGACCAGCCCGGCCGGCGGCGGGTCGGTCGCGAGCATCAGCGGTGAGCCGGTCAGGACGACGGCGGCCGCGTCCTCCGGCCCGGCCCCGAGTTCCTCGACCGTGGCGACCCGGACCGGGCCGAACCTGCCGAGCAGGTCGAGGTAGGCGCCGAGCCTGTCCTGCCACGACGGCGGGTAGCAGTTGACGAGCAGGGTCGGCATCAGCCCCGCCGGCGGGTGCGCCGGACCCAGGCGCAGGCGTCGTGGTGGTGAATCGACTCGTAGCTGACGACCGAGACTTCGAACGAGGCGACGTTGGGGTGCTCGTCGAGCCGGCAGGCGACCTTGCGGACGACGTCCTCGACGAAGGCCGGGTTTTCGTAGGCATGGCTGGTGACGTGCTTCTCGTCCTCGCGCCGGAGCATCGAGTAGACCTCGCTCGAGCCGCAGTCCTCGACGAGGTTGATGAGGTCCTCGAGCCAGAGGAAGCCGCGGGTCTCGGCGCTGACCCGGATCTCCGCGCGCTGGTTGTGGCCGCCGAACTCGACCATCTCCTTCGAGCACGGGCAGAGCGTCGTCACCGGCACGACCGCGCCGACCCGGAGCCGGAAGCTTCGCTCGAGGTCGGCCGCGACCGTGCACTGGTAGTCCATCAGCCCGCGCGCGCCCGAGACCGGGGCGCGTTTCTCGATGAAGTACGGGAAGTCCATCTCCAGGTGCGCCGACTCGGCGCCGAGCGAGGTCCGGATGTCGCGCAGGATGGTCCCGAGCTTGTGGATGTCGACCTCGCGGTGGTGCCGGCCGAGGACTTCGACGAACCGGCCGAGGTGGGTGCCGCGGTGGTCCTGCGGCAGGCTGACGTACATGCTGATGGTCGCGACGGTGTGCTGGCGGTTGTTGGCCTTGTCGAGCAGGACGACCGGGTAGCGCAGGCCGCGGACGCCGACCTTGTCGATCGGAATCCGGCGGACGTCGTCGCGGTCGCGGATGTCGGTCACGCTGGAAGGTTACGCCGGCCGGCCCGGGAGTCAATGCCCCGGCGCTTGACAGCGCTGGTGCCGGAGTCAGAATCAAGGCGTGAGAGCAATCCTGCTTCCGCCCCTGCTCGCCGCCCTCCTCGCCGCCGGCTGCTGCGGCTATTCGACCCGCTCGCTGCTCCGCGCCGACCTGCGCAACGTCGCGGTCCTGCCGGTCGAGAACTCGACGTCCCAGCCCGGGGTCGGCGACGAGTTCACCGACCTGCTCGCCGCCGCCTTCAGCCGCGACCGGACGCTCAAGGTCACCGCGCTCGACGCCGCCGACATCGCGATGACGGTCAGGCTGACCGGCTACACCCGCTCGCCGGCCGCCTACGCCGGCGATGAGACGATAACCCTCTACGACCTCGCGGTCAGCGCGATGGTCGAGGCCGAGGACCGCGCCCGGTCCGAGGAGCACTACGCCGGCAGTCTCTCGGCCCGGGTCAGCTACGACCCGGACTCGGAGGCCGAGGAGTCGGCCGCGACCCGCTGCCTGACCCTGCTCGCCGACGACGTCGTCCGGGCCGTGATAACGAAGTGGTAGGCCCGGCAGGACCGCGCCGACCGGCCCGCGGCGCGGTCGAGCTCAGGGTCGGCCCGGTCGTCGCCGGCGGCTCCGGGCTCGCCGAGCTCGACGGCCGCAAGGTCTTCGTGCCGTTCGCCGCGCCGGGCGAGAAGGTTCGCGCCCGCATCACCACGAGCAAGCGCGACTACGCGGTCGCCCGGCTCGACGCGGTGCTCGAGCCGTCGCCCGCGCGGCGCGAGCCGCCCTGCCCGCTCTTCGGCCGCTGCGGCGGCTGTCGGCTCCAGCACCTCGGCTACGAGGAACAGCTCGCGGTCAAGCGCGGCATCGTCGCCGACGCCCTGCGCCGGATCGCCCGGCTCGAGGCCGAGGTCGCGCCGGTCATCGCCTCGCCCGGTGAGTGGCACTACCGGAACAAGACCCAGTACGCGGTCGGCTTCTTCCGCGGCCCGCGGGTCGGCTTCTACGCCGAGGCCAGCCACCACATCATCGTCCCGGACGCCTGCCTGCTTCACCCGCCGGCCTTCGACGCCGCCCGCCGCGCCTGCGCGGACTGGCTCGCCGACGAACCGGACGCGACCTACCGCGAGGACGAACACTCGGGCAGTATCCGGCACCTCGTCCTGCGCACCGACGGCACGAGGACCATCGCGCTCGTCGCGACCCGGACCCGCGACATCGCGCCCGGGCTGGTCGAGCGGCTCCGCGCCGCGCCCGGAATCAGCGCGGTCTGCCAGACCCGCAACCCGGAGCGGACGAACCGCGTCCTCGGCCCCGAGACCCGCCCGGTCGCGGGCGAACCGGAGCTCGAGTTCCGGCTCGCGGGCCGGCGGCTGGCCGTGTCGCCGGCCGCCTTTTTCCAGGTCAACACCGCCCAGGCCGGGACGCTCGCCCGGCTCGTCCGCGCCGGTCTCGCCGGCCCGCAGCCGGGCCATCTCCTCGACCTCTACTCCGGGGTTGGCGCCTTCGCGCTCGCGGCCGCGGACCTCGCCGGCCGGGTGACCGGTCTCGAGCTCGACCCGGTCGCGGTCGCCGACGCCCGCCGGAACGCGGAGCTGAACGGCCTCGAGAACGTCGAGTTCCGGGAAGCCGACGCCGACCGGCTGGCCGAGCTGCCGGCCTGCGACGCGGTGATTCTCGACCCGCCCCGCAAGGGCGCGAGCCGCGAGCTCCTCGCCGCCATCGCCGCGGCCCGGCCCGGCCGGGTCATCTACGTCTCCTGCGACCCGGCGACGCTCGCCCGCGACCTCGCCCTGCTCGTCGCGGCCGGGTATCGGCTCGCCCGGGTCGAGCCGGTCGACATGTTCCCGCAGACCGCCCACGTCGAGACGGTCGCGACGCTCGAGGGCTGACGAAGGCAGGCCCCGGTGAGCGCGGAAGCGGACCAGGGCCGGGTCGCCGGGACCATCCTGCCCGGGCCGGGCGAGGCCGCGTACCCGGGTCGGCTCGAGTGGCGCGACGGCCGCATCACCGCGCTGGTCCGCGACAGCGAGTCCGCCCCGGCCGGGCCGGTCATCGCGCCCGGGCTCATCGACAGCCACACCCACCCGGTCGAGCTCGGGCTCGAGGGCATCTTCCCGGACCTCTCCCCGGCCGGGGACATCGCCGGGGTCCTTGACCGGCTCGGCGCGGGACTCGACCGGGGCCGCGAGGCCGGGGTCCTGCTCGGGCTCAACATCGACCCGGACCGGCTGAGCGAGCGCCGCCTGCCGACCCGGGCCGAGCTCGACGCGCTCGCGGCCGACCTGCCCGCGGTCGCCTACCGGGTCGACCGGCACTCGGCCGCGCTCAACGCCGCCGCGCTCCGCCTCGCCGGGCTCGACCCGGCCGGCGCGGGCGTCGTCGCGGGCCCGGAATACGAACGGGCCGCGCGCGTCTTCGCCCGTATCCTCCCCGCGGCGACGGTCGCCGCCGCGCTCGAGCACGCCGCGGCCCTTGCCGCCCGGGCCGGCACGACCACGGTCGGCGCGCTCGACGGCACCGAGGACTTCACCGCCGAAGACTGGGAGTCGCTGGTCGCGGCGATGGGCCGACTGCCGGTCCGGTTCGTGCCGTTCCTGCAGACGCTTGACCCCGGCCACGCCGCCCGGCTCGGCCTGCCCCGGGTGGGCGGCTGCATCCTCGTCGACGGCTCGCTCGGCTCCCACACCGCCGCGCTCGAGGAAGACTATGCCGACCGGCCCGGCGCGCGCGGGGTGCTGTACCGGGACGAGGCCGGGCTCGCCCGCTTCCTCGCCGAGGCCGACCGGCTCGGGCTCCAGACCGCGCTCCACGCGATCGGCGACCGGGCGGTCGGGACCGCGCTCCGCGCCCACGCCCGGGCCGGAACCCGGCCCGAACTCCGCCACCGCATCGAGCACGCCGAACTGCTGAGCGCCGGGCTCATCGCCGGAATCGCCCGGGCCGGCATCGTGCTCGGGGTCCAGCCCGCGTTCGAGGCGGCCTGGGGCGGGCCGGACCGGCTCTACGCCCGGCGCCTCGGCCCGCGCTGGCGGAAGACCAACCCGTTCCGCAGTCTCCTCGCGGCCGGGGTGAGGCTGGCCGGCGGGTCGGACGCGCCGATAACGCCGATTGACCCGCTGGCCGGGATCCGGGCCGCGCTCGAACACCCGAACCCGGACGAGCGGGTCGGGCCGGACGACGCGCTGGCGATGTTCACGACCGCCGCCGCGCACTCGCTCGGCCTCGAGGGCGAGACCGGCCGGCTCGCCCCGGGCCTTGCCGCCGACCTCGTCGTGCTCAGTGCCGACCCGCGCGCGCCCGCCTGCCGGGTGTTCGAGACCTGGTGCCGGGGCCGGCGGGTCTTCGCGGCCGGCGCGGGGAGCCGATGACCGCCAACGCCGCGGTCGCCCGGATGTTCGAGCGGATCGCCGACGCGCTCGAGCTCAGGGGCGAAACCGGGTTCCGGGTCCTCGCCTACCGCCGCGCGGCCCGGGTCCTGCTCGACGAGGCCGACGACGTCGCGAAGCTCGACCGCGAGAACCGGCTCGGCGAGCTACCGGGAATCGGCACCGCGCTCGCCGCCAAGATCCGCGAGTACCTCGCCACCGGCCGGATGAAGAAGTACGACGAGGCGGTCGCCGGCCTGCCCGAGGAGCTGTTCGCGCTCCTCGACCTCCAGGGGCTCGGGCCGAAGACGCTGAAACTGCTCCACGAGAAGCTCGGGGTCAATAACCTCGCCGACCTCAAGGCCGCGCTGGCGAGCGGGGCGGCCGCCGAGCTGCCCGGGATGGGGCCGGGCAAGGCCGCCAACCTCGGCCGGGCGGTTCGCCTGCGCGAGCTGGCCGGCGAGCGGATGCTCCTCGACGAGGCGCGCGAGCTGGCCGAGCGCGCGGTCGGCCACCTCGAGGCGCTGGTGCGGTCCGGGTTCTGCGTCCCGGCCGGCTCCTACCGCCGGGGCCGCGAGTCGATCGGCGACATCGACGTCCTCGTCGCGACCGACGACCCGGCCCGGGTCATCGAGCGCTTCACCAGCCTGCCCGGCGTGCGCCAGGTGCTGGCGCGGGGCGAGACGAAGGTGTCGCTGGTCGCGGACGGGACCGGCGGCCCGCGACAGCTCGACCTCAGGGTCGTCGAGCCGGCGGCCTGGGGCGCTGCGCTCCAGTACTTCACCGGCTCGAAGGACCACAACGTCCGCCTGCGCGGCATCGCCCGCCGGCTCGGGCTCAAGGTCTCCGAGTACGGCGTGTTCCGGGGCCGGAAGCGCGTCGCGGGCCGGACCGAAGCCGAGGTCTACGCCGCGGTCGGCCTGCCCTTCATCGAGCCGGAGCTCCGCGAGGATTCGGGCGAGTTCGAGGCCGCCGAGGCCGGCCGCCTGCCGGCGCTGGTCCGGCTCGAGGACATCCGCTGTGACCTCCACCTCCACACGACCGAGTCCGACGGCGCGGCCGGGTTCGAGGAGATGCTCGCCGCCTGCCGGGCGCGCGGCTACAGCCACGCGGCGATCGCCGACCACTCGGTGTCAGCCGGCTACGCCGGCGGGCTCGACCGCGACCGCCTGCTCCGCCACTGCGACCGGGTCGACAAGTGGAACGCCGGCGAGCGGAAGCCCCGGCTGCTCAAGGCGTCGGAGGTCGACATCACGCCGTCGGGAGAGATGGACTTCCCGGACGAGGTCCTGGCCCGGCTCGACCTCGTCATCGCGTCGATTCACCAGGGCTTCCGGCACCGGGCGACCGAGCGGCTCTGCGCGGCCATCGCCCACCCGCTCGTCCACGTCATCGCCCACCCGTCCGGCCGGATCATCGGCCGGCGCGAAGGCTACGCGGTCGACCTCGACGCGGTCATCGCCTGCGCCGCCCGGCACGGCAAGGCGCTCGAGATAAACGCGTTCTACGGCCGGCTCGACCTCTCCGACGCCTGGGCGCGGAAGGCGAAGGAGGCCGGGGTCCGCATCGCCGTGAACACCGACGCCCACGCGGTCGCGGACCTCGACTGGATGCGCTACGGCGTCACCACCGCCCGCCGGGCCTGGCTCGAGAAGGCGGACGTCATCAACACACTGCCGCCCGGCAGGCTCGTGAAACTCCTCCGCGCGATGCGCGGGAACTGAACCGGCCGGTCAGTCGCGCACCCCGGCCCAGAGCAGGGCGGCGATGCCGCCGAAGACAATGTTGGGGAGCCAGGCCGCGAGCATCGGGCTGATGACGTGGGAAGTGCCGTAGGCGCGGCTGAGCTGGATCGCGCCCCAGTAGAGGAACGACACCAGCAGGCCCAGCCCGAGCCCGAACATCACCCCGCCCCGGCGCATCCGGATTGACAGCGGCAGTCCGAGCAGGACGATGACCAGCCCGATCAGCGAGTAGGAGAAACGGTAGTGGTATTCGACCTCCTGCTCGGCGACGTCCTCGCCGGCCCGGGACAGGCGCCGGATGAAGCGCCGGAGGTCGGGGGTCGAAGTCTCGATTATCGGGCGCGGCCGCCAGCTGAAGTCCTCCGGCCGCTCGACGACACCGGCGAGCGCCAGCGTGTCGTACCGCGTCAGCGTCTCGTAGCCCTGCTCGTCGAACAGCCGGCGGGTCACGTCGAAGGCGACCCAGAGCGAGTCCCGCCACACCGCCGAGCGGGCGTCAATCCGCTCGACCACCCGCCTGCCCTCGCCCAGCCGCTTGACGCTGAGGTCGGTCATCGTCCCGTCCTGGCCGAGCTCGCGGACGAAGTAGACCCGGCCCGCCTCGCCGACGAAGTGGACGTCGCGCCGCCGGCCGCCCGCATCCGGCGTGCGCCGCTCGATGCGGAGCCGGCGCAGGTCGCTGAGCGCGGCGTTGGCCGGAATCGTCACGAACTCGTTGGCGGCGAGGTAGCCGAACACGGTCAGGAGCGCGGCCCCGGCCGCGGGCAGGAAGGTCCGGGTTGCCCTGACCCCGGCGCTCTCGAGCGCGTGGAGCTCGCGGTGGCGCACCATCTGGCCGTAGACCACGAACACGGCGAGGAGCAAGCTGACCGGGTAGAGCAGCGAGATCGCGGCCGGCATGCTGTAGAGGTAGTGGAGCAGGATGACCGGCAGGGTCACCCGGCGGCTGGTGAAGTAGGAGAGCTCCTCGAACAGGTCGATGAGCAGGTAGATCGCGACGACCGAGAGCAGCGCGAGCAGGGTGAACCGGACGACCTCCCAGGTCAGCCAGCGGTCGAGCCTCTTCACCCGGCCCGCCTGAAGCTCAGCAGGCTGCGCTCGAACAGCGCCCGGGCGAGCAGTTCGGCGACCGGCACGACGAGCAGGATGTTGGGCAGCCACATCCCGACGAACGGCGTCAGCTTGCCGGAATCGGCGAGGTTCTGGCCGGCGAGCAGCAGCACGTAGTAGAGCGCGAAGAAGACCAGCCCGATGAGGAAGCCGGTGCCGACCCCGCCCCGCCGGAGCAGGATGCCGAGCGGCGCGCCGAAGAGCAGGAAGAAGAAGCAGGAGAACGCCAGCGACAGCTTCTTCTCGAACTCGACCCGGAAGCGGCCGGCCTCGAGCCGCTTGTAGCGGAGGCGGGTTTCGATCTCCTCGGCCCGCAGTCGCCAGGCCTCGTCCTGCTCGCCCGCGGCCCGGGCCTCGAGCAGTGCGACCCGGGTCTCGGCCAGCTCCCGGTCCGATGTCCGGATCCGCTCGAGCAGCAGGGGGAAGGTCAGCTCCTGGTCGCTTCGGTACTCGCGGTCGCGCCGGATGAGGTCGGCGTCGAGCTGGACGTTGATGACGTGGCGGGTGAAGGCGAGCCGGCGGTAGGTCTCGTCCTCGCCGACCTCGTGCATCTCGCCGTCGAGGAGCGTCAGGATCATGTAGCGGTCGTCGGGCGTGTAGCTGATTTCGCCCCGGGGCGCGGTCACGAAACCGGGCTGGCCCTGGCCGCCCTCTCGGCGGTCGAAGATCGCGACGTTACGGACCAGCGAGCGCCGCTCGTCGATCCCGCCGATGTAGATGAGGTAGTTGCCGAAGTCGTCCATGAACACGCCCTCGCGGATGCGCAGGGCCGGCTTCTTGCGCGCGACGTCGGTCAGCAGGTTGCGGACCCGGTGCTGGGCCTCGGGCAGGACCCAGCCGTTGAACGCCGTCATCACCGCCATCAGCACGATGCAGGCGGCCGCGGTCGGCCAGACCAGCCGGAACACCGGGATTCCCGCGGCCCGGACGACCCTTATCTCGTTGTCCTGCGCCATCCGGCCGTAGGTCATCACGCCGGAGATCAGGCTTCCCAGGGGCGCGCAGACGCTGACCACGAAGGGCAGTGACAGGAGCATTATCTCGCCGACGACGACCACCGGCACGCCCTTGCGGACAAGCAGGTCGGCAAGCAGGAAGAGCCGGTCCATCAGCAGGACGAACGCCAGGATGGCGATGGCGAGGAAGAACGGCGGGATGAACTGCCGCAGCGCCTGGCGCTGGAGGATCGTCACCGCTCGATGATACGTGACGCGGGACGACCGTCAAACCCGGCGCTGCGCGCCGGGAGTCCGTTCCGGAATCCTGCCGGAGTTCTTCTTCTCTCCGCGCCGAAGGCGCGGCTTCCCGGCGGCCGGCGGGCTTGACAACGACTGTGCCACCGGCTAGCTTTTGCCGTGGCGATCGAAGTTCGAGCCCTGTCCGGCCGGGCCGACCGGCGCCGCTTCATCTTCCTGCCGGCCCGGGTTCACCAGGGCCACGCGAACTGGATCCCGCCGATCTACCTGGACGAACAGCGGTACTTCGACCCGCGCCGCAACCACTCCTTCCGGGACTCCGACACCGTGCTCGCGCTGGCCTGGCGCGACCGAAGGCCGGTCGGCCGGGTCATGGGCATCGTCCAGCGCCGGTACAACGAGCAAACCGGCCGGCACGACGCCCGGTTCGCGTATCTCGAGACCGAAGAAGACCGCGAGGTCGTGCTCGCCCTGCTCGAATTCGTCGAGCACTGGGCGCGAGGCCGCGGGATGGACCGCGTCGTCGGGCCGCTCGGTTTCTCGGACCAGGAACCGGAGGGGTTCATGGTCGACGGGTTTGACGAGGAACCAGTACTGGCAAGCTACCAGAACCTGCCCTGGATGGTGGAGTATCTCGAGTCCGCCGGCTACACCAAGGAGCTCGACTACGTCCACTACCTGGTCCCGATTCCCGCCGAGCCACCGCCGCTCTACGTCAAGGTTTCCCAGCGGCTCCTGCGCCAGCAGGAGTACCGCCTGCTTGAATTCGCCTCGACGAAGCAGCTCAAGCCCTGGATCTACAAGGTCTTCGAGCTGATGAACGCGACCTACCGGCACATCTACGGCTATACCAAGCTCCTCCGCGAGGACATGGACGCGCTCGCCGCCCAGTACCTGCCCGTGCTCGACCCGAGGTTCGTAAAGATTGTGACGAACTCGAACGGCGAGCTGGTCGCGTTCGTCATCGGCATGCCGAACATGAACGAGGGCCTGCGCCGGTGCCGGGGTCACGTCCTGCCCTTCGGCATCTTCCACATCAAGGCGGCGATGAAGCGGACGAAGCAGCTCGACCTCTACCTCGGCGCGATCCGCGAGGACTGCCGGGGCAAGGGACTCGACGTGCTGATGGGCACCGCGATGCTGCGGAGCGCGCGGGCCGCCGGGCTCGAGCGGATCGACAGCCACCACGAGATGGAGACCAACCTCAAGGTTCGCGCCGAGATGGAGCGGGCCGGCGGCAGGATCTTCAAGCGCTTCCGGATCTACCAGAAACCGCTCTAGCCGCCCTCCCGGCCCCACCGGGCCAGCGCCGAGTCGACGATCATACCGATGAGCTCGCGGAAACCGATACCCCGAAGCCGGCACATTATCGGCAGGTCGGAGTGAACCGGGTTGAGACCGGGCAGGGCGTTGACCTCAAGGAAGCAGGGTTCGCCCGCCGCGTCACAACGCAGGTCCACGCGGCCGGCATCGCGGCACCCGAGCGCGCAATATCCGGCCAGCGCGGTCTCCCCTGCCCGACGCGCGACGGCGTCCTCGGCCAGCCGGTACTCGACCCGGCCCACGTAGTCCTGCTTGATGGCGTAACCGTAGATGTCGGTCCCGGCCTGGTCGGTAAACACGACTTCCATCACCCCGAGCACCCGCGCCGAGGGGCCGGTGCCCGTGATGCCAACCGTGAACTCGCGGCCGGGCAGGAAGGTCTCGACCAGCACCGGCGCAACGCGCCGGGAGTCGGTTCCGGAATCCGGAAGGAACTCCTCCTCTGGTCCGCGCCGAAGGCGCGGCTTCCCGGCGGCAAGGCCCGCCGGGCTGTCGTGGGCCGCGAGCAGGCGCCGGCAGACCTGTTCGAGTTCTGCCAGGCTTTCGACGCGCGAGTCCGGGCCGATGCCCTTGCCCGTCCCCTCGGCCACCGGCTTGCAGAACAGCGGCCAGGGCAGGCGGACGCGCGCGACGTCCTCCGGCCCGCGGACCACCGCGAATGCCGGGGTCGGGATGCCGGCCTCGCGGACAACCAGCTTGGTCAGCGCCTTGTCCAGGGTGAGTGCCAGCTCCACTGGCCCGGAGAAGGTGTAGGGAATGCGCCAGGCATCGAGCAATGCCGGCACCTGGGCCTCGCGGCCCGGGCCGATCAGGCCCTCGGCGATGTTGAAGACCATGTCCCAGCGCTCGCCGGCGGCAAGCCTTGCGACGAGGTCGCGGATGTGGCCGACGCGCACCACCTCGTGGCCCAGCTCCGCCAGCGCGCCGGCGATCCCGTCGATCGTGTCCGGCCGGTCGAACTCCGCGGTCTCCTCCGCGCCGTAGCCCTCGGCGAGGTAGTCGTCGCGCAGGTCGTAGGTGAAACCGAACCTCATCCGGCGCTGCTTCCCGGGGCGCTAGTCCGCCGCCCGGTCCGGGTAGCGGAACTGCCGGCCCTCGTAGTTGACCAGCACCAGGTCCCCGCCCTCGCGGCCGGCCGTGTACTGCGGCAGAAGCGGTATCTTCCCGCCGCCGCCCGGCGCGTCGACGACGTAATGCGGCACGGCGTAGCCGCTGATGTGGCCGCGCAGACCGCGGATCATCTCGATGCCGCGCGCCACCGGGGTCCGGAAGTGCGCCGAGCCCGCAATCGGGTCGCACTGGTAGAGGTAGTAGGGCCGCACGCGAATCCGCATCAGGGTGGTGAACAGCCGCCGCAGGGTTGCGACGTCGTCGTTCACGCCCTTGAGCAGCACCGTCTGGCTGCCCAGCGGCACGCCGGCGTCGGCCAGCCGGGCGCAGGCCTGGGCGGTCTCGGGCGTCAGCTCGTCGGGGTGGGTGAAATGGATGCTCATCCAGACCGGGTGGTGGCGCCTGAGCATCCGGCACAGCGCGGCGGTGACGCGCTGGGGCAGCACCACCGGCACCTTCGTGCCGATGCGCACCACCTCGACGTGCGGGATGGCCTGGAGCCGCCCCAACAGCCACTCCAGCCGCTCGCCCGGCATCGTCAGCGGGTCGCCGCCCGACAGCAGCACGTCGCGCACCTGGTGCGTCCGCGCGATGTAGTCGAGCGCCGCCTCCCAGTTCGCCGGGCCGAAGCAGTGCCGGCGGCCGCCGACCAGGCGCGACCGGGTGCAGTAACGGCAGTAGACCGCGCAGGCGCCAGTCACCAGGAACAGCACGCGGTCCGGGTAGCGGTGGACCAGGCCCGGCACCGGGCTGTCGGCGTCCTCGGCCAGCGGGTCGCCGGTCTCACCCGGCGCGGTCACGAGCTCGGCCGCGGTCGGTACGACCGTCCGGCGCAACGGCTGGCCCGGGTCGTCCGGGTCGAGCAGGCTCGCGTAGTAGGGCGTGATGCTCAGGGGCAGGCCCCTGCCTTGCGCTCCGACCGCTGCTTCCTCGTCAGCCGACAGCCGGACAATGCGCGCCAGCTCCGTGGCGGTGCGCACGCGGTTGCGCCACTGCCAGCGCCAGTCGTTCCACTGCTGGGCGGTCGCCTGCGGCCAGTGCGCCAGCCGGAACCGCTCGGTGCGCGGGTTCGGCGCGGCGCCTTCAGCGGCCGGCTCGACCGCCGGGCGCTGGAGCTCGCTCAGCTCGGCTGCGGTGACGACATTGGAACAGGCTCGGGCAGGGCCGACTTGGTCGGCCCCGGTACTTGGAGGTTCCGCCTCTTCGACCGGGACCTCGGGCTGGGACAACAGGGACGCGACGCCCCTGCGGGTGGGATTGTGCTTCATGGCTCCTTTGACTCCTGGGTCGCCTTGCGGCCGACCCGATGATGTCGTATGCACGGCAGTAATTGTAGTCCGCCCTGTGTTTTGTCAATAGGAAATCCGCGCGGGGTTGACACCTGCCCGCGCCACCCTACGATTCGCCATGGACTACCGGCTCCTCTGTATCGTCGCGCTCCTCGCCTGGGGCGGCTGGGGCTGGCTGAGCAAGCTCGCCGCCGTCCGCACCTCGCCCGCCGGCATCGCGCTCTGGGCAACGGTCGCGAGCGTCCTCCCCATCGCCGCCTTCGCGCTCGCCGCCGCCGACCGCGCCGCGCTCCGGCCCGCGCCGCTCGCGCTCGCCGCTGGCCTGCTCGCCGGCATCGCGACAGTGGCGTTCTACATCGCGCTCGGCCGCGGCCCGGCGTCGGTCGTCTTCCCGCTCACCGGGATGTACATCCTCATCCCGGCGCTGCTCGGCATCGTCCTGCTCCGGGAACCGGTGACACTGACCCGGGCGCTGGGGATGGCCTCGGCCGCGCTCGCGGTCTTCCTGCTCTCCCGCTAGGCCTCGCGGTCGGGCACGAGGAAGAACACCAGCATCCCGGCCAGCGCGAGTGTCGCCGCGACCAGCATCACGACCGGGTACCCGTGCGCGCCGGTGACACCGGTCAGCAGGGCGCCGGTCACCGCCGAGAACCCGAGTACCGACTGGAGCAGTCCGGCCGCGGTCGAGCGTTCCGGGTTGCGTCGAAGCAACTGCCTGAGCGAGCCGAGGTAGAGCAGTGACCAGGACAGCGCGAGCGCGACCTGTACCGGAATCAGCCAACGATAGCTCGGGACGAACGCATAGGCGACGAACACGATGACCGACAGTGCCAGCCCGGCCCGGATCATCGACCGCTCCGCCCCGCGCTCGAGCGCGTTCATGAACAGGAACTGGGCCACGGGGTTGAGCCCGTAGAGCAGTCCCACCCCGAAGCGGCTGGCGCCCAGGTCCGACATGTAGACCGGGAAGATCGCCCAGATCGAGGCCGCGCCGGAATGCCGCAGGTAGAATGACAGGTAGAGTCGCCAGTTGCGTCGGAACACCCGGCCGTCAAAGAACGGCTGTGCCAGCCGGACCCGCTGGTTGCTGAGGCCCGCGATTGCGACAACGGCGCCCAGCGCCAGTGCCGCGCCCGCAACCGGGAACAACCAGCCAAGCGCCACCGCGCCGGCCGCGAACGCGCCCGCGCCCCAACCGAGGGCGCCGAGCGAGGTGAAGCGGCCCAGTCGGGGCCGGCCGTCGTAGTAGTACGCGACCAGCGCCGAGGGAAACACGCCCATCGTCAGCCCGGTGAGCGCCCGGACCGCGAACAGACCGGCGAGCCCGCCGGCCCAGGCGTGCGCGACCAGCGCGGCCGCGGTCATCACGGTCCCGACAACCACGAAGGTCTTGCGGTTGCCGTAGTCCGCCCAGCGGCCGAAGAGCAGGTTGGATGATAGCGCAGCAACCTGGTAGGTCGCAACCAGCAGGCCGATGGTCGAGGTTCCCGCGCCCAGGTCGCGGGCCATCAGCGGCACGTAGACAACCGCGACCGTCGAACCGGCGTTGGCCAGGAACTGAACCGAGTAGGGACTCAGCCGGCGCATCGGCTAGTCGGGAAGAGCGCGCCGATGCCAGTCCATTATCGCCAGCGCCTCCTCTTCACGCCCGAGCGCGACGAGCAGGCGGGCGCGCTCGCGTCCGAACTCGCCGTAGCGCGCGAGGTTAGCCCGGGTCCGGGCGTCCGGGTGGCGCGGCCGGCGGACCCGGAGCCGTCCCGGGTCGAAGCGCGCGGTCGCCGAGTCGGGCCGCAGTTCGTACAGGAGACCCCGCGCCAGCCAGTTCCAACCCGGGAGCATTGCCCGCGAGTCGATGTCGCGGCCGCGGGCGAAGGTCGCGTAGGCCGGCCGGCCCGGGTTGTTAGTCACGAAGCTCTCGATGAGCGCCACGAATGCCTGCTGAATCTCCCCGGGGTCGCGCAGGCGACGCTGCTCGAAATCGTCGAGGAGCTCGAGGTAGCGCGCGAGCTCGGGCTCCGAGCTCTCGAGCAGGCCCGGGTACGCGCGCCGCAGGTACCCGAAGTACCACGAACGGCGCAGGAGTTCCTTGTCGATGAACCACACGTCCGGCCTCACGCCCTCGACGTGGGCGAGATAGAGCGCCGGCGCGTAGACGTCCCAGAACTCGGTCAGGACAGTTGCGTTCGGCCCGGCTGACTCGCAGGTATTCAGGGCCCCGTCCAGCGCGACGTAGTGGTCGCGCCGGTTCGCCGGAGCGAAGTTGGCGACGAGCATCACGGCCGGGACCAGCCAGGCCAGCAGGCGCCAGCGGCCGAGCCGGCCCGCAAGCCGGTCAAGGCCGAATGCCGCCAGGGCCGTGAGGGCCAGCAGGCAGGTCAGGTAGTAGGCCTCGATGTCGGGTATCGAGTAGTTGACCGCATAACCGAACGACAGGAGCGCCGCAACTGCCAGGCCAAGCGCGACCGGTCGTCGTTGCCGCCAGAGCCGGACGAACCCGAGGCCCGCGACCGGTACCAAGACCCAGCCCAGACCCCGGGCCAGGAGCAGGGCTCCCTGACCGGCGTTCCGTAACACCTCTGTCGCCGGGAGCGAGAACATCCAGACCTGGTACTGCCGACCGGTGACGTGCCACCAGAACCGCTCCGCGCTGACCGGGTTGCCCCACGCCAGCAGCGGACCGGCCCGGGCCCGCAGCAAGAGAAAGAGGTACGGCGAGAGCCCGAGCAGGAACAGCGCCGCCGCGGCCGGCCACCGGCTGCGGAGCGCGCTCCGCCGGGCATGAAGCGCGGCGAGGCCGACCGGCAGGGCCGCCAGCGCCGACATGTGGTTGGTCAGCGCGAGCCCGGACAGGTACGCGACAAGCAGGAGCGACGCGCGAGGACTGGCCGCGGCAAGCCAGAGCGCGGCAATGAGCAGTAGCGTCAGAGAGTGAACCTCGACGTCGACACTCACACCCCAAACCGGCAGTGACACGCCGACCATTGCCGCGCCGATCCCGGCCGCAAGCCCGCTGCAGCCGACCCGGCGCAGGTACGGCATCCAGAGCCCGAGCGCTGCCGCGGACAGCAGGACGCTGAGTACGGACATCCGGTCATAAGCCGTGCCGACCGGGACCAGCGTCGCTAGGCGACCGATGAGGGTGTAGAGCGGGTACCCGGTGGGATGCAGGATGTTGAGCAGTTGACAGCCGGCGGCGAGCTCGCCGGAGTCAATCAGCCCGACGACCGGCTGGCGGGTGACGAGGTACAGGCCGGCCGCCGCCGGGACCACCAGCCAGTGAAGCCTGCGCACGAGCCAAGAATACGGAGGGGCGCCGGCGCGTCAATGGCGCAGGGAAGCCGCGCCTTCGGCGCGGAGAGAAGAAGAACTCCGGCAGGCTTCCGGAACGGACTCCCGGCGCGTAACGCCGGGGGTCAGCTCTTGAGGACCGAGGCGATCCGCTCGAGCGCCCAGTCCACCTGCCCGCGGGTTATCACCAGCGGCGGGGCGAGCCGGATGACCGTGCCGTGAGTCTCCTTGGCGAGGATCCCGAGCCCGCCGAGCTTCTCGCACAGCGGCCGGGCCTGGCCCTGGAGCTCGACGCCGATGAGCAGGCCGCGGCCCCGCACCTGCTTCACGAGCGGCGACTGGAGTTTCTCGACCTCCGCGCGCAGGTACGTGCCGAGCTCGGTCGCGTTCTCGGCCAGCTTCTCCTCGACAATGACGTCGATTGCCGCCCGGGCAACCGCGCACGCGATGGGGTTGCCGCCGAAGGTCGAGCCGTGGTTGCCGGGCACGAACACGCTCATCACGTTCTTCGACGCGAGCATCGCCGAAACCGGGAAGAGTCCGCCACCGAGAGCCTTGCCGACGATGAGCACGTCCGGCCGAATGTCATCGTACTCGAAGCAGAACATCCGGCCGGTCCGGCCGAGGCCGGTCTGGATCTCGTCGGCCATCAGCAGGACGTTGTGGTCGGTGCAGATCTGGCGGCACTCGGCGAGATAGCCCGAGTCGGGCACGTTGATCCCGGCCTCGCCCTGGATCGGCTCGACCAGGAAGGCGACCGTGTTCCCGGTGATGGCCGCCTCGAGTGAGTCAGGGTCGTTGTACGGCACAGCCCTGAAGCCGGGTGTGAAAGGCCCGAAGCCGCCCCGATAGAGCTCGTCGGATGAGAAGCTGACAATCGTCGTCGTCCGGCCGTGGAAGTTGCCCCGGCACACCACGATCTCGGCCCGCCCGGGCTCGACGCCCTTCTTCTCATAGCCCCACTTGCGGGCTGCCTTGACCGCGGTCTCGACCGCCTCGGCGCCGGTGTTCATCGGCAGCACCTGCTCGAAGCCGGTCGCATCGGTGATCGCCCTGGCGAACGGCCCGAACTGGTCGTGGTGGAAGGCACGCGAGGTCAGGCACAGGCGGGAGACTTGTTCCTCGAGCGCCTTGACAATCCTCGGGTGGCGGTGGCCCTGGTTCAGGGCGGAGTACGACGACAGCATGTCGAGGTACTTCCTGCCCTCAACATCCCAGACCCAGACGCCTTCGCCGCGCTCGAGGACGACCGGCAGGGGCAGGTAGTTGCTGGCGCTGTGTTCCTGCGCAAGGCGGATGTGCTGTTCGGTATTCAAGTAGGCTCCTTTCGAGTCACGGTGCGGACGCTATGCGCGGTGACCGCGAGCGGTATTGTACCCGCGCGGGGATTGCGGTCAACCCGATGCCGGGGCCCCGGCGCTGCGTGCCGGGAGTCCGTTCCGGAATCCTGCCGGAGCTCTTCTTCTCTCCGCGCCGAAGGCGCGGCTTCCCGCGGCCCGGGCCGCCCGGCGCTTGACTGCCCGGGCCCGACCGATATCATACACGACGATGGTCAAGACAACTCCATTTCACGAGAAGCATCTGGCCGCGGGCGGCCGGATGGTCGAGTTCGCCGGTTACGACCTGCCGGTGCAGTTCCGGGGCATCATCACCGAGCACCACCGGGTGCGGTCGACTGTCGGCGTCTTTGACGTGTCCCACATGGGTCGGCTGGAAGTCTCCGGCGGCGAGGCCGAGGCCTGGCTGAACCACCTGACGACCAACGACGTATCAGCGCTTGTCTCCGGGCAGGCCCAGTACTCGGTGATGTGCTACCCGGACGGCGGCATCATCGACGACCTGGTCATCTACCGGCTGGCCGACCGGTTCCTGCTGGTCGTCAACGGCGCCAACAACGAGAAGGACACCGCCTGGCTGCGCCAGCATCTCGGACCGGGCGTCGAACTCCGGAACGTCACCGGCGAGATGGCCCAGCTCGCGGTCCAGGGCCCGAAGGCCGAGGCCGCGCTCGCCCGGATCAGCCCGGTCGACCTTCCGTCGGTCGGGTTCTACTGGGCGGTCGAGGGCGAGGTCGCCGGCGTGCCCGCGCTGGTATCGCGCACCGGCTACACCGGCGAGGACGGGTTCGAGCTCTACTTCCCGACCGAGAGCGCCGCGGAGGTCTGGGACGCGCTCTTCGAGGCCGGGCGGGAGTTCGAAATCGAGCCGATCGGCCTCGGCGCGCGCGATACGCTTCGGATGGAGATGAAGTACGCGCTCTACGGCAACGACATTGACCAGACAACCAACCCGCTCGAGGCCGGGCTCGGCTTCGTGGTGAAGCTCGACAAGCCGGACGGCTTCGTCGGTGACGCCGCCCTCCGCCGGGTCCACGAGGAACGCCCCCGCCGCCGGCTGGTGTGCCTGGAGATGGACAGCGAGGGCATCCCCCGGCCACACTACCGGGTCTTCGCCGCCGCCGAACCGGTCGGCGAGGTCACCAGCGGCACGAAGTCGCCCTCGCTCGACAAGGGAATCGCGCTCGCCTACGTTGCGGCCCGGCAGGCGAAGGCCGGGACCGGGTTACTGGTCGATATCCGCGGCCGCCGCCTGCCGGCGGCAGTGGTCAAGCCGCCCTTCTACCGGCACGGCTCCAGGAAGTAAGCAACCATTCAGGAGGACACCCAGTGGCCAATATTCCGGCCGACTTGAAGTACACCAAGACCCACGAGTGGGTCCGCGTTGAGGGCGACGTCGTCACGTCGGGCGTGACCGACTTCGCCCAGAAGGAGCTGTCGGACATCGTCTACGTCGAGGTGACTGCACTCGGTGCGAAGGTCAAGCGCGAAGAACCTATCGGCACCATCGAGGCCGTCAAGGCGGTCACCGACCTGTTCGCGGCCGTCTCCGGCGAGGTCGTCGCCGCGAATGACTCGCTCAAGACCGAGGCCCAGAAGTGCAACCAGGACCCCTACGGCGAGGGCTGGATCGTCAGGATCAAGGTCTCCGACGCCGGCGAACTCGACTCCCTTCTCGACGCACAGGGTTATGCCGAGCTGGTCGCCAGGTCGGAACACCACTGACCCGGCAGATGGGCTTCACGCCACACACGCCCGCAGACCGGCAGCGGATGGTCGAGCGCATTGGCGTCAAGAGCATCGACGAGCTGTTTTCGTCGATCCCGCCCGGGCTCCGGCTCGGACGCCCGCTTGACCTGCCCGCGCCGCTCTCGGAATACGAGGCAATCGCCGCGCTCCGGGAGCGGGCAGCGCTGAACCGGGGTATCGAAAGCGTTGTCTGCTTCGCCGGTGCCGGCGCCTATGACCACACCAGCCCGGCAGTTGTCGATGCGATCATCTCGCGCTCCGAATTCCTCACCGCCTACACGCCCTACCAGGCCGAGGTGTCGCAGGGCACGCTGGAGAGCATCTACGAGTTCCAGAGCCTTGTCTGCCGCCTGACCGCGATGGACGTTGCCAACGCATCGATGTACGACGCGGGCTCGGCCGTCGCCGAGGCGGCCCAAATGGCACAGAACATCACCCGCCGGGACCGCATCCTGGTCGCCGAGTCGGTGCACCCCGCGCACGTCGAGGTGATCCGGACCTACGCCCGCGGGCTCGGCATACCGGTCGAGACGGTCGGCCTGCGTGACGGCGTCACCGACCTTGAGAAGCTCCGTTCGGCGGCGGGCGGCCCGGGCCGCCCGGCAGCCGCGCCTTCGGCGCGGAGAGAAGAAGAACTCCGGCAGGATTCTGGAACGGACTCCCGGCGCGCAGCGCCGGGGATCGCGGCGGTCGTGGTACAGCATCCGAACTTCTTCGGCAGTATCGAGCCGATGCCGGGGATTGCCGAGCTCGCCCGCGCGGCCGGGGCGCTGCTCATTGCCGTCGTTGACCCGGTGTCGCTGGGCGTGCTCGCCCCGCCCGGCGCCTATGGCGCCGACATCGCGGTCGCCGAGGGCCAGGCCTTCGGGCTTCCGCTGAGCTACGGCGGGCCGTACCTCGGGATGCTTGCGACCCGGCTGCAGTACGTCCGGCAACTGCCCGGCAGGCTGGTTGGCCGAACGACCGACGTCGAGGGCCGGACCGGCTACGTCCTCGCCCTCCAGACCCGCGAACAGCACATTCGCCGGGAGCGCGCCTCATCGAACATCTGCACGAACCAGGCGTTGATGGCCCTGGCCGCAAGCGTCTGTATGGCCTGGTTCGGACGCGAAGGGCTCGCCGAACTTGGCCGGCAGTGTCTGTCGCGCGCGCGCCACCTGGCCGGCCTGATCTCGGGGATCCCGGGCTTCAAGATTGAGAACAGCCACCCGTTCTTCAAGGAGTTCACCGTCGCGACGCCGGTCCCGGCCCGGGAGGTCATCGCCCGCGGTCTCGATCGGGGCATCCTCGCCGGCGTCGACCTCGGCCGGTTCCGCCCTGAATGGAACAACCGCCTGCTGGTCGCGGTGACCGAAAATCGCAGCCGGGAACAGCTCGACAGCTATGCCCGGTTCCTGCGCGAGGAGTTTGGAGCCAGGCAATGAACTGCAACCAGCCGGCCAACGCCGCCGAGTGCACCTGTAGCTACCCGGGCTGCAGCCGCAAGGGGCGCTGCTGCGAGTGTATCGCCTACCATCGCCGCAACGGTGAGGTCCCGGGCTGTCTCTTCCCGCCCGAGGTCGAGAAGACCTACGACCGGTCAGCCGCCCGCTTCGCGGCCTGCTTCAAGCGATGAAACCGCCCAGGAGCCTGTTCGAGCTTTCCCGCCCGGGTCGAGGGTCGTGGACCCTGCCCCGGCTGGACGTTCCGCCGGTCGAGCCTGAAGACGCCTTCGGCAGCCAGGCGCGCGCCGACAGCGACATGCCCGAGCTCAGCGAGGTTGACATCGCAAGGCACTACATCGGCCTCTCGGTTCTCAACCATCACGTCGACCGCGGATTCTACCCTCTCGGGTCCTGCACGATGAAGTACAACCCGAAGGTCAACGAGCGGGCGGCGCGTCTGTCCGGTTTCGCCGATCTCCATCCGCTCGCGCCGGACGAGGCCTGCCAGGGCGCGCTGAGACTGATGTACGAACTCGGCGGGTACCTCAAGGAAATCACCGGGATGGACGCAGTCACGCTCCAGCCGGCGGCCGGCGCCCACGGCGAGCTCTGCGGTATGATGATGATCCGCCAGTATCTCGAGAAACGGGGCGAGGCCGGCCGGGTCGAGGTGCTCGTCCCCGACTCAGCCCATGGGACCAATCCGGCCTCGGTGACCCTGTCAGGGTTCCGGGCGGTAGAGATTAAGTCCAACGAACGGGGAGAACTCGACCCGGCCGAGCTCGAACGCCGGTGTACCGACTGCGTCGCATGCCTGATGGTCACCAACCCGAACACGCTGGGCATCTTCGAATCCCGGGCAAGGGAGATCTGCGACATAATGCACCGCAAGGGCGCCCTCGTCTACCTCGACGGCGCCAACCTCAATTCCTACCTCGGCATCCACCGGCCGGGCGACGCCGGGTTTGACGTGATGCACATCAACCTGCACAAAACCTTCTCGACGCCACACGGTGGCGGGGGGCCGGGCGCCGGACCGGTGGTCGCGAAGTCGCACCTCGAGCCGTTCCTGCCTCGCCCGGTCGTGAAGAAGAACGGCGATGGCTACTCGCTCGACGGCGATCGCCCGGACTCGATCGGCCGGCTGCTGTCGTCGAACGGGCAGTTCGGGGTGATGGTGCGCGCCTGGACCTACATCCGGATGCTGGGCGCGGCCGGCCTCCGCCAGGTCGCCGAGGACGCGGTACTCAACGCCAACTACGTTCGCGCCGGACTCGAGGGCGTCTACGACCTGCCCTATCCCGGTCGCTCTCTGCACGAGGTCGTCTTCTCGGGCGCGAACCTGAAGCGCTACGGCATCAGGACGCTCGACGTGGCGAAGCGCCTGCTGGACTTCGGGCTTCACGCGCCGACTATCTACTTCCCGCTGATTGTTCCCGAGGCGCTGATGATCGAGCCGACCGAGACCGAATCGCTCGAGGCACTCGACGAGTTCGTCGCGGTGATGAAGCTGATTGCCGAGGAGGCTGCCAGCGACCCGGATGTCCTGCGCCAGGCGCCGACCCGTACCCCGGTTCGCCGGCTTGACGACGCCAAGGCCTCGCGCCAGCTCAACGTCAGCTATCGCCCGGCGGCCGGCGGCCCCGAGTCCAGCGACCGGGGACCGGGGACCGGGGACGGGTCTGGGGAGGACCGGTGACCGGCGACGGGAGACGGGTGAGCCTCAGCCGGCCGGTCTTCGGTCTTCTGTCTCCGGTCCATTCCGATACCGACTCCCGGCGCGTGCTGCGCCAGCAGTTCCTGGCGCCGGGCGCTGAGTGATGCTCTCATCGGACGTCTCCGCCGAGCGCCGCGAGCTCCTGCTGACCCGCATGGCGGAGCGGATCGTCGGGATGCGCCTGACCCCGTTGGCGATAGTGATGCTCGAATCGAGCAAGCCGGTCTCCTTCATCGGCTCGCAACTGATGGTCTTTCTCGGGCCGATTGTCACCGCGGTCTTCCCGTTCCGGTCCTACGACGAGGTCGCGGCACTGATGGAGGACCGGGCGAACGTCGAGCTGTTCATAAGCAGAATCGAGCAACTGGAAGACGAGAGGCGTAATGGAAAAGGAACAAATCGCCAGGATCCTGGCAACTGACTGCGGGTCGACGACGACCAAGGCCATCCTCATCGAGCGGGAGGGCAGCGGCTACCGGCTCAAGACGCGCGGCGAGGCGCCGACGACCGTCGAGGCACCGTTCGAGGACGTGACCAGGGGCGTGCTCAACTCGGTGATGGAGGTCGAGGAGCTCTCCGGCGTCAAACTGCTCGACGGCGAGCGGATCATCAAGCCGCGGGCCGGCGACAAGACCGGGTCGGACGTCTACATCTCGACCTCTTCGGCCGGCGGCGGGCTTCAGATGATGGTCGCCGGCGTGGTGCTGACGATGACCGGCGAAAGCGCGGCACGTGCCGCCCTCGGCGCCGGGGCGATCGTGATGGACGTCATCGCGTCGAACGACGGGCGGCTGCCCCACGAGAAGATCGAGCGCATCCGCACGCTTCGACCGGACATGATACTGCTCTCCGGCGGCATCGACGGCGGGACGATCTCTCACGTCGCCGAGCTTGCCGAGCTGATCGGCGCGGCCGACCCGAAACCGCGCTTCGGCGTCGGCTATGACCTGCCGGTCATCTACGCCGGGAACACCGACGCACGCGACATCGTCCTCAAGACGCTCAAGGAGAAAGCCGACCTCTCGATCGTCGAGAACATCCGGCCGGTCCTCGAGCGCGAGAACCTCGGCCCGGCCCGCCACAAGATCCACGACCTGTTCATGGAGCACGTGATGGCCCACGCCCCGGGCTACCGGAAGCTGATGGGCTGGACCGACGTCCCGATAATGCCGACCCCGGGCGCGGTCGGCCTGCTCATCGAGAACATCGGCAAGAGCGAGCACATCGCCGTCCTGGGCGTCGATATCGGCGGCGCGACAACCGATATCTTCAGTGTCTTCGGCGAGGTCTTCAACCGAACCGTCTCGGCGAACCTCGGGATGTCCTACTCGATCTCCAACGTCCTCGCCGAGGCCGGCGAGGGCAACATCATCCGCTGGCTGCCCTTCGAGCTGCCGGCCGCCGAGGTGCGCAACCGCATCCGCAACAAGATGATCCGGCCGACAACCATCCCGGCCACGCTCGAAGAACTCAAGCTTGAGCAGGCCATCGCCCGCGAGGCACTCCGGCTCGCGCTCGAGCACCACCGCTCGATGGCGGTCGGGCTCAAAGGCGTCCAGCAGCAGCGGACGATTTCCGACGCCTTCGACCAGTCGGTCTCGGGCGAAACCCTGGTCAACATGATGGAGCTCAACCTGGTAGTCGGCTCGGGCGGCGCGCTGTCCCACGCACCCCGGCGCGTCCAGGCCGCGCTGATGCTGATGGACGCGTTCCAGCCCGAGGGCGTCACCCGGCTGACGGTCGACTCGATCTTCATGATGCCTCACCTCGGCGTGCTGACCGAAGTCCATCCCGAAGCGGCCCGCGAGGTCTTCGAGAAGGACTGCCTCATCCACCTCGGCACCTGCGTCGCCCCGGTCGGCTTCGACAAGGCCGGGAAGAGATGCGTCAAGGTAACCGTCACCCGCGGCAACGGCGAGGCGCGCTCGGACGAGGTTGAGTTCGGCGACATCCGGACCCTGCCGCTGCCGGCCGGCGAGGTCGCCGAGGCGGTCATCGAGCCCGCCCGCGGCTTCGACGTCGGCGCCGGAGCCGGCAAGACGCACAAGGTCGAGGTCCACGGTGGCCTGTCTGGCGTCATCATCGACTGCCGGGGACGCCCGCTTGCACTACCCCAGAGCGACAGGGAGCGCATCGAGTCGCTGTCGCGCTGGGCGCAGCAGCTCGACGCCTATCCCGCCTGAACCCGGCCCGGCCCGCGGCCGAGACCGGCCGCATAGTCACGCAGAATCTGCGCGTGGTCGAACACCAGCCCGGCCGCTTCAGCCCCGCCCGGCTCGATCAGCCGGACCTCGGCCGCGTCATCTCCGGCTCGCAGCGCGCCGACGCCGCGCGCGGTGAAGACGACCGAAACGCAGTGCCCGCGCGGGTCCCGGGCCGGGTCTGAGTAGACGTGGAACTGCTCGAGATCCTCAAGATCGAGCCCGGTCTCCTCCCGCGTCTCGCGCCGCACCGCATCCTCGACCGTCTCGCCGCGGCCGACGAATCCGCCGGGCAGCGCCCAGCCAATCGGCTCGTTGCGTCGCCGCACGACGACGACCCGACCGCCGATGTCGATCACGCAGTCAACGGCCAGCAGCGGCTGTTCGTGACCCGGCAATGTACTCCTCGAGTGCCTCTCGCCAGTCGCGCAGGGCGATTCCGAACCGCCGGCGCAGGTTGCGGTTCTCCAGGACCGAGCAGGCCGGCCGGGGCGCCGGGCGGGCGAGCGCGGCGCTGCTGGTCGGCCTGACCTCGCAGTCGGCGTTGCTCAGCCGGACAACCTCCCGGGCCAGCTCATACCAGGAACAGTTGCCCGAGTTCGTCACGTGGTACCGGTCGAACCGAGTCGACCTGCCGATCTCGTGAAGCGGCCGGAGGATATCGGTCACGAGGGTTGGCGCGCCCACCTGGTCGTCAACCACTTCGAGCACGGCGAGTTGCGCGGCTTTGCTCCTGATCGTGTCGACAAAGTTCTTCCCGTTTCGGCCGTATAGCCAGCCGGTTCGGACGATGAAACCGTGCTTCGTCGTCCGCTCGACCGCCTTCTCCCCCATCAGCTTGCTCCGGCCGTAGACTGAAAGCGGCCCCGGCTCGTCATTCTCGCGATAGGGACGGCCGGACCGGCCGTCAAACACGTAGTCGGTGCTGACGTAGAGCATCCGGCCGCCGGTCTCGGCAACGCCCAGCGCCACCGCCCAGGTGCCCTGGGTGTTGACCTTTGCCGCCCGGGCAGGGTCCTGCTCACAGCCGTCCACGTCGGTCCACGCCGCGAGGTGGAACACGACCTCAGGCCCGACCCGGTGAATGCCGTTGATGGTCGCCTGGATGTCGCTGATATCATGCGCGGGCAGGTCCCACTCGACGACCTCCTCACCTCGAGCCCGAAGATAGCTTACCAGCTCGGTTCCGAGCATGCCCCGGGCACCGGTCACCAGGCACCGCATCGCATCCATCCTATTGCCGTTGCCGGCGCGGTCAAGCGGCCGCTCCCGCGTTGACATCGCGGCCGCCCCGGCTAGATTGACTCGTGCGTCGCGGTCTGCTCGCCCTCACCGCTTTCGTGGTAGTCGCACTCGGCGGGTACGACGCGGCCGGGGTGAGCGCGCGCTGGCTGGTCGATGTCTGGCAGCTCGTCCTCTCGCCGCTGCAAACCCCCAACACCTGCAACTTCCACCCGACCTGCTCGCAGTTCACCCGCGAGGCGATCGAGACCCGGGGCCTGCCGGCCGGGGCGGTCATTGGCGCCGACCGCCTTCTCCGCTGCCAGCCGTTCGCCTGGGGTCAGCAGGACCGGGTCTACTTCGGCACGACCGGCGGTCGGCTCAACGACCCGGTCGCGAATCATCTCTGCGCTGACCCGAGTCTGCCTGAGGCCCCCGCCTCACCGCCGCCGGCCTTGTTCGACGACTCCCTGCCGGTCTTCCTCCGGGACGAGGCCGCGGGCTTCGTCCGCTGGCTCTGGTACCGCCGCGACTGGCACCGCGCCGGGGTCGAACTCACCCGCGTCGCCTGGCTGTTGACTGACAGCACCGCGGCGGCGCTCGCCCGGCTCGCGGCCGGCGAGGCGTTCCTGCGCGCCGGCGAACACGACGCGGCCCGCGCCTCGTTCCTCGACGCGCTGCCGCGCGCCGGCACCGCGGCACTCCTCGGCGCGGCCCGGGCTGACTTCGCGGCCGAGCGCTACGATAGCTGCCGGACGCTGCTGTCGAGGAGCCCGGGCCGCGGGACGGAACGGGACGCGCAGGTCCTTGCCGGCTGGTGCCGGTACCGGGAGCGGCGGTTTGCCGACGCCGCCCTGGTCTTCGCCGGCCTCAATGACCCGGAACTGGCCCCGCTCGCCAGGATGGACGGGCGCGACATCCCGCGACGCTCGCGCGCCCTGGCGATGCTCCTCTCGGCGGTAGTCCCGGGCGCCGGCCAGGTCTACTCCGGACGCGCCGGGGATGGTGCCTACTCGTTCCTGGCGGTCGCGGGCTCCGGGCTCCTGACCTGGTGGTTCGGCTCCGACGCACCGCGCCGCGACCCCGACTTCGTCAAGACCGGGATCTTCGGGGTGACAACCGCCATCTCCTACGCGGGCGCGGTCCACGGCGCCGGGATTGCCGCGCGCGACTTCAACCGCTGGCAGGAGCGCCGCTACGTCGCCCGCGCCGACGAACTGCTCTCCCGCGTCCGGCTCGCCACCGGCTCTCCCGCCAGCCTGCCCGGCCAATGAACGGTTTCTTCGCCCTGCTCGTCGTTCTCACCGCCGTTCCCGGCTCGGCCGGCGACAACCTCCTCGGGCTCGGGCTGTTCGAGGACGCGGCGACCGAATACCTGCGCGAGCTTCACTCCGGTGCGCCGGACTCCAGCTTACTCCACATCAAGCTCGGCTTCGCCCTTGCCGGGGCCGGTGAGCTCGAGCAGGCGGCCGTCGAGTTCCGCGCCGCGGCCACGGACGGGGAGACAGCGATTGCCGCCGCCTCGGCCCTGGCCGGGATGTTCGCGGAGCTCGAGCGCCACGAACGCGCCCGCATCGAGCTCGCCGGGCTCGCCGCATTCGTTCCCGAGCCGGACCGCGTCGCCGTGGAACTAAGGCTGGCCTGGCTCGACCTCGTGCTCGGCAACCTGTCGGCGGCGCGCGCCCGCTACGCCGGTCTCGGCCGCGATGACGTCGCCGCCCGGCTCGAGCAACCGCCGCCGAGGCGCAGCCCGGAACTCGCCATCGCGCTGTCCTCGCTCGTGCCCGGTTCGGGCGAGCTGTACGCCGGCCGGCCGGCGCGGGGATTCCTGAGCCTGCTCGTTACCGGCGCCAGCGCGACCGGCAGTTGGTACGCGGCCCGTTCCGGGGACTGGGTCACCGCCGGCGTGGTCTTCTCACTGCTCTTCCTGAGATTCTACGCCGGGTCGCGCGCCAACGCGGCCGACTGCGCCGAGGCATTCAACCGGTCAGCACTGGGCAATTATGCCGCCAGCGTCGGCGCAACGGCCGGGGTCGCGCCGGACTGGTTCGGCCCGGCCGAGCAGGTTACCGGTCTGGGCTGGCCGCGCCCGCGAAGAGCTGTCCGGCGATAGCTGAGGCGAGTTCGTCGCGCAGCGCCGACAGCGCCTCGTCAAGCGAGTAGTCAACGACGTGGCGGTCGAAGACGACGTGGAGTCCGCCGCTGATGTCGGCCGGCTCGCCCAGCCTCGCCCCGAACCGCGCGCCAAACCGCTCGCGGTCGACGCGCGACAGCCGGACCTCCGGCTTGCGGTCGCGGTACTGCGCGACGATCGTCTCGAGCAGCGCCGGGTACTCGTCGTCGGCGAGGATCCTCTCCCGCGCCCGGTCGAAGGCGCGGTCGATGACCTCCCACTTCGCGGTGAGTATCGCCTTGCGCCGGTCAAGCCCGCCCCGGCTCCGGGCGCGCTCGGCAATCAGCCCGGTCTCGCGCCCGATCCGCTCGCCGAACTGCCGCTCCAGCTCGCCCAGCTCGGAGTCCCGGCGCCGGGCGACCTCGGCGGCCTCCCGCTCACGCTCTGCCTCGACGCCGGCGACGCGCTCGCGCCCGTCCTGGCGGATCTTGTCGAGCAACTCGCCGGCACCCATCGCGATCAGCCCAGCTTGATGCCCATCAGGGCGAAGATCGTGACGAGCAGGCCGAGAACGGCGTAGGTCTCGACCATTGCCGCGAAGATCACCGCCTTGGTGCCCTCGGCGGCGCGCCGGGCGACGAGCTCCGCGCCCGAGGCACAGGCCTTGCCCTGCCAGATTCCCGAGGCGAGCCCGGCCAGCCCGACCGGCAGACAGGCGATGAACATCTGGACGCCCTGCCACAGGGTTATCGCCTTGACGTCACCGAGCAGCCCGAGCTGCATGATGGCAAGGAAGGCACCGAGGAAACCGTAGAAGCCCTGGGTCCCCGGCAACGCGACGAGGATGAAGACGTTGCCGAACTTCTTCGGGTCCTCGGCCAGCACGCCGTTCGCGACCTGGGCCGTCATCCCGATCCCGATCGCGGAGCCGATGCCCGCCGGCACCGCCGCGACCACCGCCCCGGCAATCGCAATCGCAAGACCAATCGGGTCAGTCACTGTCTGCCTCCTTTACCTTACGGCAATGTAGCGATTCTCTTCCTTGAAAGGCGTGAACGGCTCGCCCCCGCCGCTAAAGAACCGGGGGAAGAACTCGACGTAGTTCAGCCGCAGCGTGTGGACGAACGCGCCCAGCACGTTGACGGCGAGATTGTAGCTGTGGCCGATGACCAGCGCGATCACCGCCAGCAGGATGCCGAGCACCGGGATGCCGGTCACCATCCACGCGACGGTGTTTATCGCCATCGCGATGCCGCCGGTGACCATCCCCAGTGCCATTATCCGGATGTATGACAGGACGACGCCGACGTAGGAGGTCGCGCCGTAGAGCGCGTAGCCGCCCCACGCCAGCTTGCCCGCGACCGCCCGGTTGGCCGGCGCGGAGAAGAAGAAGGCGACGCCGGCCAGCGCCGCCACCGGCCACGGCAGGACCCCGGCCAGCCACAGCACGAGCGCGGCCAGCGCGACCGCGGCGAGCCCAAGCGGCACGGCCCTGAGCCGGCGCAGGCGTGCGAGGTCGAAAAGCGAGTAGCCATAGAGCCCGGCGAACGCGGCCAGCACTCCCCACCGGGCGAGCGCGAACCCGGCCGGCAGGCCGCCGAGCTTCGCCGCGAAGAACACCAGCGTCAGCCAGAACAGCCCGAACCAGAGCGTCTGGCCGAGCGCGATTTCCCGCGCGCGCCGGGTGAAGACGACTATCGCGGCCACCGAGGCCAGCACGACCACGAGCAGGAGCGTCGAAACCCAGCCCGGCAGCGACTTGCCGAGAACCGCCAGCGCGACCAGCGCGTTGAGCGCGACGAACCAGGGCAACTGCCCGAGCAGCGCGTCGCCCGGCCGCCGGTTCCGGAGCGAATCGACTATCTCGATAATGAAGCCGTAAATCATGTGGGCGTAGCCCATCCCGAGCGACAGGATGAAGAAGGGCATCGGGTTCTTCAGCGGGTCGAACCACATCAGCCGGTTCTTGATTCCCAGCAGCGGCTGCCAGCCGAGCCGGTCCGGCAGGTCGCCGAACCAGCCGCCGACCAGCGCGCCGGCGACAATCGTCATCAGCCCGCCGAAAAGCAGGATGCCGAGGAGCTTGTTGTTCGCGCCCATCCGCCTCATCAGCAGTGCCGCGATCACCGCCAGCGCGATGCCGTAGCCGGCGTCGGTCAGGCAGAAGCCGAAGAACACCAGGAAGAACGGCGCCAGCCAGGGAGTCGGGTCGGCCTCATCCGGCTGGGGCATCCCGTAGAGGTCGAGTACGAGCTCGAACGGCCGGAAAGCCCGCCGGTTCGCCAGCGCCACCGGCGGCGCCTCGTCCGGGGGCGGCGCGACCCGCGTGACGGCCGCCGCACCAACGCTCGCGACAATCTGCTCGAGCGCGGGCAGGTCCCGCTCGCGGACCCAGCCGGTCAGCATCGCCACCGACTCGGTCCGCTCGAGCGCGGCCGACGCCTCGGTCCGGCGCTGACGGTTGAGCACGCTGTCGGCGACCGCCTTCAGGCTCGGCAGTTCGGTGACGAGTTCGGCCAGCCGCGCCTCGATCCCCCCCCGGCGGCGCGCGATGTCGGCCCGCTCGCGCTCGACCTCCGCGAGCGCGTCGGCCGGCCGCCGACCCACCTCGCGCAGGTCGACCGGCTCAAACCGCAGCCCGGAAAGCTCCCGGCCGACCTCGTCCTCCTCGCCGCGCAGGCAGACGACCAGCGCCGCGACGCCGGCCTCGCCTGCCGCGACGGGCTGGACCGCCGCCCGCCGCCCGGCCAGCAACTCCCGGGCCCGGCCGACCTCGACCTCGTCCGCGAAAAGCCCGGTCAGCACCGCGGCCTTCTCGAGCCGCGCGAGCTCCGCCGGCGCCCGGTCGAGCCCGCGCCACGGCGCGAGCCGGCGCGCCTCGGTATCGAGCTCCCGGCCGCGCCCGGCCAGCTCGTCGAGTTCCCGGCCCAGGCCCCGCACCTCGTCAAGCCGGGGCCCGGCGTCGTACCGCTCGGCTGCGGCATCGAACTGTGAGCGGGTCATCGGGACCTGGTCGCCGCCGAGCAGGCTCCGCTTCGACGCCTGCCGCGCCTTCAGGAGCTCGATCGCCTCCTCGTAGCGCGCGAACTCGCGGCCGGGCTCGCCGGCCGCCGCCGTCTCGACCGTCTCGCTGCGAACCAGGTGGAAGACTCCCCGCCGCTGGAGCGACTTGAGCAACTGCTCGGACCGGTCCCGGTGGACCGCGACGACGACCCGGGCTACCGGCTCGACCGCCATTGCTTCTTGAGTGCCTCGACGACCGTGTCCGCCGCGCGCTCGACCGCGGCCGGGTCCGCGCCGGCAATCGCGGCGACATCGGCCTGGGTCCCGGCGGCCTGCTCGGCGGCAAGCCGCTCCGCCTCGGCCTCGGCCTGCCTGACCGCCTCGACCAGCTTCTTCTGGAGCCGCTCGCGGGCGTCAGCGACCGCCTGCCGGGCCGCGGCCTCGGCCTCGAGCGCCGCGCGCCGGCGTCGCTCCTCGGCGGCCTTCACCGCGGCCGCGACCTCGGCCTCGGCCGCGCGGACCTGCTCGACGATGCTGTCGGTTTCCTGCGCCATGATTTCGGGCCAAGAGACTACCCTCCGACCGCCCGGTGTCAAGAAACCGGCGCCCGCGGGCTCAACGCTGGATGACCACCTTCCGGACCGCGGCCCGCCCGTCCGCGGACACGGTCCGCACGAAGTATGCGCCGGCCGGCAGGTGCCGGACGTCGTTCGCGCCCGGCGCGAGTTCCATCACGCTCCGGCCCGAGACGTCGAGCAACTGCCCGCGCGCCGCCGGGTCGCCGGCCGTCGGCATCGCCAGCACCGCGCGGACAATCGTCGGCAGCGGCCGCTCCCGGGCTCCGGCAACCTCCTCCGCGACCCCGACCGTGAGGCTGTCGCGCAGGACCGCGATCGAGCGCCCCGGCTGACAACCGACGTAGACCCGGTCGTGGTTCGAGTTCCACACCATCGTCAGCGGCCCTGCCCCGACCGGGATGGCCCCGATGTACCTGCCGGTCTCGAGGTTGAACGTGCCGACCTGGTTCGCGCCCGGGTCGGGCGCGTACAGCCGGTTGAGCCTCGTGTCCACCGCCAGCGCGCCCGCGCGCCCGAGCCAGGACAGCGTCCAGACGTGCCGGCCGGCCTCGACATCGATGACCACGATTCGCCCGTCGCCGGCCCGTCCGACGTGGAGTCGGTTCCGCGCGGTGTCGCAGGCGGCATACTCCAGGTTGTACATGCCGATCGGCACGGTATCGACGCCTGCCCGCCGCTCCACGTCGACGAGCGTGGCGACCCCGACGTTGCCGGCGTGGACACAGCAGACCCGGCTGGCCCGCGGCGCCCAGAACAGCAGGGCCGGGTTCCCGAGGACGCCGATGTAGGCGGCCACCCGGTTGCGGAAGCCGTCAATCACCGTCAGCAGACCGACCGGCCCGGATGCGACGTAGACCTCGTTGCGGGTCGGCACCGAGAGCAGTGCCGCGACCCCGGCCCCGGTGCCGAGCCCGACGATCGCCTCGAGCGAGTCGCGGGCGCAGTTGACGATGCCGACGAGGTTCCCGTCCCGGGGCGCGGCGTAGAGCTTGTTCGCGGCCGGGTTCCACTCCAGCAGGCCGGCCGGGAACCCGAGCTCAATGCGCCTGATCAGCTCGCCGGTCGCGCCGTCGCAGGCCAGCACCGCGCCGTCCGCGGTGCCGCAGTAGACCTTGCCCGCGACCGGGCTCGCCGCCACGCTCAGCAACTGCCGGCCGAGGGCCGCCGAACCGATGACCGTGTTGTCCGCGCCGTCGACGACGAACAGCTCCTCGAGCGCCTCGTCCGCGCAGTAGAACCGGTCCGCCCGCGGGTCGAAGGCAAGTGCCAGCGCGCCGCTCTTGGTCCGGACAACGCGAGTCACCTGGTTCGTGACGCCGTCGATGGTCGAGACCAGCGAGACGTCGAACTGGGCGCAGTGGGCCCGGTTCCGCGCAACGTCCACCGCCAGCCCGGCCGTGCTCGCCAGCCAGAAGGACACGACAATCCGGTCGCTCGCACCGTCAATCACCGAGAACTCGGACCCGCCCGCGACGTAGACGGCGTTGGCGGCCGGGTTGTAGGCGACCGCGCCATCGTCGACGCCCGCGTACAGCCGGGCAAGGACGCTGTCGGTCGCGCATTCTATCACGTGAACATAGCTCGGGCCGACCGCGTAGACCTTGTCGTCATCCGGGTTGTAGCAGGCCAGCATCGGCCGGGTGACACCGGGAATCGAATCGAGCAGGCTGTCGCCGACCGCGTCGATGATGTCAACCGCGCCGTCCCCGGTCACGTAGACCTTGTTCCGGGCCGGGTTTGCGACCACGTTCACCGGCATCGCCGTCGTCGCAATCGTCGTCAGCACCGTGTCGGCGTCGGCGTCGACCGCGGTCACGAGCCAGTCGCCCGGGCTCACGCAGTAGAGCTTCCGCACCGCGCTCTCGAGCGCGATGTTGTACGAAAGCCTCGGCACGGGCACGACCGCGAGCACCGAGTCGCCCGCGACGTCGATGACCGCCAGCTCGCCGACGTTGTAGCTCAGGCAGTAGACGACGTTGCGCGCCGGGTCGTGGAGCAGTCGAATCGGGAAGCTCCCGACCGACAGCACGCGGACGACCGAGTCGAGCTCGCAGTCAATCACGTGGATCTCTGACTGGTCGCGCCGGGCGGCGTAGACCTTGTTCGACGCCGGCGCCCAGGCCAGCGCCCGCACCCCGGTCAGCCCGGTGAAGCACCGGATGCGTCCCATCGTCACCGCGTCGAGCGACAGGAGGCCCGGGCCGTCGACCCCGCCGACGTAGACCTTGTCGCCCGCGGCCACAATCGCCTCCGGGTGGCGCGGCCCCAACCGGTCGCCGGGCAGTTCAATCGTCGTCTCCAGCCACTGCCCCGAAGCCGCGGCCGCGACCAGCGCGACCAGGACCATCAACCGTGCGCGTCCCGACCCGCCGCCGGCCCGCGCGGTGTGGCTGCTGCGCAGAGTATGTCGGTACATCTCGCTCACCTCCTGTGCTGACCGACAAACGCATCACTGCCTTCCTGCTGTCCCGTCATTCCCGCTTCCGGGAGGAGTCTATTCCTCCCCGCCCCGCGTGTCAAGCCGAAAATCCGACTACCACCCATCGTCCGCTCACTGGTTCAGGGTTCATGGTTCAGGGCTCAAAGTTCTGCGCTCATCGTTCAGCGCTTTCCCTCCCTCCCCCCCGCACCGCCTGTCATTTCGACCGCAGTGGAGAGATCCCTCTCCGGCCCGTGGGGGCCGTGGTTCAAGGTTCATAGTTCAGAGTTCATAGTTCAGAATCTCTTCCCTTCTCACCCTTCCCCCTCTGCCTTCGTGCCTGATTCCGCCCTCTGCACTCTGCAATCCGGCATCTGCAATCCCGCCCGCGCAATTTCCCATTGACATCCCCCTTCTTCCGCGCCACAACGACCGGTACTAACACGACGCCCGGGCCGGGGCAGACGGGGCGGGGAGTTAAGTATTGTCCCCGGAATCCCCAACATCCGGTTCACGGTCTCGGCCAGCTTCACCTGCCGATTGTCAACGATGTCATGTGCGGCCATGGTCTATCCCGAAAGGAAATCCGGGTGGTTCGTCGCAAGCCAGTCCTGAACCTGGCGGCGGACATCCCGAGCCAATTTGACCATCTCTTCGGCTTCCTGCAGAGAAACCACGTCCGGCCGCTCATAATCGCTCAGGTTCCGCTTTCTGCGCGCCCGGTCCAAACGTTCTACCTGCCGGACATCCAACCCGACCGTGAGCCGTAGAGAGTCAATCACCCGGTAGTGATAACCGGAACGTTCCGCCCGATACCCACAGGCGGCAAGCGCTGCGGCCGCGGACTGCAACGCCGCGCTGTATGCGTGGTTGAACCTTGCCTCGACGCTCAGTCCCTCGACTCGGCTGTCCCCGAGCTCCCGATCGGCAATCGCCAGCAGGAACCGCACCTCTCTGGCGTCAGGCTGTTGCTCAATCAGCCAGCCGTTTGCCTGCCAGTCGGTCAAGCTCATGTTCATCTCCAATCAGAAACACCTTCGGTTCCCGCAGAACCGTTTTCACGAACACCCGGTTCTCGGCCACCTTTGCGTGGAACTCCGGCTCGGAATACACGACCGGATTCAGTTCGCGGCCAAGTGTTCGCTGGGCAGAACCCAGCGCGTCCGATACCTCGACAAAACCCGCATCACCGACCGCCATCACATCCACGTCGCTGGTCCTGCGCTCGTCTCCGCGCGCGAACGAGCCATACACGAATGCAGCCCGGATACGGTCCGCCAGCGGCGCCAGCGCTTCGCGCAGCACATCGGCCACGCCCGCAGTCTTCACCAGCAATCCACGCAGCTCCTGATACACCGGGCTGTCGCGATTAGCCCGGAGGTAAACCTGACGGCCGTGTTCCCGACGGCAGATGAGCCCGGCCGCAACGAGCCGTTCCAGCTCGCGTTGCACTGTTCCCTGTCCGATGCCGGTCGTACGGATTATCTGCCGGACATAGAATTCCTCATCGGGGTGGCCATACAGGAGCGACAGCACGGCTCGCCTGGTTCGGCCAAAAAGCGTCACGCCAATCAAGTCTTCTGGTCGTGTACCCATATCGGGTACGATTGTACCCGTTTCGGGTACGCCGTCAACCGGTATTGCTTCCAATGAGTGCATCCAATGAGAAGATAGCCCGTCCCACGGTCTCGGCCAGCTTCAACTGCCGATTGTCGACGATGTCGTGTGCGGCCATTGTCTCTACCTTTCTTGCACGGCTGGTTAGCGGCGATGAACACGATGCCCGGGCCGGGGTTGACGGAGCGGGGAGTTAAGTATTATGTCCCCGGAATCCCCAGTACTAGAATCGCCTCCCACCCATCGTCCGCTCACTGGTTCAGGGTTCATCGCTCAGGGCTCAAAGTTCTGCGCTCAGTCCTCTGTAGGAGCGACATCCCTGTCGCGATTCCGCCCCCTTCTGCCGCCGTGCCGCCTCCGGCCCGAAAGAGCATCGCGGCTATGAAGCCGCTCCTACATACGGACCGGCCTTCCTGTAGGAGCGACATCCCTGTCGCGATTCCGCCCCATTCTGCCTCCGTCCTGCCTTCGGCCCGAAAGAGCATCGCGGCTATGAAGCCGCTCCTACATACGGACCAGCCTTCCTGTAGGAGCGACATCCCTGTCGCGATTCCGTGCCCCTTCTGCCGCCGTGCCGCCTCCGGCCCGAAAGAGCATCGCGGCTATGAAGCCGCTCCTACATACGGACCGGCCGGAGGCGATCTTTGCGGAGATCTACCCATCCTTGCGGATTCCCGAGCCGAGGGTGG
>JAWOHE010000051.1:0-31420 GCA_046485285.1 bacterium
CTGGGCCAGCCGGCTGGAGCAGACCGACGGCGTGACGATCTGCCTCCTGGGCGCTGACCTTGCCCAACTCGAAGTCGCCCGCGAGATGATACGGCACGTCCAGGAGCAGCGCCGGGTGCTGGCGGCAAGCGCAAAGGCGCTCAGGGAATCCGAGGCAAAGACCGCTAATCTCATCCGGTTCACCGCCAGGAATGCCTTGACCGCCGGCCGGTTGGAGCGGCAGGTGGGGCGGCTCCGCGGGGAACTGGAAGGGCAATTCCGAATGGTCGGCGACTCGCGGGCAATTCAGCACGTGCGGGACCTCATCGACCGCGTCGCCCCGACTGCCGCCAGCGTCCTCATCACCGGTGAGAGCGGCGCGGGCAAGGAGCTGGTGGCCCGGGCAGTGCACCTGCGGAGCCCGCGCGCCGGCGAGGCCTTCGTCGCACTGAACTGCGCGGCGATTCCCGGGGAGCTTATCGAGAGCGAGCTTTTCGGCCACGAAAAAGGCGCGTTCACCGGCGCGGAATCGGCCCGGATGGGCAAGCTCCAGGAGGCCGATGGCGGGACCCTGTTCCTGGACGAGATCGGTGACCTCAGCCTGTCGGCGCAGGCGAAGCTGCTGCGCTTCATGAACGATTCCGAGATCCATCGCGTCGGCGGCAACGCCGTCATCCACCTCGACGTCAGGGTCGTCGCCGCGACCAACAAGAACCTCCCGGAGCTGGTCCAGGAGGACCGCTACCGGAAGGACCTCTACCACCGCCTGAACGTCGTGACCATCAACGTTCCGCCGCTCCGCGAGCGGGCCGCGGACATCGAACTCATCACCGCGTTCTTTCTTGACCGGCTCTGCGCAAACTACGGGCGGATCGTCAGTCTCACCCCCGAAAGCCTGCTCGTGCTGAAGGCGTACAGCTGGCCCGGCAACGTCCGCGAACTGCGGAATCTCATCGAGCGCGTGGTCATCATGGCGGAGACGAACCCGGTCGAGGCCGAGGAACTGCGCTCGTTTCTGGGCGCCGAGGCCAAGGTCCCGACGGACGGGACCCTCAAGATTGCCATCGAGCGCGCGGAGCGCGAGGCGGTCGAGCGGGTGCTGGTGCAGACCGACGGCAACGTCACCGAGGCGGCCGCGATCCTGGGCGTCGTCAGGCCCAGCCTGTACCGGATAATGAAGCGCTACGGAATCGCGACTCAGACCCGGACCCACAACTAACCCCAAGAGCAGCGCCGGTTCCTGTCTCTCCCGGGAGAACGGCTGACTCCCGGGAGAGACAAAGTCAGTCCCCTGTCTCTCCCGGGCGCGGCCGGTGCGCCGCGTCCTTCCCCGGCCCGCAGGTGCGTGTTGACGCGCCGCTTGCCCTGACCCGGGCCGCGACAGTCTGTCTCAATGCGTCCCGCCCGCCTTTGGCACGCCCGGTGCATTAGCCTGTTCAAGCGGTGCGTGGAACCCCGCCCTCGCCCGGTCCGCGCACCACGGTAATCGACTCAGGCAAGGTCATGCCTGAGAGAAGTAAGGAGAAGCGCAATGTACCTGAGACGCATCGCACCACTGCCGATGGCAGTGGCACTGCTCGGACTGCTCGTCGGGTGCGGTCAGAACCACGACCCGGTCATCACCTCCCTGACCGCAACGCCCGACGCCACCGTTCGGCCGCTTGAGACCGTCCTGCTCGCTGTGAGCGCCACGGACGAGGACTCCGATTCCCTGGCCTTCACGTGGAACGCCACGGTCGGGACACTATCGGCCACGACCGGCGAGACCGTCACCTGGACCGCACCCGACGGCGCCGCAACCGGCACCGTTACCGTGGCCTGCAGTGACGGCCAGGGCGGCACGGACGCGGCCAGCAAGGACGTCAGCTCCCGGGCCTGGAACCGCTCCGCCATGGACGGCGAGACCCCTGATTCGACCTACCTGCTCAACCCCGGCACGACCGAGGCAACGTTCGTGTTCGAGCTCGACGGCGACCCGTTCCCGGCCGGTTCCATCGTTGACTCGGTCTTTATCACGACCGACTTCGAGCCGACCGAGCAGCTCCAGCACGAGCAGTTCAACGTATGGGTCGTCTCCCCGTCCGGGACCCAGAAGCTGATCTATGACGGCTACGACCTGATTTTGCTGGACGTGTACGACCTGAGGCTCACCCCCACCTTCGCCGGCGAGCCGGCCGAGGGCGCCTGGAAGCTCCGCGTCACGAGGGTGAACCAGGGAGTTGAAGGCTTCTTCGCTGCGTGTGACCTCGAGGTCTTCTATCACTACTAGCCGGCGCTTTGTCCCGCGGCTCGAGGGATGGGAGATGACTCGAATGGAGCGCGAGGTCGAAGGGCCGAAGCGCCAACCGAAGGACCGGAGAACGCCAGGAGAAACAGTATGAAATCGAGTACGCGTGACGAAGCGGAAGGCAGGGTTCACAACGTGCGGGGCAGTATCAAGGAAGCCGTGGGGAAGGTCATCGGCAACCGCAAGCTGAGACGCAAGGGCAAGGCCGAGAAGCGGGCCGGCAAGGCGCAGGCGAAGGTCGGCCAGGTGAAAAGGGTCCTGGGAAGGTAGGAAGCCTTGTTGTACCTGGCCGGAGCGGTGCTGACGGTCTTCTGGGTCGCGCTCGCCGGCTGGCTCTTCTACCGGGCAATCCGTTCCCGGCTCGGCGTGGCCGGCAATATCCTGCTGTTCACCAGCCTGCTCGTTCTGGGCTTCACTGCTGTCCATGGACTCGTCCTGCTCAACCCCGGCCCCCCGCTGCGGATTCTGTGGTGGGCACTGTTGGTCGGCAGCGTTGTCGCGCTCGCCCACGCCGTGCTCAGGATCTTGCCGTTTCCGACGCCGTCGTGGCTGGCGGCCCTGCTTGGGGATCCACTCTGGCGCCTTCCGACGCTTCCGGTCACCGTCATCAGCCGCACGGGCCTCCGGCCCGGGATGCTGGTGGTGGAGGTCGGAGCCGGCTCCGGACGGCTCTCGGTCGAGGTGGCAAGGCGGCTTCTGCCCGGCGGGAGGCTGATTTGCATCGATATTCAGCCGGAGATGATACGGGCCATCACGACGAGAGCCGCCGATTCCGGCATCGACAACATCGAGACCCACGTTGCACTCGCCGAGCGACTCCCGGCAGGCATCGCCGGCGCGGACCTGGTCCTGTTCGTGGCGACAATCGGCGAGGTGAAGGACAAGCAGTCGGCGCTGGCCGAGGCGCTCCGCGTGCTCAAGCCCGGCGGCGTGCTGTCGGTAAGCGAGTTCACCAGTGACCCCCGCCACTGCCCGAAGGACGAGGTGAAACGCCTTGCGAAGCAGGCAGGGTTCGAGGAGCTGATGACACAGAACGACGCGTTCGGCTTCACCGCCAACTTCTCCAAGCCGCGGGGCGCGGCCGACGCGCTGCCGTCCGCCGGACCGGGAAGCTACGTCGAGGAACCCCCACCCGTTGCCGGGCACCCGGTCGAATCTCCGGCCAGAGACAATCTGTCTCCCTGAGGATACAATGGCGCCGCAGCAATGGTACCTGCCGCACGGTCCGCGCCGGGCGATACCGGCGGCCGGGTGCTACGACCGCGGCGAGACGGCCCTGGCACGCGATGTGCGGGTACCCATACCAAGGGTAGGAACCAGGATTTGCAGCGACAGCGCGCAGTGTAATCCCCCCGCTGCCTGGTGTCGCGCACGGCGGGATGATGGGCAGACAATCATCCGGACGCCCTCGAGGGGTCGGCGGGAGTCGGTGGCTCTGCCTCCTTGTCGACTTCATGCCGACCCCTCGGGAATTCACACGAGGACCCGAGGACAGCCTACCCGACCCGGCGCGCAGAGCGCTGAATTCTGAACTATGAACCTTGAACTGCGAGCCTTGAACCACGGACCACGGGCCCGGCCGCAAGAGGAGATGAAGATGCCGAATACTGCAAGTCGGACCAGAGACGAGGAACGCCCCGGCAGCGATGTGGCCGGACAGATGGCCGCGCCCGCCGGCGCGCCGGGCCGGACAGCCGCGCTCCGCCGCCGCGCGTCACCGCAGTTGAATCAGAACCCCGAGGGCGGAACCCCCGGTACGGCCCCGGCTGGCGGGTCGCGCTTGACGCGAGCGCCCGCGCGGCACTACTGGCTGGTTCCGGTCGACCGTGACCGCCTGCCGTGACGAGACCGGGACCACTCGGCAAGGGAAGCCGGCCTCGAGGGCGCGCCGGGTCCCCGACGCCTCGCCCGAGTCCGGGTTCCTCTCGCAGGGCGACCCGGCCGTGAAGTCCAGGGGCCGAAGGCGCACCGCAGGGAAGCAGGCGGGCGAGAGGAAGCTCAAGACCGCGGTCGAGCGCGCCGAGCGCGAGGTGGTCGACAGGGTGCTCAAGCGGGCCGATGGCAATGTTGCCGATGCGGCCGGGGAGTTGGGTATCCTGCGAACCAGCCTCTACCGCATCATGAGGCGTTTCGGGATTACACCTCAGTCGCGCCGCGGGGACGAGTCATCCAGGTGAACAGGCGTTGCACCGGCGTGAACCACCCGGGGGTGTCTCCTTGCGGGCACGACCTTTGCGCCGCGGCGCCGGGCGAGCCTGTTCGTCGGCCCCGGTGTCTCTCTGGGGAAACACGGGTTCGGCGTCGCCGCCAGCCTGTCCTGCAGAGCTCGCCGGGCGGCTCGGTCCGGCACGCTATGTGCATACTACAAGGTTAGTGGAAGATGGACGCGACCGGGGAACGACAGCACAACCCACGTGCCACGACGTGCGCTGTCGCGCAGATGGATGATGGTGCGCAATCATCCATGGGTAACACGGGGTCGGCGGCAGTCGGACAAGCGCACCTGCCTCCCAACCGGCGGCATGCCGACCCCACCTTTCGACGGGATGACCAAACATCAGTAGGAGACGGGATATGAAACGCACAGTACTGACCGCGTTCGTGATTGTCGGCCTCTGCACCGGGGTTGCCGATGCCCGGCCGCAGGGCTTCGGCCTGGGCCTGATGGGCGGGAACCCTTCCGGGCTCAGCGCCAAGATCTGGACCAGCCGCAACGTCGCGCTCGACGCCGGGCTGGGATACTCAATGTGGTCCGGGCGGGCGCTGCACTTCCACGGCGACGTGCTCTGGCATACGAACAGCCTGCTCCAGTCGTCGGGCGATGGCTATCTGCCGCTCTACATCGGCGTCGGCGCCCGCGTCGGGATGTCGGCGGACGACTACCCGGACACGAGGATCGGCATCCGGGTCCCGTTCGGGCTCGAGTACGTGTTCGCCAGCGTCCCGGTCGGCCTGTTCGTGGAAGTGGTCCCGACATTCGACCTTGCCGGGGTTCCGCCCAGCAAGGGATTCTTCGGCCCGCAGGGGTCAGTCGGGTTCCGCTACTACTTCAGCGGGTCCGCGCGGGACTAGCGGCGGCAATGACGTCCGCAGGTGAGAGCTCCGGACCGAGAAACCGGGCAAACCACCAAGGCACAAAGAACCCGGCGGCCACCGGCCGCCGGGAAGCCGCGCCTTCGGCGCGGAGAGAAGGAGAACTCCGGCAGGATTCCGGAACGGACTCCCGGCGCGACGCGCCGGGGTTCGGACCCCAGAGTCTTCTGTCTTCGTGTCTTGGTGTTGAATCCGACCCGGAGTCGACAAGTCAAGTTCGAGACAAGGAAAGGCTGGTGACGGTATGTTCTGGGCAATAGCGGTCATCCTGTTCATCCTCTGGGCGTTGGGCTTCTTCGCGTTCCACATCGGCACTCCGCTGATTCACGCGCTGATTGTCATCGCCGTCATAGTCGTCATCTGGCGACTTGTGACGTCCCGGAGAGCCCGCTGAGGGCTGGACGTGAACACGACGCAGAAGAAGGCCGGTACAGGGCTGTTCTGGGCTGTCGCCATAGTCCTGCTGGTCCTGTGGCTGGCGGGCCTGCTTGCGGGAGTCGGCGGTCCGCTGGTTCACATCCTGCTCGTCATCGCCCTCGTCCTGATCATCTACCGGCTGGCGAAGGGCAGGAAGATTCCGTGAGACGGGAACGAGTTATGAGCAGGAAGGCACACAGCACCCGGAAGCTCCGCAGGGCGAAGAGAATCTCTTCAGCTACGAACCACAGGAGAAGCATATGAGCCATATGAAGGACAACCCTGAGAAGCTCGACGAAGCGCTGGCCCATCTGAATGAGGCCGCCAGGGAGCGACGAGAGGAATTGCGCAAACTGCTTACCGAGAAGTACACCGACCTGTGGTCGGCCCTCGGCGGTGCCGCCCACGCGTCCGCCGACTGGGTTGGTGAGCAGGGCAAGGAGGTCGGCGCCACGGCCAGGGTGGCCGCCACTACCGTAGACCATTCGGTGCGCAAGCACCCCTGGTACTACGTCGGCGGCGCGGCGGCTACCGGCCTGCTCATCGGGCTCCTGGCCAGGAGGCGGCGGTAGCCGATTCAGAGCATGAAGTTTGTCCTCGGAATCCTGTCAGGGTTGTTCGGCCGCTGGCTCGGCGGCGTCCTGGCCATCCTCAAGACCGAGGCGGCCGCGACCTACGTCGCCGGGGTGCGGAAGGCCCGCCGGGCATTCATCGCCCTGCTGGGGATGGCCATCTTCCTGTTTCTGGCGCTGATGGGATTCGCGTTCATCCACATTGCGCTCCTCGCGTGGCTGCCCTGGAGCCTGCCGGTCAAGGCGCTAGTGCTGCTGATTCTCGGGGTGGTCTATCTCAGCGTCGGACTCGCGGTCGTCGGTGTGCTCGGTTCCGACCGGGCCTGGATCAGGTTCACGAAGGTGGACCGCATCCTCGCCGGCCTGCCGCACCGGAGATAGCGTGGAGTTGACTGCCCGCAGGCGGGGGCCGCGCAGGGCAAGTGCTAGTCAGTAGTCTGAAATGTCCAGTTTCGCTCAATAGTCCGCAAAACCTCTAAGGGAGGAAAGATGATAAGGAAGACCGTGTCACTGACGGCACTGCTGATGGCAGTGCTTCCCGCGCTCGTGTTCGGATACCCGGGCATCGGCGGCGGGAGAGGCCTGCTGCGCGTCCAGAGCGCGCTGGTCGAAGACGAGGCCGGGCTGACACTATCAGCCCACGCGCTGGGACGCAACGCGCTGTTCGCCGAGCCCAATCCAACTAACACTAAAGGATGGGTGCTCGACCTGGTTGCGCCGGAGCTGAGCTACGCGCCGGTTGTCACCAGGTATGTCGGCGTGGAGGTATTCAGCTCGTGGGGCGGGATATTCCAGACCCCGAAGAAGATAGATAATGACGGCTTCACGATGGCCACGCACGACCTCAAGGCCGGCGGCAAGGTGTCGGTGCCGATCATACCGGTGCTGAAGCTGGGCTTTGCCGGCTCCTACACGTTCACGTCTGGCAGGAATAACAGACCCGACGTCGAGTGGCTCGACCCGTACGGCATCCCGCAGGCGGGCGACCCGGCCGTCGCCGGGGCGTCGAAGTTCGCCTGGAACGGCCTGGCGACGCTGCAGTTCCAGGACGTGCTGCCGACCGCGCCCAACTTCATGTTCAACCTCGGCAAGATCAACGAGGAGACCCGGTACGGCATCGGCGTCGAGCTGGCCGGCCGCGGCTTCGCGCTGTTCGGTGAAGTGCTCTCGCGCCAGCCGGCCGCCTCCAAGAACATGTTTGATACCGACATCGGCCACGTCTACCTGACCCCCGGGGTCGTGTTCGGCAACGCCAGTTCGTTCGCGTTCAAGGCCGCCTACTCCTTCGCGCTCGGCAAACGGGCGAATAACGAACTCATCGCCGGCATATCGCTGGCGACGCCGTTCGGCGCGCGCCCCAAGCCTCAGTTCGGCACGATTGCCGGCACGGTCACCGACGAAAAGACCGGCGTCGCGCTCGCCGCCAATGTCGGGTTCCCGAGGAACGACCAATTGACGCCGATCACCACCAGCGCAAGGGGCGTGTTTGAGGTCAAGAAGGCCCCGACCGGCGTGACGGTGGTCGAAGCCTCTGCCCCGGGCTACCAGTCGCAGTCGGTCCCGCTCGACGTCAAGAAGGGCGCGGTCACGACCCACGACTTCAAACTCCGCTCGCTTGTCGCCTACGGCGTGGTCGCGGGCCAGGTGCTCGATGCCGCGACCAAGCAGCCGCTGAACGCGCGGATCGAGTTCCCGAAGAGCAGCCTCGCGGCGCTGAACTCCGACCAGCCGGGCGGCGCGTTCCGCGTCAACGACGTCCCGACCGGGGTCTACAGCGTGACCGCCGCGCTCGAGGGCTACTTCACCGGTTCGCAGACCGTCACCGTCGAGGACGGCAAGGTCACCAACGTCGTGTTCAACCTGACCACCAAGGACATGACGAGCACGCTGACCGGCAAGGTGTCGGACAAGCAGACCGGGAAGCCGCTGGTGGCGACGGTCAGCTTCCCCGACGGGGGCGTGGCCGCAGCGGTCACCAGCCCGACAACCGGCGTCTACTCCACCGAGCTGCCGGTCGGCTCGTACGCGGTCAAGGCCACGGCCGAGGGCTACATTGACCAGACCGCGGCAATCGTGATCGAAAAGGGCAAGCCTGCCGTCAAGAACTTCGAGCTGGTCAAGGAAGGCATGTCCATCACCCTGCGCGGCATCTACTTCGACTACGACAAGTCGACAATCAAGCCGGAGTCCCGGCCGGCGCTTGAGGATGCCGCCAGGATTCTCACCGAGAACCCGTCCATCCGGGTCGAGATCCAGGGCCACACTGACAGCGACGGCTCGGAGTCCTACAACCTCAGCCTGTCCGACCGCCGCGCCGCAGCGGTGGTGAGCTACCTCGTGCATAACCTGCGCATCGACGCAAGCCGACTGATGTCGAGGGGCTATGGCGAGAGCAACCCGGTGGCCACGAACAGCACGGCCGAGGGCAAGGCCCTCAACCGCCGGGTCGAGTTCTACATCATCAGCCAGAAGTAGCGCTGATACCGGCAACAGGGCGGGGGCGGCTTCACAGCCGCCCCCGTTCCGCGTGCCGCGCGGCCCGCAGAACCGACGATGAAAGCCCCGCTTCCCGGCCGGACCCGGGTCCAGAGGACGACGACCGAGGGCGGGCGTCGCGTGCGGCCTCCGGGCCGGGGTCGTGCGGCTCACCGCAGTCGTCGAGGCTGAGCGGCCCGGGCCGGCGCGACCGGGCGCGCGCCCGCTCGCGGGCGCGGTTGCGGCAGACGTCGATGACCCAGGTCGAGATTCGGCAGTCGCCGCGGAAAGCGGGCAGGCCGCGCAGGGCGCGCTCGATTCCCTCGATGGCCGCGTCCTCGGCCTCGGCGTCGTCGGCGAGGACCGTCCGGGCGTAGGCGAGCGCGACCGGCCAGAACCGGCGGAAGAACCGCTCGGCCGCGCCGGGCCTGCCTTCCCGGAGGTCGTCGAGCAGGTCGCGGTCCGGGTCCGGGCGGGGCGCGCGGGGTTCGTCCATCGCCTTTCACGATAGCCGGGCGGCCACGGACGTCAGTCTCCATCGGTATCGAGCGCGGCGATGACCGCGCGTTCGACCGCTTCGAGGGTCCCGGGGTCGAGCCCGCGCACCCGCCATTTCTCGCGCCGCGGGGCGAGCACGGCGGCGAGTCCCGGGCCCTGGGCCCGGCGCTAGCGTCCCCAGACCTCGCGGCCCCAGCAGAGGTATGAGTAGGCGGCGGCGTGGGGCGTGTCCCGGCGGGCGAGCGCGGCGCGGACCGCGTCGGCGACGCCCTGCACCACCGCGGCCTGCTCGCGGAACCGCTCGACCGCACGCTCGGGCAGGCCGGTCCTCGCCCGAACCGGGCGGCCTGCCACTGGACGGCAAGGGTTCGTCGGAAGGCCTCGGGCCGGCGGAGGGAGGATGCCCCGGTTGGTTTCGGCCGCGCAGGCGGCGGCGGGTGGTGTCGGCGTGAGTCCGTCATGTTCGCCCTGTTGGATGCCGCCGGCGGGAAAGACTAACACGAAATCTTCGCTCGCGGGCGGCCGAGGCAGACTCGTCCGCCGCAACCGGGTTGTTTGCGGGCAGTTACGCGACCCGGTCGAGTAGCGATTCCGGGTCCGGGTTCACTTGCGGGGGCACTGTCCGGGGGAGAAACGGGTAGCGGCTACCGATATGCTTTCGTGGGCCGGGTCCGGGAGCGGCTCGCCGGCCGGCTCGAGACCTGCCGGTGCGGCCGGTCTGCCGGGCGTCCGGACCGGCGCAGGTCAGGATGCGGTCCAGCCCGCGCGGCCGGTTGCCGGCCGGGCCGCGCGGCTGGCGTCCGTCCGGCCGGCTGTCCGCGCCGCGGGCGGAGAGGGCCCGGGAAGGCGGACAGGGAGTCAAACACAAAGACACCAAGAGGATTGGCGCACGTACCGGAACAGGCAAGAAACTCAAGGGCACGAAGCGGGACTGGGCGAAACCCGGCCCGCGGGCTAGCGGGAGTCCGGTTCGCCCGGCCGGCTGAGGATGACGTCCCGGTCGGGCAGGAGCGGGAGCATCAGCCGGCCGTTGCAGGGTGAGTAGACGCCGTCGGCGAGCGACCCGGTCACCGTCACCCAATGCCAGGGCACGTCGAGCACGGCCGTCATCGGCACTGCCGGCAGACCCCCGGTGCGGACCCCCTCGAGCCGGAGCGTGGCCGAGCGCTCGGACTGGTCCAGAACCAGGCGCGCCTGCCGGTGCTGGAGCAGGTAGCGTCCGACGTCCTCAATCGGCGCGACCCAGAGGCCGGCGTTGCGCACGAGCCGGGCCTGGCGGCCGAAGGTCAGCGGCGTCACCGAGTAGGTGTGGGTGACATTGTGGCGGAGCATCGTCTGCAGTTCGCGGGCTTCCGGCTCGAGGATGCGGTGGTGCTGGAGGATTGTCCACTTGTCCCGGCCGGCGGCGAGAATGCGGATGAATCCGGCCAGCCCGGGCAGGGTCTCGTTGTAGAAGGCGAAGCTCGAGAGCCGGAACCGGTCGAAGCCGGACGCCGGGTTGTGACGGTCGCCGGTGGCGCGCCCGAACCAGAACCCGGCGCGGCGGGCCGCCTCGACCAGTTCTGGCCCGGCCGCGCTGTAGGGGTAGTGGCAGGTGCGGACCGGCGCGCCGAGCGCCTGCTCGAGCGCGCTCGCCGCGGCGGGCAGTTCGTCGGGTCGGCCCGCGAGTTCCGGCGCGTGGGTCAGCCCGTGGGCCGCGATGGTGTGGCCGCCGGCGAGCAGGCGCTTCGCCTCGGTGACCCCAAGGCGAAGGAACGGCACGCCGTCTTCCTCCGCGTGCCAGCCCGGCTGGGCCTCGGTCCACTCGACGACGAGCCCGAAGCCGGCCTTCATCCCATAGCGGTCGAGGACCGGCACCGCGTGCTTGAGCTGGTCGTATGAGCCGTCGTCGAAGGTGAACGACACCGCGCCGGCGCGGTCACCTTGGAATCGGGCGAGCCGGGCCGTGACGCCCTCGCCCGGGTCCGGCCGAGTCCCGGCGAGCCGGGCGAGGCTTGCCCGCCGGGCCGCCGAGTCGGCGAGGACCGCGTCCAGGCCGGCGGCGAAGAGGCCGTAGCTGTCCTTGAGACGTTCCTCGTATTCCGGCTCTTCCCACCCGCGCCAGCGCCAACGCCGGGTGAACTGGAGGACGCCGTTCCGGACCGGCGGCAGGGCAGCGGCGATCGCGCCCGGCGTCGCCTTGTCCGCGATGAATGCCGAGAAGGCGAAGCCCGTGGTCGTCGCCGACTGGATGCCATCGGCGAGCGGGTCGTCTTGCAGGACCTGGAACGAGGACGGGTCCGAGACGTTGAGCAGCGCCCAGGGCAGGCGGAGCTCGATGACCCGGTCCAATGCGTACCAGTCGGCGAGTGAGTTGTCGGCGGAGCGGCCGAAGCTGAGCCGGCCGTACTCGGTAGTGTAGGTCGGGATGGTTTCGCCGGCGGCGGTGAACCGAAGGTGGTTGCTGATGAGGCGCTGGGTGACGAACGCGCCATCCCGGCCGGCGGCCGTCCGGACCGCGGGCGGGTCGGTCAGGTAGGGGTCGTAGTAGAGCGAGTAGCCGCTGTCGACCAGCACCTCGGCGTCGCCGGTGTCGGAGAGCAGGACGAGGAACTCGACGCCGTTGGCACAGTCCAACCCGATCCGGCCCAGCCGCGTGTTGCCGAGGCGCGGGTCGTAGGTGTCGATGGCAATGCCGATCGCGTGCCGGCGCCAGTCCGGCGCCTGTGCGAGGTCGAGCCGGAGGTAGCAGTACTCCTCGTCGGCCGCGGCCCAGAGGGCCCGGATGCCGGCCGCCGGGTCCCGCGCCGCGGCGAGGGGCCGGCCGGCCCAGTCGCCGGTGTCGCCGTCGACCGCGACCAGCTCGCGGCCGAACCGGACCATCCCGAAGCACTGCTCAGGGTTCTGGACGTTGTGCCAGAGCCGGACCCGGTCGGCCGGGACCGCGAAGTCGTCGATGAGCCAGTTGCGCTTGAACCATTCGTCGAGCCAGGCGAATACCACCCCGCCCGCGCAGCCCTCGGCGTGGATGGCGTCCAGCATCGCAAGGTTCATCCGGGCCTGTTCGGCCTCGTCGTGGCCGCCATGGTTCATCCCGAGCCAGCTGTGGTGGGAGCTGCCGCGCGACGAGGGCACGCCGAACTCGGCGACCAAGACGGGCAGGCCGGTGTGGTGCCGCTTCAGGTCGTGCAGGTAGCCGGCGTAGTTGTCCGACTCGCCGCGGGCGTTGCGGTAGTCCCGGTAGGCCGGGTCGAGAAACACGAAATCCGGGTAGTAGGGGTAGACGTGGTAGGCCGCGTAGTAGCCGGCCCGGAGGGCGGGCGTGGTGTGGAGCGCGAGCGGGTCAACGGCGACGAGGTCGTTATCCGCCTCGCGTGCGCGCCACCGGTCGGCGTACTCGCTGGGATGGTACATCGGGTCGATCGGCAGCCAGCTCGTGAAGGCGACCGGCCGCTGGACCCGGCCGGCCAGCACCTCGTACTGGACGAGGTAGTCGAGCATCCCGGCGAGCCAGACCTCGGTTGGACTGCCGGCCGGGACGCTGAAGAAGGCGCCATCGTAGCGGCCGACGTTCTCGCGCGCGGAGTCGGTGACGGCGACCGCCTCCGGCTCCCACTCGCGGCCGAACAGGTAGCCGAGGGTGAAGGCCGACACGTCGGCGGAGTAGGCGCCGGCGGCGTGGGCCGGCCGCTCGGGCCGCACCGCCCGGCCGGACACGACGTCGACCGCGTCCCGGATCTCCTGCTTGAGCGCGCGGGTGTAGTCCGGGTCGAACAGGTCGTTGGATTCCGGAAGCTCGGCCCAGATGCCCTGGAGGAGGAAGACCGGCCGCTCGGAGTTGCGGAAGTTGTGCGCGGCCAGCGCCTGGTAGAACTCCGGCGGCAGGATGGTGTAGACCCGGACCGTGTTGATGCCCGCCTCGGCCATCTGCGCGAGCCAGCGGGCGTAGTCCTCGCGCCGGGCAGCGAATTCGGTCGGGTAGCGGCCGGGCAGGGCCACGCCGAGGTTGGCGCCGACCACGAAGAGCTTCCGCCAGGACTCGGTCTTCTCGCCGCGGGCGGTGCTGGACACCACCAGGTGCTCGAACTCATCGCCGGCGCAGCGGAACCGGACCTCGGCTTCGGCCGCGGCCGCTTCGATTTCCTCGCGCGAGGCGGTGATCTCGGCCGGGCCGGGCGCAGGCTCGACCACCCGGACGACCCGGGGCCGGGCGCGCCCGCGCTCGAGCCGGACCAGCCACCAGACCAGCAGGCCGAGGCCGGCCAGCATCAGGCCAATGACCGCGTACTTGCCCCGCATCTCAGAACGCCCGGCTGACGCCGGCGCCGAAGCCGGCGTAGAGATACCGCCCCCGGCCGGCGGTGCGCTCGAAGTTCGCGTCGAGCGCGAGCCGGATGCCGGCTGCGAGCAGTTGGTCAAGCGAGCCGCCGGCCCGGGCCACCCACTCCTGTGCGGCATTGAGCCCGCCGGCCGCGTCGGCGGCCAGCCCGGTGCGGCTCCCGCGCCAGCGGAAGCTCAGGCCGACCGTGTTCGTGACCAGGCCGCGGGGCGAGTAGTAGCGCGGGGAATCGACGCGGAAGTCGTCGAAGCTGAAGGTGTAGGCGAGCGCCAGCCGGGGCCGGGACAGGAGGTCGAAGCCGGCGCCCGCGGACAGCGAGTTCCTGACGTTGCCGTCGTCGATGACCTGCAGGCGCGCGGCCCGGGCCTCGACCCGGAGCCCGGGCACCGGCCTGACAACGAGCCCGGTCGCGCCCGCGAAGGCGCCGATGTTCTGTGTCGGCTCGAACAGGATGCGGCCCGCGTCGCCGGTCCACGCCAGCCAGGTCCGTTCCAGCTCCCAGGCCAGCGTCGCCGACTTGAACGCGAAGCCGAGGACGTCGCCCTGGGCCTGGGCGGTGAGGCCGAGCCAGGTCAGCGGCCGGTACGTGACCGCGGCCCGCGCCAGCAGGTAGTCGCGACCCAGCGTGCCGCGCCGATTTGCCGACCAGGACAGGGCCGCGCCCGGCACGAGCCGGTCGTCGAGGCGCTGTTCGTAACGGAACCGGTACTCGCGGCTCGCGCCGCGCACCTCGCCGTCATCGTCGCGCGCGTCGCGGAGCTCGATGCCCGCCCGCGGCGCAGCGGCCTCGGCAACACGCCGGTGCGCCTCGGCGATGTCCGCGCGCCCGGGCGAAAGCTCCAGCGCCCGGCGGTACTGGTCCCGCGCCGCCAGCGGCCGGCCCGACCACTCGAGGTTCTGGCCCAGGCCGAAAAGGTAGTCGGCGTTCCCGGGCGCCAGCGCGTCCAGCCTGCGGTAGAGCGCGGCCGCGGCCGCGTGGTCGCCCGACCAGCCCAGCACCTGGGCCCGGCGCGACAGCACCTCGCGGTTGCCCGGCAGCAGTGACTCGGCCTCGGCCAGCCAGCGAAGGGCTTCCCGGTAGCGGCCGGCCCAGCCGGATACCCGGCCCTTGCCCAGCACCGCCTCGGGGTAATTCTCGCCGGCCGGGTCGACTTCCTCGTAGAGCGCCAGCGCATCATCCTGCCGGCCCTGCCAGGAGAGCGCCAGCGCCATCCCCAGTCGCGTGTCGTCGTCCGAGCGGTCCTCGGCGAGCAGGCGGCCGTAGACCGCGATCGCCGAGTCGAGCGCGCCGGTGTTGCGCAGCACCAGCGCGAGCGCCTTCCGGAGCGGCCGGTCGTCGGGCGCGGAGCGCACGGCGGCCTCGATGCGGGGCAGGGCCTCGGCCCCGCGTCCGGCCTCGACCAGGTCGTGGACCTCGGCGACGGTAATCGGCTCGAGGGCGAGCAGGAGCAGCAGCAGTATCACGACGCCCCGCCGAAGCCGCTGCGTTCGAACTTGTACCAGGACCGTTGTCCCCGGGCCCAGTCCCACGCGCCCCAGAGCTGGAACGCGGTCCGGAGCGGGCCGTAGACCGGCCCGCTGACCATCGAGTAGCCGACCAGCCGCAGCCAGTCCCCGAACGAGCGGTAGCGCATCGCCTCGACGTTGACCGTCGAGCTCCGGGCGAAGCGGCGCTCGACCGCGGTCGTGACGAGCGCGGTGATGATGCCGCCGGCCAGCGCGGCCGCGCCGAGAATCCCGGCCAGCCACCACAGGCTGACTTCGCCCGCCGCCGCGAGCCAGACCAGGAGCCCGAGCCCGGCGACCTGGAGCGCCGGCGCGAACCCGACGAAGACGACCTGATAGGCCATCCCGAGCAGCCCGGCCGTGCCATAGCCGGGCTCGAACCACATCGCCCGGTGGAGAAGGAGCGACTCGATCAGGCCGCGGTGCCACCGGTTGCGCTGGCGGGCGAGCTGGCCGAGGGTTGCCGGCACTTCGGTCCACGCCACCGGCCAGGGGTCGAAGACAATCGGCCGGCGCAGCCGGTTCTCGCGGATGTAGCGGTGCAGCCGGACGATGACCTCCATGTCTTCGCAGACCGTGCCGGTCGGCCGGCCCCGGCCGATGCGCCGGACGTACTCGTGGCGGTTGAACCGGGTCAGGAACCCGCCGCACGCGAGCAGGAGCTCGCGGTCGAACATCGAGAACGCGCCCGAGAGTACCATCAGCGAGCCGGCCGCGGAGAGCGCGATGCGGCCGACGGTATACGAGACGAGGTACTCGATGAGCTGGAACATCACCAGCGCCCGGCGCGGCAGGTGCGCGGCCGTGACCCGGCCGCCCTCGACCCGAACGCCGTTGGCGGCGGTGATGAGCCCGCCCGCGGCCGCGGCGTTCCGGCAATGGAACAGGCCGGCGAGACGGCTCAGCGCGGAGGGCGCGAGCAGGGAATCCGAGTCGATGGTCACGACGAGTGGCATCCGGGTCAGCCCCAGCCCGACGTTCAGCGAGTCGGCCTTGCCGGTGTTCGGCTTGTCGGCGACCCGCAAGCGCGGGTCGAGACCGGAGCAGAACACCTCGCGCACCGGCGCGGTGCCCAGCAGGTCAACGTATTCCGTCGGTTCGGGCCGGAGCCGGAACTCCCGGCGGAGCGCCGCCAGCGTGTCGTCCGAGGAGCCGTCGTTGACGACGATGACTTCGAACCGCGGGTAGTCCAGCGCGAGGAGCGAGCGCACGCTTTCGACGACCGTCGCGGCCTCGTTGTAGGCCGGGACGAGGATCGCGACGCCCGCGTCGGCGGCCGGCGCGCCGGCCGGGTCGGGTCCGGACCGCGAGCGCCGGAACACGACGAGGAAGACGACGAAGAAAGACACGTTGATGAGGACGTCGAGCCCGAAGTAAACCGCAAGCAGGTCGACCGCGACCCAGAGCAGCATCAGCCGGGGCGCGCGGCCTCAGGGGCCGTTCCGGACGTCGACCGTGATGACGGCGGAGTGCGCCCGGTTTCCGCTCGAGTCCGAGGCCGCGGCGTAGAGCGTGTGGGTGCCGTTGCCGGCTGCCCGGCTGTCCCAGTAGTGGATCCAGGGCGGGTTCGAGAGCAGGGCCAGGGTGTCGCCGTCGAGGAAAAAGATCAGCTCCGTCACGCCGCGGTTGTCCCAGGCGAGCGCCTCGACCCGGACCGTGTCACTGACCACGGACCAGGACGCGGGCCGGACCAGCGAGACGACCGGCGGCTCGCGGTCCGGCGGCGTCTCGGGCGGGGCGATGATGGTGACGAATATCGGGCTGGTGTGGGTCTCGTTGCCGGCGGCATCGTGCGCCACGCAGTAGACCGAGTGACAGCCGGTCGTGTCCGGGTACCACCGGGCGTGGTACGGCTCGGACCGGACCGCGGCGAGGCTCTCGCCGTCAACGTAGAAGACGACCCGGTCGAGCCCGTGGTTGTCGTAGGCGTCGGCCCGGATATCAATCGTGTCGCGGCCGAGCGAGGCCCAGGCCGCCGGGTAGACGACCGAGACGGTCGGCGGCGTGGCATCGTAGGTCAGGTCAGCACAGCCGGCCGCGAGCAGGCCGAGCGCCGCGAACAGCGCCAGAGCGGGGGCGCGCCGGCCCCGGTTGTCGTCGCAGGTTCTCATCGGTACACCTCCACCTCACCGGTGGTTTCGAGGTCGAATGTCAGGTAGGCGAACGTGCCGTCTTCCTCGGTTCGCTCGACCCGGCGGAACGCGACCCCGCTCGCCCGCGCCTTCAAGCCCGGCTCGCCGAGGCGCAGGGTCAGCCCCTTGACCGGTTCAGGGTTGCGGTTGGCGAAGGCGAGGATGGTCCGGCCCGGGCCGGAGCTGACCCGGATGTCGACGTTGCGCCGCGCATCCCACCAGTCGGCAATCCGGTCAAGGCTGGTCAGCCAGGCATCGCCGGATTCCGCCGCCCCGGCAAGGAAACCGGTAACCGGCTTGAGGGTGGTGCCTGAGAAGCCGCTGTAGGCGGCGTGCAGGCTGAGAATCATCATTCCCCGCCGCTCCCGGGCCAGGCCGCGCCAGGCCGATTCCAGCCGCGCCGCGAAGCGCCGGGCGTCCCGGGCCTGGTCGGGCTCCGGGTAGTCCGACCCGGACGTGCCCTGGCCGTAGAAGTCCCAGTCCTCGAGCGCCGGCGAGAGTTCGAGCACGTCCGTGACCAGGCAGTACTGGCCCCGCACCCAGACCGGCAGGTGGTAGGGGAAGAGCGCGCCCGCGAAGCCGGTCGCGTGGTCGAGGAAGATCGATGAGTCGTACCGGTAGCGCCGCTGGGCGAGGGCGAACAGACCGGCGGCGGTGCGGTTGCTGAACGGGAAGCGGAAGCCCCGCACCGGCTGCCCGAGGAAGTCCTCCAGCCGGGCGAGCTCCCAGACCGCGCGGCAGTAGTCCAGGTCCCGGAAATACGGGTGGCTGAAGCTCAGGCTGGCGAGGCGCGCCCGGGGTTCGCGCCGCAGGCAGTCCAGCGTCGCGGCCGTCACCCGGCCGGTGACGAACACGTCGAGCTCGCGCAGGCCGGGCACGGCAAGCAGGCCGGCCAGCATCCGTTCAATGCCGCCGCCCGGGGCCGGGTCGCCGGCCTCGTTAAGGGTCACCGCCAGCGCGCTCCGGTACGCGCCCGGCCAGGGGTTGACGCAGACCTCCGGCCCTGAGCCCAGCGCCAGCGCGAACACCCGGCGGTAGAACGAGGCTATCGCCGGGACGTCGCCCGCGCCCCCGTCGATCGACGGCTGGAGCAGGAGGAAGTGGGGCACGAGGATGCCCCAGCCGCGGCCGAAGGCGTTGGCCGTGACGCCGGGGAAGGTCGTCCGGCCGTCGGTCCAGCTGGCGAGAGACTGGAAGCCGCCGGCCGACTCGACCGGCACGAGCAACCAGGCTTCCTCGAACGGCCGTGTCAGGTCGGCCCGGTAGTCCTCGAACAGCGCCGCGTCCGGGTCCTTGACCAGCCGGAAGCCAGCCAGGTTCTCCTCCCGCATCGAGTAGCCGAAGACCGGGGCGAGCGGCCATTCTGTTTCGTCGAGCAGGTTGCCCGACGCCACCCGGTCCTCGCCGTCAGGCGTATTCCGGCCGATGTTCTCGCCCGAGATCAGGATTCCGCCCGCATTCACCCACCCAGCGAGGTTAGCCATGCTCACGCTGTCGAGATACGACAGCGAGAAGACCCGGTCAGCGTCGTGGTAGCCCGCGATGGTCGGCGCGACGATGATCCGCGTCGAGTCGAGTCGGCCCCGGTCGAGCAGGATCGATTTGTCCGCGACCTCGGCGAGCGCGCCCAGGCCGTTGAATGTCTCGAGGCAGATATTGGCCCCGGACGGCAGCAGGCCCGCGCCGTCGGAGCCGGTTGTCAGGAACAGCACCCGGGGATAGACGAGAGCGATGTCCGGGTTGGCGCCTGCCGCCCGGGGGGCCGCGCCGCAGCCGGCCAGGGCCAGTACCGCCGCCGCGGCCGCGAGCCGGAGGCCGAGCCCTGACGCAGTGGCGCGGCGGCCGGGCGGGAGGGGACTGAACATCCGTGTGATTATACCCGCATCGTCGGGACAATCCAGCGGCCGTCGGGCCGGACGGTGACTGTACCCGCCTGCGCCGGCGTCGCCGGACGCAGGCGGGCGAGGATTGCTCCCCGCCCGCAGTTGTCCTGGCGCCGTTGGCCGGGCCGCTACTTCACGACCGTGACCGGGACGGTCAGCGTTGTGCCGTCCGCGTCGGCGCGGACGAAGTAGACGCCCGGCGCGAGCCCGGTGGCGTCAAACCCGAGCGAGTGCCGCCCGGCCGCGCTCGAGCCCTCGAACACCGTTCTGACCGCGCGGCCGCCGCGGTCGTAAAGGCGCACTGCCAGGCGGGCCGGCCGGTTGAGGGTATACGTCAGCTGACCGCGGCCGGTGAGCGGGTTCGGCGCGACGCTGAGTATCCCGTCCGCCATCACCAGCCGGCGTTGCTCGGCGACGCCGGACCAGTCGGTGCGGTCGAAGTACGCCGAGAAGTTGCTGCGGCGCAGGTAGACAACGCCATAGGCACTGCCCAGGAACTCGATGGCCGGGCGGTTCCAGTACGGCTGGTGGTCGGACATGGCAACCGGAGTGGTCCAGGGCCCGGCATAGTCGCGCCAGGTGTAGCGCATCTCGCGGGTCGGCGTGTAGTGCCGGTAGATTATCGCCTGGCCGCCGCCCGCGCGCATCGCGACGTCCGGCGACTCCGAGCCGGTTGTTGTGTCGTTGCCGACATTGCCGTAGAACCAGGTGCTGCCCGGGTTGCCGCCCTGGTAGTTGGTGAAGTACTGCACCCAGAACAGGCTCCCGGGCTCGTAATCGAAGGCGCACAGGATTGTGTCGTGGTAGGCGCCGATCGAGGTGTACTCGCCCTGCTCGGCCGGGATGCTGCGCATAACCCGGAACCCAGGCCCGCGGCGGGCGGTGATGCGGACGTTGTCGAGGGTGTCGTAGTACGAAAGCCAGATGAACGAGCTTTCCGCGCCCGCGTTGAAGCAGGCGTCGAGCCCGCGGTCCGCGTTCGTCACCCCGGTCGAGATTATCGTGTCCCAGGTCGCGGCGGCCGCAGTAGACCAGATGTACTTGATCGCGCCGCTGTGGAGCAGGGTGAAGCAGTAGATCCGGTCGTTGTAGGTGTCCTGGGACGAGACCAGCGATATCTCCTTGACCGAGTCGCCCGCCGCCGCGGTGTAGATGGTCAGCCAGGCCGAGCCGTTGCCGAATGCGGTGTCAGCACCGGTGCTGGCCCGGAACCGGCGGACGCGCGCCTGGCGGTTCGGGGAGACCCCGCCATCATACACGACATAGCAGTAGTTGGTCAGCACCGCGGCGCTGACCGCATACATGTTGAGAGATGTGAACCAAGTGTAGGTCTCGGTCCAACTGACCCCGCCGTTGGTGGACAGGTTGACCGACCAGTAATTGCCCGTGCCCTCCCGGTACGCAAGAACGGCGAAGAGGTTGCCCGAGGCCCGGTGGATGTCGAGCTCAACAAGCGAAATCGTGTCGCGGTTGCCGATGCGGACATCGTCGCCCCAGAGACAGGTCTGGTACGTCGGCACCGGCGTGCGCCAGGAGTTGCCGATCGTGACCGCGCACGGGTCGACCAAGCCGCCGAGCGCGTGGAACGCCGCACGTGCCTCATCGTACCGGCCCCGGTTCCAGAGGCCGGTGACCTCGGCCGCTGCCGCGCGGGCCGCCGGGCTCGCGTCGCCGGGCAATTCGAGTTCGATGCGGGAATTATCGCGCTCGGCCTGGTTCATCCGCTCGAGTGCGACCCAGGCCGGGAAGCGCTCGGTCTCGGGCCGGGGCTGGTCGCGGTCAGTCGGGCTCGCGACGCGCGGGCGCGAGTGGATGTCGCCCTGGGGTGCCGGGAGCTCCAAGGCGAGCGAGGCTGCCGCAATCGCCAGGACCGCGGCGATGACTACCTTCTTCATACGGCCTCCTTTGATTCAAGCGATGATAGGTCGGCCGGCACCGCTGTCAAGGGCGGCTGGCGGGCCGGGTAGTTACCGGCTGTCCCCGGCCGGGGTCGAGTCGTCCTCGGACCAGAATACTATCTTCCACTCGCCCCGGGCCCCGCACTCGTTGGTGTACGGCACCCGGATGTCGAGGTCTTCGCCCCGGGCCAGGCTCGGAAGCGGCACCGAGAAGAACGCCATATTGCTTTCGATGGGGAAGCCGGCAAAGCCCGGGTACTCCCACTCCAGCTCCGGGTTGGCGATGCTGAAGCCTTCGTTGTACGTCAACCAGACCGTTGGCACCAGCGGCACCACCGGCGGCATCTCACCGTCCGCCTCGCCCCGTGCTTCCGCAGCCATATCGGCCGTGATTAAGGTCAGGTGGGGTGAGAAAGGCCGCGGGCCGGAGGTGATGACCGGCTGGATAGGTTCGTCCGTGCTCTCCCAGGCCGGCCCGAGCTGGAACGGGCCGAGCGTGCCTTCACCGTGCACCTGCAGGGCGGGCAGGGCGGCGACCCCGCCGTCCGGGCCTTCGACCCGGTTCTCGAACCAGGCCGCGAAATCCGGGGACGGCGAGGGTCCGAAGCGGACGTTCTTGAACTCCGCGGTTGAGGTGTAGCTGGAGAAGGTGCCCTGCACTCCGTACGGGTCAATGGTCTGGGTGTAGTTGAGCTGGACGGTGACAGTGTACTCGGGCGAGCCGAGGAATGCCTGTGCGGCCGGCGCGGTCCCGGCACCGAGCATGAGGCAGGCAAGCGCGATTTGACTGCACATCAGCGCCTCCTACCTGGCGACAAGGACCCTGTGGACGACCGACGCATCACGGACAAAGTAAACGCCCGGCGCGAGGCGGGAGACGTCGTTCGCCCCGGGCGCGAGCGCCATCACCTTCCGGCCGGAGGCGTCGAGGAGGACGATTGCAGATTGCAGGTTGCTGGTTGCAGAATGCAGATTGAGAGAGCCCCGGACGATGGTCGCGTTCGGCGTGAAGGCTGACGAGCCGGGCGCCGGGCGCTCCCTGACCCCGGTCTGCCAGGCGCGGTAGAGCCCGGTCCGTGCCATGTCGAACTGGTAGGTCGGCCATTCCCAGGCCGCGCGGCTGAAGGGCACGCCGGCCTCGTAGACCGTGACCTCGGTCGTCCCGGAGGCGTCGGCGACGACGACGATGTCGAGCGAGTCGTCGCCGTCAACGTCAGCCACGGTCGCGCCGTTCAGGTAGGTGAAGCCGCCGGGCCGGAGCGGCCAGCCCGACACCGGCGTCCCGTCGTGGTGGACGGCAAACATGAAGCCCTTGCCCTCCGACATCAGGTTACTGGCGAATATCACCTCCATGTCGCCGTCGTCATCGAGGTCGACGACCGTGATGTTACCCTCCGCGGCGTCGCCGTTGGGCTGGACGACCGGGAAGCCGCCGAGCAGCGAGCCCCCGGCGTCGAAGCCGAAGAGCACCGCGGCCGCGCCGCCCATCACCCCGGACTGGCCGCAGAGCACCTCGATGTTGCCGTCGCGGTAGAGGTCGCAGGCGGTCGGCGGGCAGTAGGACCAGCGGGCGAACCGGTAGGGCCAGCCGGGCAGGAGCGTGCCGTCGTGGCGGAAGACGTAGGTGCCGCTGCCGTCGCGGTGCTCGGCGACGATTATCTCGAGCGTGTCGTCGCCGTCGACGTCGGCGAGCGCCGGCGACTGGTAGGAGAAGTAGCCGCCGTTGGGATTGGTCTGCGGCCAGCCCGGCTTGAGCGTTCCGTCGGCGCGGAACACGTAGAGCGAGTTGTATGAGCCGTAGACGATCTCGGGCCCGCCGTCGAGGTCGATGTCGCCGACCGCCGCGCCCATCGCCGGCACGTGGTCGAGCGAGCAGGGCCAGGCGCCGGGATACGGCGTGCCGCGATGGGTGAGGACGTGCAGGTGGCCGATCGGGTAGTCCCGCTCGCCGACGACTACCTCGAGCGTGTCGTCACCGTCGAGGTCGACGAGCGTCGGGCTGTCCGAGAAGTTGCCGCCGACGAGGCCGGTGAAGGGCCAGCCCGGCTTGGCCTCGCCGCCCTCGGTGAAGACGCAGACCGCTCCGCCGCTCGTCATCCCGCGCGTCGAGACCGCGATTTCGAACTCGCCGTCGAGGTCGATGTCGGCGACCGAAGCGGCGTATTGGCCCATGCCGGGCAGACTGCGCGGCCAGCCCGGGTGGTAACTGCCGTCGTACCGCCAGACGTGAAGCTGGTTCCCGGTCGCGGGCATTATCACCTCGGGCCGGCCGTCGCCGTCGAAGTCGGCGAGGGCGACCCCGCGGCTCGGTCCGAACTGCGGGTTGCTGGTCACGGTCTTGGGCCATCCGGGCATCACCGGCAGGTCGGGCCGCGCGCATTCCGGCGCCGCGCGACCGGTCGCCCGGATTTCGCTGAGCCCCGGGACCTCGGCCTCCGGTCCGGTCACCATCACTTCCAGCAGGCCGGCGACCGACGCGGCCGCGAGCAGGCACGATACGAACAGGGCTTTCATCTCTTACCTCCCAGCTACCTGGCCAGGACCACCCGGGCGACGGCAGGCGCGCCGCGCCCGGGGCCCGAGGCCGAATGTACGAAATAGACGCCTGGCGACAGACGCGAAACGTCGTTCGGGCCGGGGGAGAGAGCCATCACCTTCCGGCCGGAGGCGTCGAGGAGGACGATTGCAGATTGCAGGTTGCAGATTGCAGAATGCAGATTGAGGGAGCCCCGGACGATGGTCGGGCCGGCAGCCGCCTCCGGCCCCCGGACCGCCGGCCGCTCGCGCGCCGCGGCCTGCGGCGCCCAGGGCGAGCCGGTGCGCTGTTTGTCGAACCGGAGCGTCGGCCAGGGCAGTTCGCCCGTGGCGCAGGCGGCATCGGTGTCCCAGATGAACCACCGCCCGTCGGACCCGGTCATCAGTATCTCGGTCAGGCCGTCGCCGTCCGCGTCCCAGAGCAGGGGCGTCTTGCAGAGCGGGATGTGGCCCTCGACGAAGCCCATGTTGCCCTGGTCGGGCAGGAAGTAGGTCGGGAAGTCCCGCTTCGGCCAGCCGGGCAGGCTCTCGCCCCCGGCACTGACGACGTAGAACGAGGAGTCGCAACCCGCGGTGAGAATCTCGAAGCCGGGCGTCGAATCGACGTTGCCGATGCCGGGCGCGTGCCAGACCGCGTTGCGGGTCTCGAACGGGAAGCCGGGCACCGGGCGGCCGTCGGCCCCGAAGACGTGGATGTGACCGCCCCAGTCGGCGCCGGACGCGACGAGGCCGAAACTGCCGACGACGATCTCGAGCCGCTCGTCGCCGGCGAGGTCGGCGACCGACGGGTGCGAGAAGGACTTGGTGTATAAGCCGGAGACGTAGCCGGCATCCTCGGTCAGGTCGACCGGGAAACCGTCGAGCCGGGTGCCGGAGGTGTCGAAGACGTCGAGGTACCCGGTCCGGCGCAGGATGATGATCTCCGGCGCGCCGTCGAGGTCGATGTCGGCGACCACCGGTGAGGCGTAGTCGGTCGACTGGGCTGAGATCGCTCCCTGGGTCTGCCACTCGCGCCGGATACTGCCGTCCGAGTTGAGGATGAACAGCCGGCGCTCGAGCAGGGGCCAGGGGCTGTAACGGCCGTGGAGATTGACGTGGCAGATGATTTCCCTGAGGCCGTCGCCGTCAAGGTCGGCGACCGCCGGGCCGGTCCAGCAGCCGTGCTGGTTGATGGTGTCGCCGGGGTAGAACTCGGTGCGCCAGAGCGAATCGCCGCGAAGGTTGAGCGCGTAACAGCTCGCGCCGCCCTTGCGCGCGGAGTTGAAATCGGTCGTCATGAAGACGAGTTCGAGGGTGTCGTCGCCATTGATGTCCGCGGCCGCGACCTCGGCGTAGATGTCGTTGTAGGGGTCCTCGGGCCAGCCCGGGCAGATGAACGGCCAGCCCGGCTTCGTCCGGCCGCTCATCGCGTCGAGGACATAGACCCGGCACTTGTAGTTGGGCGGGTCGGGGAAGAACGTCTCGCACATCGGGATGATGAGGTCGTCGTAGCCGTCGAGGTCGAGGTCGGCGACGGTGACCGAGGCCGGCTCGGGGTTGCCCATGTAGCCCCAGGTCTGGGCCCACTTGCGGCTCAGGTCGTGGTCGAAGACGGCGACGCGGGTGATGCGGGTATTCTGCTGGCCGACATCGGAGAGCCGGCAGACGTACTCGAGTTCCGGGTCGTCGTCGAAATTGCCGGCGTTGACCGCCAGACCCCAGGTCCCCTCGAGCTCGATGACGGTGTCATCGAGCGGGCGGCCGGCATCAAACACGGCCGTCCGGATACCGCCGGCGCCGATCTCGGTCAAGGTGACCGTCCGGCCGGGCGCCGCGAGTCCGGCCAGCAAGGCAAGCGCGAACATGGTCAGCGACATGCTGCCTCCTCTCAAGTTCGCCCAAGTGTAGCCTGCGACCGGTTCCCGTCAACGGCGAACCGCAGTCCCGGCCCGGACGACAACGACGGCGGGGAGCGCAGGCTCCCCGCTGTGACGAACGGCCTTACCGGGTCAGCGGGCGATGACCACCCTGCGGACCGGCAGTGCGTCCTGCGCCAAACGCGTCTCCCTCACGAAATACACCCCCGGGCTGAGGCGCGAAACGTCGTTCGGGCCGGGGGAGAGAGCCATCACCTTCCGGCCGGAGGCGTCGAGGAGGACGATTGCAGATTGCAGGTTGATGGTTGCAGAATGCAGATTGAGAGAGCCCCGGACGATGGTCGGGCGCGGCTCGGCCGGGGGCTGTCCCCGGCCCGGCTCTTCCGCGGTGCCCGCGCCGCCGTAGAACTCGATGACCTGCAGGCCGTAGGTGTAGTCCGCCACATAGGCATACACGCCCGCGACCACCACGTCCTCGGCATTGCCCGACGTATCATAGAAGCCGACTTCCTGCGGGTCCGTCGGGTCGGACACATCGACCACCCGCAGGCCGGCGTTGTCGTCCGCGATGTAGGCGTACCGGCCGTCAATCGCCACGCTATAGGCGGCGTCCGGGGTATCGAAGAAACCGACCTCCAGCGGGTCGGCCGGGTCGGACACGGCGATCACCCGCAGGCCCTCCGCGAAATCGGCGACGAACGCGTACTCCCCGGCGATTGCCACGCCGCAGGCATTGCCCGGGGTGGCGCAGGACCCAGTCTCGTGCGGGTTCTCCGGGTCGGACACGTCAATCACCCGCAGACCGGACCCGAAATCCGCGACATAGGCGTGCTCACCGGCCAGCGCCACGCAGTAGGCACGGCCCGGCGTGTCGTAGAACCCGACCTCCCGCGGGTCGGCCGGGTCGGACACATCAACCACCCGCATACCCTGCTCGAAATCCGCCACGTAGGCCAGGTCCCCGGCCAGGGCGACGTGGTAGGCGTAGCCCGGCGTGTCGCAGAATCCGACCTCCCGCGGGTCGGCCGGGTCGGAGATGTCAACGACCCGCAGACCCTCCGCGAAATCGGCCACGAAGGCATACTCCCCGGCGACCGCCACGGCGTAGGCCCAGCCCGGGGTGTCGCAAGACCCGATCTCCCGCGGGTCGGCCGGGTCGGAGACGTCAATCACCCGCAGGCCATCTTCCCAATCCGCCACAAAGGCGTAATCGCCACTGACCACTACCCCGAAGGCGCGCCCCGGCGTGTCGCAGGTGCCGACCAGCCGGCAGTTGAGCGAATCGGCCGTCGCGACCCCGAACAGGCCCAGGCTGACGAACAACGCGACTGCTCTCATACTACCCCGCTACTTCTGGATGATGACCTTCGCACTCGACCCCCCGACCCCTTGACCCCTCGACCCCTCCGCCCGGATGAAATACACCCCCGGGCTGAGGCGCGAAACGTCGTTCGGGCCGGGGGAGAGAGCCATCACCTTCCGGCCGGAGGCGTCGAGGAGGACGATTGCAGATTGCAGGTTGATGGTTGCAGAATGCAGATTGAGAGAGCCCCGGACGATGGTCGCGCCGGCCGCGCGGCGCGCGCCGGGCTTCCCCGGCTCCGCGACGCCGGTCAGCGAGTCGGCGATGACCGAGATCGACGAACTGCCGGAGTTGGCCACGTAGGCGCGTCCGTTTCCGGTGTTGAAGGCGATCGCCGCGGGGTCACGGCCGACCGGGACGGCGTGGCGGATGGCGTTGGTGGCGCCGTCGATGAGCGTCAGCCGCCGGTTGCGGGCGCCGCAATAGGCCAGGTCGGTGTGCTCGCTGTAGCCGACCGCGCTCCCGGGGTTCGAGCCGAGGCTGACGAGCGCGACCAGGCTGTCCACGGAGCAGTCAATCACCGCCACCTTGCCGTCGTTGCTGATCGAGCAGTAGACCTTGTTGTGTCGGGGATTGTAGGCGAGCCAGTACGGGTAGGTTCCGCCGACCGCCACGGTGGCGACGACGGTGTCGGCCGAGCAGTCGATGACCGAGACGGTGCTGTCGCCGTAGTTCGACACGTAGACCTTGTTGCCGGCGCTGGCGTGGCAGAGCCGGATCGGCGCCGCGCCTACCGGGATCGTATCGAGCAGGACATTGGTCGCGCCGTCGATGACCGCGACCTGGTTCCGGCCGCGCAGGGCGACGTAGACCTTGTTGCTCGCCGGGCTGCAGGCGAAGCTGAACGGGTCCGAGCCGACCTTCAGCCGCGCGAGGACTGCGTGGGTCGCGGCGTCGATGACCAACACCGAGTCCTGCCACTCGTCGGCGCAGTAGACCTTGCCCGCGGCCGGGTTGTAGAGGATGCTCCGCGGGCCGCCGCCGAAAGGCACCGAGTCGACCAGCGTGCCGGTCGCGGCGTCGATGACCGCGACCCGGCGCGAGGTGTACGCGGCGCAGAAGACCTTGTTGTCCGCGCTGTCGTAACAGGCCGAGTAGATGTCACGGCCGACGGTGATGTCGGCGATGATGGCGCTGGTTGCGCCGTCGATGACCGTGACCGTCGGGCCGTGGGCGTTCGGGACGTAGACGCGGTTCTGGCGGGAATCATAGCAGGCGTCGTATGGGCAGTAGCCGACGTATACCGTCGCGACCGTCGAGTCGGCCGCGCCGTCGACCACGCTCAGGTTGTTACCGTCCTGGTTGGCGATGTAGACCCGGTTCGCCGCGGCGGCGTGAACCACCGGCCCCGGCGTATAGTCGACCGCGGCGTCGCGGAGCTTGGCATTGGTCGCGCAGTCGACGATTGTCACCTTGCGGCTGTACTGCATCGTGCAGTAGACCTTGTTGCCGGCAGGGTTGCAGCCGACCGCGTAGGCCTGGCTGACGGTGAGTGACGTGTCGATGGCGCTGGTCGCGCCGTTGATGACGACGAGCTTGCTCGCGCCGTTGGCCGCGGCGTAGACATTGCCGCTGGTCGGGTTGTAGCAGATGTCGCGCGTCGTGGCGCCGGTCGCGACCGTCGCGAGCACGGTGTCGGCCGCGCCGTCAATCACCGTGACACTGCCGCTGGTGCTGTTCGCGCTGTAGACCCTGTTCTGCTGGGAGTTCCAGCAGAGCGCGACCGGGGCGCGGCCGGTCGTGACCGTGGCGACGACGTTGTTCGTCACGCCGTCGATGACCGTCACCGAGCTGTCGGTCGTGGCGGAGCAGTAGACCTTGTTGTTCGTGGCGTTGACGCAGAACGCGTACGGGTAGCGGCCGGTCGTGACCGTGGCGATGACGCTGTTCGTCGCGCCGTCGATGACCAGCGCCTGGTTGGTGGACGTGTTGCCGACGTAGACCCGGCCGGTCGCGGGGTTGACGCGTATCTCCGCAGAGGCGTAGCCGCCGACCGGCACGGTCGCCAGCAGGCCGTTGGTCGCGCAGTCGACGACCAGCAGGTTGGCCTCCGTGGCGGCAGTGGTGACGTAGAGCTTGTTGTTGGCCGGGTTGCAGGCGAGCGCCCGGACGCCCTCGCCGGCCGGTACCGGGATTCGGCCGATGCGCGCGCCGGTCGCGGCGTCAATCACGACCACCTGGTCGCCACCGGCGCCGCCGGCGTAGATTCGGTTGAGCGTGCCGTGGTGGGCCAGCCGCGACGGCCAGCCCACCCCGCCGAGCGTGTCGGGCAGGAGAATCGTGGTCTCAAGGTACTGGCCGCCGGCCGCGGCCGCGAGCAGGACGAGCGCGAGCAGGACTTTGTGTTGCATCAGGACTCCTTTGATGACGGCGATGATAGGCCGGCCGGCACCGCTGTCAACGGCCGCGCCGGCCCGGCCGCCATTGACAGCCCGGGGGCCGGTGCCTACACTGGCGGCAGTGAGTCTCGCCGAACTGGGCTGGAACGAGCACTTCGCCCGCGCGCTGGCCGGGCGCGAAGCCGATGGGCTGGCGCCCGCGCGGATCACCGCCCGGGAGAAGGAACGCTGGCTCGCGCACGACGGCACGGCCGAGCTGACCTGCGCGCTCGCCGGCCGGCTCCGGCGCGAGGCGGAGCAGTCGGGCGGCTTCCCCGCGGCCGGGGACTGGGTCGCGGTCCGGCCGCTCGACCGGGCGCGGGCGGCAATCCACGAGCTCCTGCCGCGCCGGACCCGGCTCTCGCGCAAAGTCCCGGGCGCCTGGACCGAGGAGCAGGTCATCGCCGCCAACATCGACACGGTCTTCATCGTCGCCGGGCTCGACCGCGACTTCAACCCCCGCCGGGTCGAACGCTACGTCACCGCGGCGCGCGCGGGCGGCGCGGCGCCGGTCATCGTCCTCAACAAGACCGACCTCTGCCCGGACCCGGCCGCCGCGGCGGACGGGCTCGGCGCGCTCGCGGCCGGCATCGCGGTCCACCCGGTCAGCGCGCTCGCGGACACCGGGCTCGACGCGCTCCGGCCCTACGCCCGCGCCGGCGAGACGGTCGCCTTCGTCGGCTCGTCCGGGGTCGGCAAATCCTCGCTCATCAACCGACTGCTCGGCGTCGAGCGGCAGGCGACCGGCGAAATCAGCCGCGCGGTCGGCAAGGGCCGGCACATCACCACCCGGCGCGAGCTCATCCCGATACCGGGCGGCGGCCTGCTCGTCGACACGCCCGGCCTGCGCGAGCTCCAGCTCTGGGGCGGCGGTGACGACCTCGAGGCCGCGTTCGAGGACATCGAAGCGCTGGCGCGGCGGTGCCGGTTCCGCGACTGCCGGCACGAGGACGAGCCCGGCTGTGCGGTCCGCGCCGCGGTCGAGGCGGGCGAACTCGAGCTCGAGCGGCTCCGCAACTACGAGAAGCTCCGGCGCGAGCTCAAGTTCCTCGCCCGTCGGCAGACCTGGTCGAAGATGAAGAAGCACACCCCCCGCCCGCCCGGCCCGGGTTAGACACAAAGACACCGACAGCGTCCTGTCACCCCGACCGAGCCCGCCGAGGGTGAGTGGAGAAATCCCTTTCCGGTGCTTCTCATTTCGACCCCCTCCGTCATTTCGACCGGAGTGGAGAAATCCCTTTCCGGTCGTTGTCATTTCGACCGCAGTGGAGAAATCCCTTTCCGTGCCCGTCATTTCGACCGAAGTGGAGAAGTCCCTTTCCGGTCGTTGTCATTTCGACCGCAGCGAAGCGCAGTGGAGAAATCCCTTTCCGTGCCCGTCATCTCGACCCCTTCGACTGCGCTCAGAGCTTGCCCTGAGGTACTCGAAGGGGCAGGCTCCGCGCAGCGGAGTGGAGAAATCCCTCTCCGGTGCTTGTCATTTCGACCGCAGTGGAGAAACCCCTCTCCGGCTCGTGCCGGACCCTCGGGCCGTGGTACTCATAGCCCGTGGACGCGCTTTCGGCGCTGCGATTAATAGGCTGTCGAACAATCGGCGTCGCCGTGGCATAATGCCGCCATGGCGAAGAGCGTCAGGGTAGTCGTCGGTCAGCGCATCCGGGAACTGCGCGAGAAGAAAGGCTGGTCGCAGGAGAAGCTCGCCGAGGAGGCCGACCTTCACCGCACCTACATCGGCCAGGTCGAGCGCGGCGAGAAGAACATAGGGGTCGAGAACCTCGTGAGGATTGCGGCGGCGCTGGGCTCCACGGCGGCTGACGTTCTGCGGGGCATCTGACGGCAGGGTCATGCCGAAGCAGTACAAGTTCATAGACCTGTTCGCAGGCATCGGAGGGACGCGATTGGCCTTTGAGGCGGCAGGATGCAGGTGTGTCTTCTCGTCCGAATGGGACAAGCACTGCCAGTTGACCTACGCCGCCAACTTCGGAGAGACACCTCACGGCGACATTCGCCAACTCCGCTCCGAGGATATCCCTAGGTACGACATCCTGGTGGCGGGTTTTCCCTGTCAGCCATTCTCGATCTCCGGAGTGTCCAAGAAGAACGCCCTCGGAAGGCCCCATGGTTTCGATGACCCCACTCAGGGAACGCTCTTCTTCGAGTTGAAGCGCATCATACGAGACACACGTCCTCGGGCGTTCCTACTTGAAAACGTCAAGAACCTACGCAGTCA
>JAWOHE010000005.1:0-20597 GCA_046485285.1 bacterium
CCGGCTGATGCCGAACTCGCTGCAGACCCGCTTCATACACGCGTCGGACTCTCTCGCCACCATCACAAACTCGGCGCGAAGACGCTGGAACCGGTTCTCGATCCAGGACATGGTCATACCTCTCTTTCATCAAACAGTGTAACCCATGTCCTGATAATAAAGTGTTACCAATGTACTGAACTCGGACCCCCTGCCGTCAAAGCTCGGTCGGTGTGTGACTTACGTTTGGATGCCCGAAAAGGGGGCCGGCGAGCGGCTCCTGCTCGACTATGCCCGGAGGGCCTTGACCCAAGGGTGCTGACTGCGGTCCGCCGGGATGGCTTCGGCATCGGGGCCGGGGAGGAGGATAGAGGAGAAGCGGCCTCGGACGTCAGATTGCCGAGTGCGGATTGCAGAATCAGGAGAGGGCTTCCAGGCTTCACGCTCGGCGTGAGTGCCCGCACTGCGAGGACGCAGCACCCCTCCGCTACGCTCCGGTCGAAATGGCAGGGATCGGCAGGGTGGGAGAGCGTTGAGCGGCGAGTTCCAGCTGCGGGTCGCGTGCGGTCCGGAATGGGGTTTGTCGGGATGCGTGCAACTGGAGAGGCGTGAGGGGATTGCCCGTCACTGTTCGAACGGGACAGGCCGCAGGGATTCCCCGGGAGCCGGGTCGATATATCGTGGCGTCTGAGGATTCGCGCGCACCGGGGAAGCGGACCCGAGTGGCCGGGCTTGACAACGTGTCGGGCCGCGCTATCGTCGAACGTCGAGGAGGATTCGTCATGAGTAGAGTACTGGCGGTGACCGTGTTGCTGTCGCTGGCGTCGGCGACGCCAGCCGCGGAGCTCGAGCCCGCGACGAGCTTCGTCCACGAGGACGCGGCGGGCCGGCTGGCGATGCTGGGCAAGGTCGCGGTCGTGATGGCCGGTGACGACCATTTCGTGAGCCGGATAATCGAGGACGTCCTCGCAATCAGCCTGATGAACCGGGACATCAAGGTGGTGTACCCGGCGGAGACCCATTTCGGCCGGCCGCGGGACCGGGTCGCAAACCCGGCCGCGTTCGCGCGACAGCAGGGCGCGGACGTGCTCATCACCGGGACGGTGGTGACCGAGCCCGGTGACTATGACAGCCGGGGTTTCGAGCGGCGGAGCCTGCGGGTGAGCATCGCCTCGCTGTCGCTGGTCGACCTGCCGCGCGACAAGGTGCTGGTCTGGGCGCTGTACGAGCCCGAGCCCGCCGCGGGCGTGAGCCGGGTCGGCGGCGCCTTCGTCAACCTGCTGGCCAAGAGCCTGAAGTAGACTGCCAAGTCGAGAGGAGAGGCAAGAATGAGAGTCGTTTTCCGCCTGATACTGCCGGTCCTGCCGGCGCTGTTCGTGCTGTCGTGCGCGACGTCGCACTACGTCCGGCCCGACGAGGTGACCGAGTGGGACGCGAGCTACACCGATACCGACCTGAAGCTGCTGGCCGAGCAGATGGTGCAGTCGCTGTCCGGGTCGAGCATCGAGGGCCGGGACGGGGCGAAGCCGGTGCTGGCGTTCCTGCGCATCGGCAACCGGACGTCCCAGCACATCGACACCGAGGGCATCGCCGACAAGATAATGGTCGCGCTGGTGCGGATCGGCCGGTTCGAGGTGGTCGACCGGAAGGTGCTGGAGAAGCAGGCCCAGGAGCTGGCGCTGGTCGGCGAGCAGCGGATTGACGTCGAGGGCGCGGTGCGGCTGGGTGGCGTCATCGGCGCGGACTATTTCCTCGTCGGCGACCTGTACTCGATCGAGAAGGCAAAGGCGTCGCGGGAGCTGAAGTACTATAACCTGACGATGCGGCTGGTGGACGTGAAGACGTCGCGCATCGCCTGGGTCGAGGAGATGGAGATAAAGAAGACCGGTAACCGGAGCTGGTTCGACTGAGCCCAGCGCCAGGAACCGCAGGCGCAGCACGCGGCCAGATTCAACACGAAGACACGAAGACAGAGATTCCCGGATCCGAACCCAGGGACCCTTCCTTTGGGCCCTGGTGGTCTGTCCGGCATTGGCGTCTTCGGGTCTCGTCCGGTATCCCTCTCCCGCTTGGTGTTGAATCCGGCGCCGGCACGGGAAGCGCGATGAGGCCGAGAGCCTGGCCGGCCGCCGCGCTGGCGCTGCTGCTGGTCGCGGGGTGCGGGGTCGAGCGGCCGGCGGTCAGGCCGCCGCGGCCGGAGTTCTTCGAGAATCTCTCGTACCGGCCGGCGCAGGAGCGCTATCGCCGGCGGATGGTCGAGCGCTACGAGCGGCAGGATCTCTCCTACCTGATTTCGCTGCTCGACTACGCGCAGGCGAGTTTCTACGCCCGGGACCGGGACGAGGCGCGCCAGGCGTTCACGGCCGCCTACAAGGTGGACGACGGCAACATGCCGGAGGCGACCAAGTTCTTCAACTGGCTGCAGGAAGACAGCCGGAAGGTCTACAAGCTCGACAAGCGCGAGCGGGAGCTGGTCCACTTCTACCTGGGGCTGAACTACCTGTTCGAGGACAACCCCGAGGCGGCGCTGGTCGAGTTCAAGAAGCTGCGGCTGAGGGATATGGACGCATCGGAGCTGCCGCTGGTCGAGCTCTACCACGGGCTGGTCTACGAGGCGCTGGGCCAGTATGACGACGCGCGGATCGCCTACCGCCGGCTGGCCGAGATGGGCGCGCGCGGCCGGCACGCGACGGTGGACGGCGAGTGGCTGGCGGCGATGGCCGAGTCACTGGCCGCGGGCAGTTACCAGCCGTCGCCGGACTCGGTCGAGCTCATCGTCCAGGTCGATCACCTGTTCGCGGGCTCGGCCGGGCCGACCGAGGTCCGGGCCGATGGCGAGCTGGTCGCGGTGTTGCCCGGGGTCGCGGACCCGTTCGAGGTCAGGCTGACCCCGGAGGAGGCGTCGCGGAAGGCGGCCCAGGCCGCGACCGCGGAGGCGACCCGGACCGGGTTGAGGTTCCTCGGCAAGGTGCTGGCGAAGACCCTGCTCAACGACGAGCGGGTCGGCGACCTCGCCGCCGACCTCGCGTTCGGCGGCCGGGAGGACCGCGAGGACTCGCGCTTCTGGGGCTACGCGCCGGCCGGGTTCTCGTTCGGCCGCGTGCGCGTGCCGGCCGGGACGCGCGAGGTGCGGCTAGAGTTCTCGGGCGCGGGCGGCGCGAGGCTGGGGAGCTGTCGGTACCCGCTCGCGGGCGAGCACGAGCGGGTCGAGCGGGCAGGCCGGGCGGTGACGGCGGAGGGGCCTCGACGCTTCGCGTTCGTCGTCGCCGGGCTGGCGAAGGAGTTCTATGAGTACTAACTTCAGGAGGTCACGATGAAGCAGGCAGTGGCGGTGGCCGGGGCGGTGCTGGTGCTGGCCGCGTGCAGCGCCCGCATCAACTCGGTGATGATCAACCGCGACACCGATGCCCGGCGCTGGGACATCGACAACGTCTTTCTCGCCCACGACATCAAGGTCCTCGACATCAGGGAGGAAGTCAAGGAAGGCGTGTTGTTCGTCGACATTCTCATCCGGAACGGCTGGGCGATGCCGATCGGCGGCAAGCTGAAGGTCCAGTTCTATGACCGGCGCGGGGTCGAACTGCCGGACCCGTGGGGCTGGAAGCAGATCAACCTCGAGTCCTCGCAGGAGGAGTGGTTCCGGGCGATCGCGCCGAGGCCGGCGGACGAGATTTCCCGGATGAAGATAATGACGCGGGGAATCAACCTGCCCGGGCACTGACCCCGGCAGTACCCCCCGAGCGACCTGACCGGCTGACGGGCGGCCCGAACGGCCGCCCGTCGCGCTAACTCCCGAAGACAGAACATCCTGGCGAACCCGTCGCCGGGTGCGATTTCTCCTTGACATCCGACACAATGTTAGTAGTATTTCACTACTAACAGTAGTGAATAGCTATTAATAATCTGGAGTCACTGATGGCTGAAACACGAAAACTTGCCGGCCTCCTCGCCGGGCTCGGTTTCTCGGGGCTGGAGGCGGAGGTCTACCTGGCGCTGTTGCGCGAGCCCGGGGCGACCGGCTACCGCGTCGCCCAGCTCACCGGCAAGCCGGCGCCGAACAGCTACAAGGCGCTCGACGCGCTCCGGGCCAAGGGCGCGGCCGTGCTGGACGACAGCGCCGGGAGTCGGAGCTACGCCGCGGTGCCGATCGGCGAGTACCTCGAGGGGTTGAAGCGCGGGCTCGACAGCCGCAAGCAGGAGATCGAGCAGGCGCTGGCCGGGATCGGCGCGCCGCCGGCCCAGGGCGGGCTCTACCGACTGGCCTCGGTCGAGCAGGTGTTCGAGCGGGCACGGGGCCTGCTCGAGTGCGCGCGCCGGGTCGCGCTGGTCGACGCCTTCCCGGGGCCGCTCGAGGAGCTGAGGCCGGACATCGCCCGGGCGGTGAAGCGGGGCGTCAGCGTCTTCGTCAAGGCTTACCGGGCGGTCGACGTGCCGGGCTGCGACCTGATTGCGCCGAGCGTGGGTGACGCTCCCGACCTGGCGGTGTGGAACGGCGACTGGCTGAACGTCGTCGTCGACTGCAACGAGGCGGTGCTGGCGTTCCTGAAGCCCGGCGAGGCCGGCGTCAACGAGGCGGTCTGGAGCCGGAACGCCTACCTCGGGCTGATAATCTATAACGGGATGCTGCACGAGCTGATGATGACCCGGCTGTTGCAGATGCTGCGTCAGGACATGACCCGGAAGGAGATGACGCCGGAGTTCAGGCGGCTCTCCGAGCGCTACTCGGGCGTGTTCCTGGCCGACGACGTGACCCCGAAGTCGTGGAAGAAGTCGATGCCGGAGCGTTGGCAAGGCCCGGCGAAGCGGCCGAAAGGCCGCCGGGCCAGGAAGCCTGCCCGCGGGCAGGAAAGGAGGTAGCAGATGAGACGGAATCGGGTGAAGGTGCTGGCGGCGCTGGCGGCCGGGGCGCTGGCGCTCGGCGGCTGCGCGTCGCAGGCCCGGCCGGCTGGGACGATGCCGGTGGTCGAGGTGAGCGCGCCGCGGGTCGCGGTGGTCAGCGAAGTGGTAGCGGTTGCCGAGGGGCCGCGGCTGGTCCTGCCGGTGGTCGAGGTGACCGCGCCGCGCGGGGCGCTCGACCCGGCGCTGGCCGGTTCGCCGGCAGCGGGTTTCCTGGTCAACTGAGCGCCGGGCGACCGGGGGAAGCGTGATGAGGCCGGGAAGGGGACGGGCGAGGGCGGAAGTGCTGACTGAAGAAGGCGGACAGCCGAGGGAGGAAAGATGGTGAGCTTGTTGGCGGCGTTAGCGGTCGCGGCGGCGCCGATTTCGGTCGAGGTCCGGCGGGCCGAGGTGACGCCGCGCATCGACGGCCGCATCGAGGAAGCCTGGTTCGCGGCCGACACGGTCGACCGGTTCATCCAGTCCCAGCCCCAGGAGGGCGCGGAGCCGACTGAATCGACCGAGGTGTACGTCCTGCAGGACGACGGCAACCTGTACGTCGCGGTCCGCGGCTGGGCGCGGAAGGCGCCGCCGGTCGGCCAGCTCTATGGGATGGAGGACGAGATCACGTTGCTGATCGACCCGATGGACTCGAAGTCAATGGGCTACTTCTTCAAGCTCTACGGCAGCGGGCTGTTGCGCAGCGGGCTCGTGCTCGACAACGGCGCGAACTGGGACTGGTCGTGGGAGGGCGTCTGGTACGGTGCGGTGCGGCTCTACCCGGACCGGCTCGAGGCGGAGTTCGCGGTGCCGTTCAAGTCGATTCGCTACAACGCCGAGGCGTCCGCCTGGGGTTTTGATGTTGAGCGGTTCATCTGCCGCGAACGGGAGCACGGCCACGTCATCGAGGTGCGCGAGGCGGAGGGCGGCTACCAGGTGTCGAACTTCGCCCGGCTCGAGGGCGTCGCGCCCCGGGCGACAGGCTACCACTTCGAGTTGTTCCCGGAGGGCTACGTCCGCTACGACCAGGAGGAGCCGGACGAGTTCGGCCGGGTCAAGCCATCGGCGAGCCTGAACCTCAAGTGGGACCCGTCGCCCCGGACGACGCTCAACGGCACGGTCCTGCCCGACTTCGCCCAGATCGAGTCGGACCCGTATTCCTTCAACATCTCGCGCTACCCGGTGTTCCTGGGTGAGCAAAGGCCCTTCTTCGTCGAGGGCAGCGAGCTGTTCAGGCTGTCCGGGCTGGGCGACGGTCCGTTCGCGCCGATGCGGCTGTTCTACTCGCGGCGGATCGGCAGGCCGGTGGCGGGCGAGCCGGTGCCGATCATTGCGGGGCTGAAACTGACGACGCGCTCGCGCGACCAGGGCTTCGGCGCGCTCGGCGCCTACACCGACGAGGTCGGTGACGGCGCGGGCGGCGTGCTCGAGCCCGGGCGCGGGTTCGCGGTGCTGTCGGGCCGGACCGGCCTGCCCGACAACACCAGGCTCGGGCTGCAGCTCGCGGGCACGGCTTCGGGCGCCGACGACTACAACTGGGTGTTGGGTTCAGACTGGGGCTTCCAGGCCGGGGCGCACCGCGCCGCGATCCAGGCGGCGTTCAGCGACCGCACCGGTACGCCGGGCTGGGCACTCAACTCGGGCTACGCCGGGCAATCCGGCAGCATCTACGCATTCGGCAACCTGCAGGTCATCAGCGACTCGTTCTCGGTCGAGAACATCGGCTACGTGCCCTGGGCCGGGCAGAAACAGTTCAGCGCCGGCGCCGGGCCGGTCGTGCGCGGCCGGGGGCGGTACTTCCGGCGCTTCACGCTCGTGCCCGGCGCGTACGCCATCGAGCAGCCGGGAAGCGACGAGCTCTCGCTCGGCGCCTCGGCATATTCAGGGCTCGGCTTCCGGGACTGGGGGCTGGAGTTCGACGCCGGCGCCGGGAAGAGCCACGAGGCCGATACCGGGTACTTCGGCCGGCGCGCCAGCCTGTCGTACTGGGGCAACAGCCTCGTCCACAACCTCAATGTCGGGGTCAACGGCAACTACGGCTGGAACTACAGCCGGGGCTGGCTAGCGGCGAACTACTCCGACTGGGCGACATTCACCTACTACCTGTTCGGCCGGGTCGCGCTAATGATGTCGGGCAACAACTGGTGGGAGTGCGATCCTGAGGGACGGGTTGCCGGCGTGACGTCGGTGCTCAGGCCGAAGGCCGACTTCCGCATCAACTCGACGATTGCGTTCAACGTCTACAGCGAGATGGTGTTCCTGACGCCGGGGGCGAGCTTCGACTCGACGCGGTTCGCGGGCAACCGGGTCGGGTTCCTGTTCAGCTGGAACTTCCGGCCCAAGAGCTGGCTGTACGTCGCGCTGAACGACCTGTCGGAGGACCGGGGCGGGGGACTTGAGCTGGCCAGCCGGGTCGCGGCGGTGAAGCTACGCTACCTGTTCCAGTTCTGATGGCTGAGGCGGCGGCGGCGGTTGAGGCGGCGGCCGCGGTCCCGGCGGCACCGAAGCCGAGACTCTGGAACAGCAACTTCCTGCTGCTCTGGCAGGGCCAGTTGGTCAGCGCGATCGGGGACCAGGTCTACGCAATCGCGCTGGGCTTCTGGGTGCTCGAGCGGACCGGCTCGACCGCGCTGATGGGGACGCTGATGGCGGTGTCGACACTGCCGCGGGTGCTGATTTCGCCATTCGCCGGTGTCTGGGTCGACCGCAGCGACCGCAAGCGGCTGATCGTGGTGATGGACGCGGCGCGCGGCGTCCTGGTCGTCGGCGTGGCGGCGGCGGCGTGGGCGGGCGCGCTCGAGGTCTGGATGGTGTTCGTCGCCGGCGTGCTGCTGTCGGTCGCCGGCGCGTTCTTCAGCCCGGCGGTGAGCTCGGCGCTGCCGGATATCGTGCCGCCGAAGCTGCTGGTCAAGGCCAACTCGGCGTTCGCGCTCATCGGCACCGGCTCGGGCATCGTCGGGAACTCGGCGGGCGGCTTCCTGTTCGCGGCGCTGGGCGCACCGCTGATGTTCCTGGCCAACGGCGTCTCGTACCTGGTCTCGGCGCTGACCGAGGCGTTCATCCGGGTGCCGCGGGTGCGGCACGGGCGCGTCGAGTTCCGGTTCTTCGACGACCTGCGCGACGGGCTCGGGTTCGTCTGGCGCTACCGGGGTATCCGGTGGTCGATAGCGGTCTTCGCGGTGCTGAACTTCTTCGCCGGGATGGGTTTCATGCTGTTCCTGCCGCTGTTCCAGCAGTCGGAATGGCTCGGGCCGGCGCGCTACGGCCTGTTCGCGGCGGCGTTCACCGGCGGGCTGTTCCTCGGGTTCCTGGCGATGTCGGTGATTCAGGTGCCGCCCGGGCGGCGGTTCGGGGTCTTCTACCCGTGCGGCGTCGTCTCGATGCTCGCCGTCGCGGCGATCCCCGCGTGGCTGTTCTTCCCGGCGATGCTCGCGCTGGCGGCAGTCGGCGGGATTGCGAACGCGGTGCTGAACTCGTTCCTGAATGCGTCGATCCAGGCCGCGGTCCCGGGCGAACTCCGGGGCAAGGTGTTCAGCCTGATCGGGACCGTCGCGGGCGGGCTGATGCCGCTCGCCTTCGCGCTGGGCGGCGGGCTGGCCGAAGTCATCCCGCTGCGGGCGGTCATCGCCGGGGCGTTCGTGCTGACCGCGTTCAGCTTTGTCCCGCTGGCGTTCTCGCGGCCGACCGTCGCGCTGGTCAACTACGACCCGGAGCGCGACACGGTCGAGGCGATACGCTGACGCCGTCCCGGTCGCGCGGCCGACTCTCCTCCTGACCTCCGCGACCGGGACGGCTTTGACAGCGGCGGCACAGCCGCTAACTTCTCCGGGTACATCCCGAAACGGAGGACACGATGATTCGTAGCGCCACCTGCCTGCTTGCCGCCGCGTTGGTCGCGAACTGCGCCGGCGGCGCCCGGAAGCCCGAAGTCGAAGACCGGCCGGCGGCCGGGCCGGTCGAGATGGCAAAGGTCGTCGAGGTCGGCAACCGGTTCGGCCTCCGGCTGTTCGAGGAGCTGGTGGCCGAGGCGCCGGGCGCGAACCTGTTCATCTCGCCGCCGAGCATCGCGCTGGCGCTGGCGATGGCCTGGAACGGCGCCCGGGGCGAGACGCGCGCGGCGATGGCGGAGGCGCTCGGGCTCGGCGGGCTCGACCCGGCCGAGGTCAACCGCGCCAGCGCCGCCCTGCTCGCGGCGTTCGCGACCGGCGACGATAAGGTGACGCTCGACATCGCGAACTCCCTCTGGTCGCGCCGTGGCATCCCGCTGGCCGAGGAGTTCGTCAAGACCAATGCCGACTACTACGGGGCGCGGGCGGCCGAGCTCGACTTCGGCTCGCCCGAAGCGGTCAGGACGATAAACGACTGGGTCAGCGACCGGACCCGGGGGAGGATACCGGATATCATCGGCCGGCTCCAGCCCGAGGACGTGCTGGTGCTGCTCAACGCGGTCTACTTCAAGGGGGCCTGGACCGACGCGTTCGACCCCGAGTTCACGCGCGAGCGCGAGTTCGCCGCTGCCGGCGGCGCGAAGAAACCCTGGCCGATGATGGCCCGGAGCGCCGAGTTCCGCTACCGGGAGGGCGACGGCTTCCAGGCGGTCCGGCTCGGCTACGGCGCGGGCGACATCGCGATGTACGTGCTCCTGCCCGAAGGGCCGCCGGCCGGGCTCGCCGCCCGGCTCGCGCCCGGCGAGTTCGCGCGCTGGGCCGGTGAGCTGCGGATGCGCAGGGGCGAGGTCGTCCTGCCGCGGTTCCGGCTCGAGTACGCGAAGAAGCTCAACGACGCGCTCAAGCGGGTCGGGATGGACATCGCGTTCGACCCGGCGCGCGCCGACTTCCACGGGATGCTCGGGGCGGAAATCGACATGCCGTTCTTCATCAGCGAGGTGATGCACAAGAGCTTTGTCGAGGTCAGCGAGGAGGGCACCGAGGCGGCCGCGGCGACCTCGGTGACGCTGACGCTGACCGCGATGCCGGTCGAGGAGGAGAGATTCCGGATGGTCTGCGACCGGCCGTTCCTCTACGCCATCCGCGACGACCGCAGCGGCGCGCTCCTGTTCGCGGGCGTCCTCAACGACCCGTCCGAGTAGCCGGCGTGCGGGGCGGAGCCTGAAGGCGCTCGTGCTCGCGGCCGCGCTCGGCGCGGCGGCGGCCGGGCCGGGCTGGCGGTTCGACGTCGCCGGCGGCGCGGCTTGGAACGCGGCCACGCCGCTCGTCATCGAGCAGGCGGGCGAAGAGCCACTGTGGATTGACGCGCGCTACAATACCCGGCCGCTGGCCGAGGTCCCCTACTATGGCCTGCGGCTCGGGCGCGGGCAGGACGCGCGCTGGGAGTTCGAACTCGTCCATCACAAGCTCTACCTCGATGACCGGCCGCCCGAGGTCGGGAGGTTCCGGGTGACGCACGGCTACAACTACCTGTGCCTGAACCGGAGCTGGCCGGCCGGGCCGCTCGAGCTCCGATTCGGCGCCGGGCCGATGCTCGTCCACCCGGAGAACACCGTGCGCGGCCGGGTGCTGGACGAGACCCGGGGCATCCTCGGCACCGGCTGGTATGTCGGCGGCGCGGGTTTCCAGTTCGGGGCCGGCCGGCGCTGGCGGCTCGGCCGCGTCGTCGAGCTGGTCATCGAGGGCAAGGCAACCGCGGCCTGGGCCGAGGTGCCGGTGGCCGGCGGCCGGGCGACGGTCCCGAACGCGGCCCTGCACGGGCTTGCCGGGCTAGGGTTCAGGCTCTAGGCCGCGGCGGTGGTGACCGGGCTCGTCCGCCGGGCGCTGTCCGCGCCGGGCGACGAGTACGTCTTCCGGCCCTGCCGCGACTGGCAGCCGCGGTTCGACCCCGGTGACGACTGCGGGCTCTACATCCACGTGCCGTTCTGCCGCAACGCCTGCCCGTACTGCCCCTACAACACCGTGCCGTGGGACCCGGCGCTGGTCCCGGGGTTCGTCGCGGCGCTCAAGGCCGAGATGGGCCGGTACCGGGAGAAGGTCGGCCGGCGCCGGTTCTCATCGCTCTACATCGGCGGCGGGACGCCGACGCTGATCGCGGCCGGGCTTGCCGGGGTACTCGACGAGATGCGCCGGCTCTTCGAGCTCGACGGCCCGGTGGCGATCGAGACCGGCCCGGGCGACGTCACCGCATCCCGCATCGGCGAGCTCCGGTCGCTCGGCGTGGACTACGTCAGTCTCGGCGTGCAGAGCTTCAACGACCGGCACCTCGCGACCATCGGCCGCAGCCACGGCGGCGTGGAAGCGGCGCGGGCGGCGGAATTGCTGGTCTCGGCCGGGTTCCGGGTCGTCAACCTCGACCTGATCTTCGCCCTGCCCGGGCAGACCGAGGATGAGCTGGTTGCCGACCTCGCGGCCGCGGTCGCGCTCGGCGCCGGCCAGGTGACCTGCTACCCGCTGTTCACCTTCCCGTACTCCACCGTCGGCCGGTTCAAGCGCCTGCGCCGGCTCAGGATGCCGCCCGGCGCCACCCGCCGCCGGATGTACTACCGGCTCTCGGGATTCCTCCGCGAGAGCGGCTACCGGCGGTCGTCGGTCTGGGGATTCATCCGGCCGGGTTCCGCGGCCTACTCCTCGGTCACCCGCGACTACTACCTCGGCTTCGGGCCCGGGGCGGTGAGCTACGACGGGCACTCGTTCAGTTTCAACACCTTCCCGCTGGGCGAGTACACCCGGGCCGCGCGCGCGGGCCTGCCGACCGCCCTGCGGATGGAGGTCACCGACCGGATGCGCGAGCTCTTCTGGTTCTACTGGCGGCTGTACGAAGCCGAGGTGCCGGCGCGTGCCGGCCTGTCACGGCCGCTCGTCGAGCTTGTACGCCTGCTCGGCCTGCTCGGGCTGGTGCGCCGGGAAGGCGACCGGCTCGCGCTCAACGACCGGGGCGCGCACTGGGTTCACCTGGCGCAGAACCACTTCGCGCTGAACTACGTCAGCCGGGTGTGGTCGGCCTGCCTCGCCCGGCCCTGGCCGGGTGCGATCCGGCTCTGACCTGCGCCGGCAAGGCAAGGGCGGGCGCAGTGCGCCCGCCCTCACAGCAAGACCGGTTGTCAGTCGAGGACGATGAACTCGGCCCGGCGGTTCTGGGCCTGACCTTCCGCGGTCGCGTTCGTGGCAATCGGCTGGTCGGGTCCGAAGCCCCGCGCGCTGAGCCGGCCGCGCTCGATTCCCAGCTTGTCGACGAGGTAGTCGACCACCGCCTGCGCCCGGCGCTGCGACAGCAGCCGGTTGTAGTCCGCGCCGCCGATGTTGTCGGTGTGGCCCTGGATCTCGACGCGGATCCCGGCGTTCTCGCGCATTATCTTCGCCGCGCCTTCGAGCGCCGGCTGGGACTCGGGCTTGAGCGTCGAGCGGTCGAAGTCGAAGAAGACCTTGAGCGGGATCGTCACGCCCTTCCTGACGAGCGCGAAGTCGGCCCGGGCTTCCTCGCCGGCCACGACCGTCACGGTGCTGGTGGCGGTCAGGTAGCCGTCGGCGACGACCTGGATCCAGAACTTGCCGGCGGGCACGTCAGCGACCGCGAACTCGCCATCGGCCGCGTCCAGCCCGGCGAGCCGCGAGCCCGGGAACTCGACGCGCGCGGAAACCGGCTGGCCGGTCGCCGCGTCGGTGATGCTGCCGGCAACCGAGCCGGTGTTCGCCGGCTCGGGCCGGAGCGCGAGCTCGACCTGGACGGTCTGGCCGGCGACGACCTCGACCCACTCCTCACCCGGCAGGTAGCCGGCGGCCTCGGCCTGGAGCATCACGTGCCCGGCGGGGACGTCACGGGCCGCGAAGGTGCCTTTGTCGGCATCGGCCCCGAGCGGCGCGATGCTGGTGCCCGGGAAGCTGATGTCGGCGGCGAGCGGGGCGCCGGTCTCGGCGTCGGTTACCCTGCCGGCAATCGTGCCGGTCGTGACCCGGCGCGGAGTGAACAGCCGGCCGGACAGGCCCAGCCCGGCGATGAGCTCGAGGTCGGGCGTCGGGTCGGACAGGCCGATCGAGGCGCCGGCCTCGAGGTAGAACGGATGGAGGAAGCCGAGCTTGATGCCGGGCGTGACGAAGATCCTGCCCGACTTGTCGAGCGGCGAGGCCGAGCCCTCCTGCTCGGACACGAACTCGGCGAAGATGTCGAGCCGGTCGACCTGGTACTCGAGAGCGGCGGACCAGGTCGTCAGCGTGGTCTTGATTTCACCGCCGTCGCGCGGCGTGTAGCTGTCGTAGGCCTGCCCGTAGTTGAGGTGCAGGGCCGGGGTCCAGGCCGCGAGGTCCTGGAAGTCGAGGGTCAGGAGGCCGCTCCACGAAGGGCCGTTGAGCCAGGGCATGCCGAAGCGGCCCCAGCGCCAACCCGTCCGGCGGAAGAAGTCGTCGCCGCGGGGCAGGCTCCAGGCGCCGGTCGCGCCGAGCTTGAGGACCGGGATGACCGGGATCGACAGCTTCGCCCCGGGCACGATGTTGTGCCAGTCCCAGAAGTTCTGGTAGCCCTTGAGCCAGGCGAGCTGCGCGGCGGTCGAATCCGGGTGCGGTGAGGTGTACTCGCGCACGCCGCCGTGCCAGCAGTAGAGCTCGAACCAGTCGCAGGGCGAGAGGGCGACCGAGGCGAAGAGGTCGTTCGTGTAGACGCTCATCGACGGCGTCATCCCGACCCGCCAGGCCTCGGGGACCGTATTGTAGTCTCCCCAGCGGGCCAGCCCGTGGAGCATCAGCGAACCGTTCCAGTAGCCTTCCGACCGGGCGTCCTGGACGCGGAACATCCCGCGCCCGCCGGAAAGCCCGGTCCACGCCGCGGCCTGGGCCGCCAGGCCGGCCGCCAGCACCAGGACCAACAGTCTGCGCATCGTTCCTCCTGATTTCCGCCGCCCCGGGCGCGGCACTTCCGGCACCCCCGGCCCGAGCCGGTCGGCACCGACAATTGAAGTTATACACACAATAAGGCGTTCTGGCAAGCCCGGAAACGACCTTGACAGGCGGGCTTCTTGGCGGTTCCCTTATCCGGTGAGTCTCGTCCCGCTGCTGCTGCTGCTTGCCGCGTCCTCCCTGGCAATCGAGGAAGTGATGGCCGGGGCGCACCGGCGTGAGGCGGAGCTCGACCGCGAGGTGCGCGACGCGCAGTTCCTCGCTGAGTACCGCTACGAGGAGCGGGAGGCGGACGGCCGGGTCCGGTCGGTCGAAACCTGCCTGCGCCGGGTGTACGTCCGGGGCGGCCGCCAGGTCGTGGAGTTCCTCGAGGTGACCGCGGACGGCAGGGTGCTCGCGGGCCGGGAGCGGGAGCGGAAGCTGCGCGAGCTCCGGGCGAGGGGGCTTGCGCAGGACCGGACCCGGATGCCGTTCCGGCGTGAGACCGCGGGCGAGTACCGCTATGAGCTTGCCGGCGATACCCTGCTCGACGGCCGGCGGGCCTGGCGGGTCGAGTTCCGCCCGGCGCGTTCGACCGGCCGGCACATCGTCGGCCGGGGCTGGCTGAGCGCGGATTCCACCTGCGACATTCTCCGGCTGGAGTTCCGGCCGGACCGCCTGCCATTCGTGGTCCCGGAGATGGAGATGACCCTGGCCTACGAACAGGCCGGCAACCGGACCCTGCCGGCGCGGTTCGATCTCGAGATGCGGGTGCTGGTGCGGCTCATCGTCACGCTGGCCGAGCGGCACATCAGCATCGAGGACCGGTTCGGCGGGTACCGGTTCAACACCGGCCTGCCCGACTCGCTCTTTGAGTAGCCGATGGCGCCCTGGCTGGTCGCGGTCATCCTCACCCCGGCCGGGTACCTGCTCGGCAGCGTGCTGTTCGCGGTTCTGCTCGCGCGCCTGCGCCGGCGCGACGTTCGTTCGGTCGGCGACCGCAACCCGGGCGCGGTCAACGCGTTCAAGGCGGCCGGTCCGGTTGTCGGCACCGCCGCGCTGCTGCTTGACTTCCTGAAGGGCGCGCTGCCGGTCGGGCTGGCGCGTTGGTCGCTCGGGGTGGACGGCTGGTGGCTGATTCCGGTGGCGCTGGCCCCGGTGCTCGGCCACGCCTTCCCGCTCTTCGCCCGCTTCCGGGGCGGCAAGGCGGTGGCGGTGACATTCGGCGCATGGTGCGGGCTGACACTCTGGGAAGGTCCGACGGTGCTGAGCGTGCTGCTCGGGCTGGCGTGGCTGGCGCAGGCAGTGGACAGCTGGAATGTGGTGTTCGCCCAGCTCGCGCTGGGCGGCTGGTGGCTTGCCCGGGGCGCGGACCCGGCGCTGCTTGCGGTCTGGGCCGGGAGCGCGGCAGTGCTGGCGTTCAAGCACCGGCGGGAACTGCGCCGGCCGCCGCGGCTGAGGAGACGCCGCCGGTGCTGAGCCTGCTCTGGCTGGAACAGCAGTTCGGGGTCGTCGCGTTCCTGCTGGTGCTCGTCGGCATCGCCTTGTCGAACCTGCGGCACCTCGCGCCGCTGGTTCGTAAGCGCCTGACGCGAACGCCGCGGGTCTCGGTGCTGGTGCCGGCTCGGGACGAGGCGGCGAACATCGAAGCGCTGGTGCGCTCGCTCGCGGCGCAGGATTACCCGGATTTCGAGGTCATTGTCCTCGACGACCGCTCGACCGACGAGACCCCGGCCCTGCTGGCCCGCCTGCAGTCTGAGCTGGCCGTGTTGCGGGTCATCACCGGCACGGAGTTGCCCGCCGGCTGGCTCGGCAAGCAATGGGCCTGCGACCAGCTCGCGCGGGCGGCGACCGGCGAGCTCCTGCTGTTCACCGATGCCGACACGCGCCACGCCCCCGGGACCCTGTCCGCGCTGGTCGCGGCGTTCGAGGCCGGCCGACTCGACCTCCTGAGCGCGGTGCCGCGCGAGGAAACGGTCGGCTGGGCCGAGAAGCTGGTCGTGCCGGTCGTGCCCTGGGCGATACTGGCCTTCCTGCCGCTGGGCCTGGCCTACCGGTGGCGGCGGCCGGCCTTCAGCGCGGCCAACGGCCAGTTCCTCGCCTTCACCCGCGCGGCCTACGGCCGGGTCGGCGGCCACGCGGCGGTGCGGGCGAGCGTGGTCGACGACATCGCGCTGGCCCGGCGCGCGGCCGGGCTCGGCCTGCGCTGGCGGCTCTGCGACGCCCAGGACCTTGTCCGGTGCCGGATGTACCGGACGAGCCGCGAGGTGTTCGACGGCTTCAGCAAGAACCTGTTCGGCGCGTTCGGCTACCGGCTGGCACCCTTCCTGTTCGTCTGGCTCTGGCTCGGGGTGGTGACGTTCCAGCCGCTGGTCGTGCTCGGGCGGTGGGCCGGGGGCGCGGCGACGCCGGCGCTGTCGGTCGGGCTGGCGCTGGCCGCGGTCGCTTCGGCGCTGGCGCTCTGGGGAGTGTCAAACGCGAAGTTCCGGTTTCCCTGGTACGTGACCCTCGCCTACCCGGCCGTGACCGCGCTGGCCTTCGGCATCGCGGTCAGGTCGGTCGCCCAGGCGCTGACCGGCCGCGCGCAATGGAAGGGACGCAGGCTGCCCGGCAGGGTGCGCTGGTGAAGCGGTAGTGACATCCCCGCGCCGGCCGCTAGAATGAGGTCGCTGATGGCCGGAACCAAACGGTGTCGAAAAGGCCCGCTGGATCGAACGCAAGGAGGCCGACAATGAACAACAACGCTGTCCGGGTGCTCGTCAGCTTCGCGGTGCCGCTGCTGGCCGGGGCGCTGGGCTCGCTGGCCACGCGGCCGGCGATAACGGGCTGGTACGCGACGCTCAACAAGCCGCCGTTCAACCCGCCGGGCTGGCTCTTCGGGCCGGCCTGGACCGTGCTCTACATCCTGATGGGGCTCGCCGCATACCTCGTCTGGAGCCGCGGCCTTGCCGCGCCGGGCGTGAAACCGGCGCTGGCGCTGTTCGTGGTCCAGATGTTCCTCAACGTGCTCTGGTCGTTCCTGTTCTTCGCCGCACGCTCGCCGCTCGCCGGCTTCGTCGAAATCGTCGCGCTCTGGGCCGCAATCCTGGTCACGATGGTGCTGTTCTTCCGGGTGAGCCCGGCGGCGGGCTGGCTGATGGTGCCTTACATCGGCTGGGTCAGCTTCGCGGCGGTGCTCAACGGTGCGATTATGCTGTTGAATCGAAAGGGGGCGTAGTGGAAGGTTTTCCAGTTCCGAGAGTCGTGTTCAGCCGGTGCCTGGGTTTCGAGGCATGCCGGTACAACGGCCAGATCATCGCTTCGGAAGCGGTCGAGCAGTTCCGGCGGTTCTTCGACTGCGTGACGCCCTGCCCGGAGAAAGACATCGGGCTGGGCGTGCCGCGCGAGCCGATAAGGATTATCCGGCAGGGCGATGTTCGGCCCGCAGGGCCAGAGCCCGCACTGCGGCTGGTCCAGCCCGCGACCGGCCGCGACGTCTCCGAGGAGATGCGCGGCTACGCCCGGGACTTCCTCGACCGCCTCGGGCCGGTCGACGGATTCGTGCTCAAGAGCCGCAGTCCGAGCTGCGGGCTTTTCGACGTCAAGCTGTTCAAGGACGAAAGCGGCCAGGCCCTGCCGACGCGGATTGCCGGGTTCTTCGGGGCGGCGGTGCTGGCGCGCTTCCCGGACGCGGCGGTCGAGGACGAGGGCCGGCTGACCAACTTCGCCATCCGGGAGCATTTCCTGACCCGGGTCTATATCTCGGCCCGGTGGCGCGAGCTGGCCGCACGGCCGACGATGGCCGGGCTGGTCAAGTTCCAGGCGGCGAACAAGCTGTTGCTGATGGCCTACAACCAGACGAAGATGCGGGAGCTGGGCCGCATCGTTGCCAACCTCGACAAGCGGCCGGTCGGGGAGGTATTCGCGGCCTACGGCGCGAAACTGCCCGAGGCGTTCGCGCGCCAGCCGCGCTACACCTCGGCCATCAACGTGCTGATGCACGGGCTCGGGTACTTCAAGGACCGGGTCAGCCCGACCGAAAAGAAGTTCTTCCTTGCGACGCTCGAGAGTTACCGCGCGGGCCGGGTGCCGCTGAGCGCGCCCCAGAGCATCATCCGGGCCTGGGTCGCCCGGTTCGACGAGGAGTACCTCGCGGACCAGACGTTCTTCCGGCCCTACCCGGAGGAACTGCAGTTCATCAGCGACTCGGGCAAGGGCAGGAAGACGGACTAGCGGAATTGTCGATTGACGATTTTCGATTGGCGATTGCGGACCAGGGACGGAAGGGGGAGGACGGAGGGGAAAGGAAGGAAGGGGCAGGAAGGAAGGGCTGAGTGATGCGGCTGTGGAGCATTCACCCCGAGTATCTCGACCGGGTCGGGCTCGTCGCGAGCTGGCGGGAGGCCCTGCTGGCCCAGGCGGTGCTCGCCGGCCGGACCCGGGGCTACCGGAACCATCCCCAGCTTGACAGGTTCAAGGCGCACCCGGCCCCGCAACGGGCGATCGCGGGCTACCTGGCCGGCATCTTCAAAGAGGCGCGGGCGCGCGGGTACGCGTACGACCCGGGGCTGTTCGTCCGGCCCGGCCGGGTCGCGCGGATAGCGGTCAGCCGCGGCCAGTTGGCGTTCGAACTCGAGCACCTGCGGCGGAAGCTCCGCCTGCGCAGTCCGGAGTGGCACGCGTGGCTCTCGCCGACCCGGCGGCCGCGGCCGCACCCGCTGTTCTTCGCGGTCCCGGGCGGTGTGGCGGACTGGGAGCGGGCCCCGGACCGGTTCGTTCAGTAGGACCCGGCCGACAGCTCACCGGCCTGAGCGACCGGGCCGAGTCGAGACCGCGGCCGGGGCGCGAGGGTCAGCGCCCGAGAGTGTCGGCGTCGCCGCTATCCAACTCCGCCCCAGCACCCCGGCCCGGGGCTGACCCGCACCACGGTGGGCTTCCGCCCCGGCCCGGGACATCCGGCTCTTGACTCCCCGGAGTTGAGCCGGGATAATCCCCCGAGATGAAGCGGCGGAGATTCGCGTCCTTCAATGGTGGAGACCTTGACTGACTATCACATCAACATCTTCTACAGCGACGAAGACGGCGGCTACATCGCCGACATCCCGGACCTAGACGCCCTGCTTCGACCGCGCTGCATCCACGGGCGAAGATGAACAACGAAACCGACGGGCGCAACCCGGTTCACCGACTGACCGCGCACCTGTGGGGCCTGGTTCGGAGCCGGCTCTGGGTCAAGATAGTAATCGGGATGGTGCTCGGGCTCGTCACCGGCCTCATCATCGGACCCGGGGTGGGCATCGTCCCGCCCGGCATCGCCCGGGTCGTCGGCGCCTGGCTGGCACTGCCCGGCCAACTTTTCCTGGCGCTGATCCAGATGATAGTAATCCCGCTCGTATTCGCGTCAATAATCATCGGCATCGCCGGTAACGAGGACCTGGAACAACTGAAGCGGGTCGGCCCCCGCATCGTCGCCTACTTCCTGGTCACGACGACGCTGGCGATTGCGCTCGGGATCGGGATGGCGACCATCATCCGGCCCGGCCGGATGATTGACGGCACGCAACTGCTCGACTCGACGGTCGAGACGGTCGAAGTTGACACGGACGAGGAACTCGGTGAAGTCGGCATCGGCGACATCCCCGGGCGGATTGTCGGTGTCCTGCCCCAGAACCCGCTCAAGGCGATGACCTCGGGCCAGATGCTCCAGGTCGTCCTGTTCGCCCTCATCTTCGGGGTTGCGCTCGCGGCATTGCCCGCAAACCGGTCCCGCTTCCTGATGCTGCCGCTGACCACACTCCAGGACGTCTGCATCCGGGTAGTCAAGTGGGCAATGCTGATTGCGCCACTGGCGGTGTTCGGACTGCTGGCCAACGTCACGGCCCAGCTCGGGTTCGACGTCCTCGCCGGGCTGGGTGTGTACATCGTGACGGTACTGCTCGGACTGCTGCTGCTGGTCGGGCTCTATATGCTCATCCTGGTGTTCGTCTCCCGGTACTCACCACGCAAGTTCCTGCGCAGCGTCCGGGAAGTACAACTCCTCGCCTTCTCCACCGCCAGCTCGGCCGCGGTGATGCCGCTCTCAATGGAGACCGCGGAAGAGAAGCTCGGGGTACCGGCCTCGGTCGCCCGGTTCATCGTCCCGCTGGGCGCAACCATCAACATGGACGGAACCGCCCTCTACCAGGGGGCGGCAACGGTCTTCCTCGCCCAGGTCTTCAACGTCAACATCAGCCCGCTCCAGCTCATCCTCGTCGTCGTGACGGTGGTCGGCGCCTCAATCGGCACCCCGGCGACCCCGGGTGTCGGTATCATCATTCTGGCCACGGTGCTCAGCGGAGTCGGGATCCCGCCCGAAGGCGTGGCGCTGATTATCGGCGTGGACCGAATACTCGACATGTGCCGTACCGCGGTAAACGTCACCGGCGACCTCACCGCCTGCACGGTAATGGCGCGCTGGTCCACAGGCCGCACCGGGGCGGAAGAGAAGGCAAAACGGGTACTCGAGCGCGCGGTCTCCGGCGACAAACCGGCCGAATAGCACCCTCGCCCCGGGCCTGGCCCGCCAACCCAACCCTCAGCCGCATCGGCCTGGGCGCAAAGGCGCGGAGTAACTGCTATTCTGTCACCGTGTTCCCCCTCGCCACAGCCCGATTTCCCACAAGGCAATAATCCCTTATGGGATTCGCGGTACAACTCGCGCCTGCATCCTAAGCCGCTGGTAGTCATGTTGCTTAACCCCTATCCGAATTTCCCCCCTCGGTCAAGTGCCGAATTGTCTGCAAAATGAGCCGTGCCGCTGTCTGTCTTCACGATTCGTCTTCGCACTGACTCATATCGAGGTACTGGGGCTGACCGGCCCACTCGGCCGACTGCTCCATCGCGTGGGCGGTAACCAGTCGCAAGCAGGACGCTTCGTTCGGAAACACCCGGATCACGCTGGTCCGCCGC
>JAWOHE010000021.1:0-65377 GCA_046485285.1 bacterium
TGCGCATGCCCTCCACACGGCTCGCCGAGGGTGAGCTCACCCACCAAGAGACCGGAGGCCGCTCCCGGGGCCGTCCGGGGAGCCGCTCCTGGGGATATCGGGGGGACGGTTCCCGGGGCCGTCCCGGGAGCCGTCCCCCCGATATCCCCAGGAGCGGTTCCCCTAGCGGCCCCGGGAGCGGCCTCCCGGACGGTCCCCGGGACGGCCCCCGGAACCGTCCCGGGGATATCCCCGGGTATACCCCCCGGAGCGCTCCTGCCTGCCTCGGACTTACCGGAAAAGCCGGACGACACCCCTATCCCCCACCGCATCCCCGGAGCGGTCCCCGGAGCGGTCCCCGGGGCGGCCCCCGGAGCGGCTCCCGGAGCGGCCCCCGGAGCGGCTCCCGGGACGGCTCCCGGAGCGGCTCCCGGGACGGCCCCCGGGACGGCCCCCGGGGCGGCTCCCGGGGCGGTCCCCGGGGCGGCTCCCGGGGCGGTCCCCGGGACCATCCCCGGGGCGGTCCCCGGGACCGTCCCGGGGATATCCCCGGGGATATCCCCGGGGATATCCCCCCCTGCCGTCAAAGCTCGGCCGGTGTGTGACTTACGTTTTGAGGCCCGAAAAGGGGGCTGGCGAGCGGCTCCTGCCCGACCAGCCCTGGGAGGGACTTGGCCCGAGGGTGCTGACAGGCTTCGCCCCCTCACCTCCTGCCCCTCTCCCATTGGGAGAGGGAGGGTGAGGGCCGGAGGTGCGGTCCGCCGGGACGGCTTCAGCATCGGGGCCGGGCGGATATCGCGACAGGGATGTCGCTCCTACAGAGAACTGAGCGCGGAACCAGGAGTCGCCGGGATGTAGGAGCGGCTTCCAAGCCGCGATGTTCGCCTTTCCCACCCGCGACGCGTCCCCGAATCGCGACAGGGATGTCGCTCCTACAAAGGACTGAGCGCCAAACGGTGAACCCTGAACTTTGAACCCTGAACCACGGCCCGCACGGGCCGGAAAGGGATTTCTCCACTCGCCCTTCGGGCTCGGTCGAAATGACAGGCGGGCGGTCTTGCCTGCCGGGCGAGGTACGGACCGCTACTCCCCGTCATTCCGACGGAGGCGGCGAGGCCGCCGATTGGAGGAATCCCTTGGTTCGGGTTGGGTTCGCCGGGAGAACCGAAGAGGGATTTCTCCACTCCGGGCCTGCGGCCCTCCGGTCGAAATGACCGGGCGGGCGGCGGCCGTCGGTCGAAATGACCGGCGTGTCACGCGAGGAGTGGGCCCGGTCCGGATCGAACGGACGACCTACTGATTATGAGTCAGCTGCTCTAACCATCTGAGCTACGGGCCCTCAACCGAGAATTTAGCCGGGAACGGCCGCGCGGTCAAGCCGCCCGAATCCTCCGGAACCGGGCCGTGTCTAAAGCCCGCACGCGGAGACCGGGGAACTACTCCCGGAAGAGCAGTCCCCCGGATTTTGACAACCTGGATTCGGCCGCCACGGGTGGTGACCGCTGGTGCCGCTTCTCCACGGTGCCGGCGCTGAGGTCCCGAACGGGCGCGCCGGCTTAACCGGAGGTTTGAAGTGAAGCGCTCTATGCTGGTTCTTGTTCCTGCCCTGATTCTGGTCGCCGGACTGTTCCTGACCGGTTGCGACCGTGCCTGGTCCGACGGCGACGTCGTACTGAACGTCGACCCGGCCGAATGCGGCACGCCGCAGGAGGTCATCCTCTATGCCGGCCAGCACATCAACGCCGGTAACGTCACGGTCTGGAACGACGCGACCAATCTCTACGTCCAGTTCAACTCATCCGGCGACTGGGTAATCACCGAGACTCACGTCGCGGTGGCGACCTCGCTCGCCGGCATTCCGCAGAAGAACGGCAACCCGGTTCCGGGCCTGTTCCCCTACAAGGAGGTCCACGACCCGGCGGTGACGACCTACACCTACACGATCCCGCTCGGTGACTGGGAGCCGGGTCAGGAGCTCTACATCGCGGCGCACGCGAGTATGGCCCTGCTCGACGAGTACGGTGAGGTCATCCAGACCGAGACCGGCTGGGGCTACGGTCCCGACTTCCCGGGCCGCAACTGGGCGACCTACCTGATGTATGAGGTCCAGGACTGCGAGGAACCAATCGGTATGGAAGGCCTGTTCCGGACCCAGACCCAGGGCGGCTGGGGCGCGGTGCCGCAGGGCGGCAACCCCGGCGCCTACCTGCACGCCAACTTCGCCGGCGCGTTCCCGGGCGGCCTCGTGATGGGCGGCGACTACACCCTGACGCTGACCGACGCGCAGGCGGTGACCGACTACCTGCCCGACGGCGGCACGCCCGTCGCGCTGACCCAGGACTGGGTCGACCCGGGCAACCAGGCGATCTCGGTGCTCGCCGGCCAGGTGACCGCCCTGAGCCTGAGCGTCGGGTTCGACCTCTATGACCCGGACTTCGGCGCCGACCCGGTCAACCTGAAGGACCTCGTCGTCGCCGACCTGGCGAGCCCGTACTACGGCTGGACGGTCCAGGAGGTCCTGGACGAGGCCAACGCCATCCTCGGCGGCGGCCCCGGCAACCCGTCCCAGATCAACGACGCGGTCTCGGCCATCAACGAGAACTTCGTTGACGGCACGATTGACAACGGGTTCCTGGCCAAGCCGTAGCCCGGACCGGCAGAAGAACCTGAGGCAGGGCCCGCGCCCTGCCTCTTCCGTTCTACGCGCCCGCCGGCCGGTTGCGGCTGATTGCCGCCCGGAAGTGGTGGTTCACCGCGGCGATGTGCTGCCGGCGGCTGACCAGCTCCCGGCCGGCGCTCGTCGCGGTCGCCTCGGAGATCCTGCCGTCGCGGACCAGCTCGCGTCCGGCCTCGCGGCAGGCGTCGAGGACTTCGCCGACCGCGAGCCCGTGCCGCGCCAGCCCGGCGAGCGAACCGGCATAGGGCCGCAGGAGCGCGCCCGCGTACTCCCGGCGCAGGTTCCGGCACGCGGCCTTGACGTGCGCGACGAGCGGCTCGAAGTTGTCGAGTTCGGAGAAGCCGCAGACCGAGACCAGCGCGACCCGGCCCGCCCGGCAGCCCGGGACGAGGTCGTGCCGGCAGTGATCCTCGTGTTCGACGATGAACGGCTGGAGCACGGGTATCAGCCGGTCGAGCACCGCCTTCATCGCCGCGTTCATCCCGTCAACGTAGAGCGGCGTCGCGAGGACGAGGATGTCCGAGTCGGCGACCTGCGGCAGCAGCGCGTCCATGTCGTCGCGCTGGACGCACCGGCCCGGCGTCGCGGTCCAGCAGTGGTAGCAGCCCCGGCAGTAGCCGACCGCCATCCCGTGCGGGTACGCGAGTTCGACCTCCGCCCCGGCCGCCCTCATCCCCGCGACCATCGGTGCGAGTACCTGCCCGGTGCCGCCCCGGTCCCGGCGCGGGCTCGAGTTGAGAACCAGTGCCTTTGCCACAGCCGATTTTCCACCGGCCGCGGCCGCTGTCAACCGACGCCTGCCCCGCCTAACTCTTATTGTTTCATACATATCCCGAATCATGCCCCTGTGATTGCCGGCCTTGACATTTCGCCGCCCCGTGCTACAAATTAGCTGTGAGTGACGTCCAGGCCCGCCGGCTGGGCCGGATCCCGCCCTACCTGTTCCAGGAACTCGACGACCTCAAGGCCCGCACCAGGGGCGACATCATCGACCTCGGCGAGGGCAGCCCGGACCTGCCGACCCCGGCCCCGATTCTCCGGGCCTTTGCCCGCGCCCTCAAGGTCACCGCGAACCACGGCTACCCGACCTATGCCGGCAAGCTGTCGGCCCGGCAGGCGGTCGCCGGCTGGTACCGGCGGCGGTTCGGCGTCCGGCTCGACCCCGCGACCGAGGTCACGATGCTGGTCGGCTCCAAGGAGGGCGTCGGCCACCTCATCTGGGGCACCTGCGGCCCGGGCGACCGCGTCGCCTACGGCGACCCGGCCTACCCGGTGTACCCGAACCAGGCCCGGCTTGCCGGCGCTCTGCCGGTGCCGGTCCCGCTGGCGGCCGGGAACGGCTTCCTGCCCGACCTCGGCCGGCTCGAGCGCGTCGCGCCCCGGATCAAGCTCCTCTGCCTCAACTACCCGTCGAACCCGACTGCCGCGACCGCACACCTCGGCTTCTGGCGCGAGGTCGTCGCGCTCGCCGCGAAGTACGGCTTCCACGTCGTCAACGACTGCGTCTATTCCGAGCTCTCGTTCGGCACGCGGCCGCCGAGCATCCTCGAGGTCCCGGGCGCGAAGGAACGCTGTCTCGAGTTCCATTCGCTGTCCAAGACCTTCAGCATGGCCGGCTGGCGCATCGGGATGGCGGTCGGCAACCCCGCCCTCGTCAAGGCGCTGCTGCGCATCAAGCAGAACACCGACTCCGGCCCGTTCGGCGCGATCCAGGACGCCGCCGCCTGGGCGCTCGAACACGGCGACCGGCTCGCCGCCCGGACCCGCGAGCGCTACCGCCGCCGGCGCGACGTCTTCTGCGCCGAACTCGCCCGGCACGGCTGGCCGGTCCCGGTCCCGGCCGCGACCTTCTACGTCTGGGCGAAGGTACCGCGCGGCCGGGACGACTACGCCTTCGCGCTGGACCTCCTGAAGCACTGCCGGGTCGTCGCCGCGCCCGGGTCCGGCTTCGGCCGCGCCGGCCGCGGCTACGTCCGCTTCGCGCTGGTCCAGGAAGAAAGCCGCATCCGCGAAGCGGCCCGAAGGATAGGAAGCTGGATCAGCGGGACGGGACTGAGGGACAAAGGGCAGGAATGATGCCGCTGATTGTCCAGAAGTACGGCGGGACGTCGCTGGCCGACGTGGATTGCATCCGCCGGGTCGCCCGCCGCATCGCCGGTACCCGGCGCCGCGGCCACCGCGTCGTCGTGGTCGTCTCGGCGATGGGCTCGACGACCGACGAGCTCGTCCGGCTCGCCCACCGCATCACCCCCGCGCCCCAGCGCCGCGAGCTCGACATGCTCCTCACCGCCGGCGAGCGCCAGACGATGGCGCTGCTCTCGCTGGCGATAATGAAGCTCGGCTGCGAGGCGGTCAGCTTCACCGGCTCGCAGGTCGGCATCATCACCGACCGCTTCCACTCCGACGCCCGCATCGAGGAAATCAAGGGCGACCGGCTCCGCGCCGCCCTGCGCCGGGGCTTCGTGCCGATCGTCGCCGGCTTCCAGGGGATGAGCGCGGACCGCGAGATTACCACTCTCGGCCGCGGCGGTTCCGACGTCACCGCCATCGCGCTCGCCGCCGTGCTCGGCGCGGACGCCTGCGAGCTCAACAAGGACGTCGACGGCATCTTCACCGAGAACCCGCGCGAGTTCGCGGGCGTGCGCTTCGTGCCGGAGCTCAGCTTCGGCGAGTTGAGCGAGCTCGCCGGCTCCGGCTCCGAGGTCATCCACCCGCGGGCCTGCGCGCTGGCCGAGAAGTACCGCGTGCCGCTCGTCATCCGGTCCACCTTCAGCCGAAAGCGAGGCACCACCGTGAGACAGTCCAGCGAGCTTGAGAAGGCCTTTGTCCGGGCCATCACCCACAGCCACGAGATCGCCCGCGTCACCCTGCTCGACGTGCCGCGCCGCGGCCGCTGCCTGAACCAGGTCGTCACCCGGCTCGCCGAGCGACGAATCCCGGTCCTGCTCTTCAGCCACGGCAGTCTCCACGGCAGGCGCTTCGACCTCGCCTACTACCTGCCCGGCCCCTGTCTTGTCGAGGCGGAGAAAATCCTCGCCGCGATCGCCCGCGAGGTCGGGGCCCGGGGGGTCGAGACCCGGGACGACCTCGCCTCGGTCTCGGTGGTCGGACCGGGCGTCGGGTCGGACCCGGAGATCGTCTCCGGCACGCTCGACGCCCTGCGCCAGGTCGGCTGCCACCTCTCGGCCTTCTCGACCTCGGAGACTCGTCTCACCGCCTACTTCGACCGCGCGAACCTCAAGACCGCCGGCGCCGCGCTCCTCGGCCGGTTCCGGCTGACCGCCCGGAAGCGATGAGCGAGGAAACAACCCGGCCCGAGGCGCCCGGCGGGCCGTACCCCGCGGCGACGCCGGAACCGCACGCGGCCCCGGCCGCGCCGGACGCGGTGTTGCTCAACACCATCGAGGCCCTGCTCTTCGCCGCCGAGGAGCCGCTGCCCGCGTCGCGCCTGGCCGAGATCGGCGGGTCCGACATCGAGGCCGTCCGCGCCGCGGTCGCCGAGCTCAACCGCGTCTACGAGGACAGCGGCCGGACCTTCCGCATCCACCGGGTCGCCCAGGGTCTCCAGCTCTACACCCTGCCCGAACACGCCCGGCCGGTGCGCCAGCTCTTCCGGCGCCAGCTCGTCCAGCGGCTCTCACGCGCCGCGCTCGAGGTCCTGGCCATCGTCGCCTACCGCCAGCCGGTCACCCGGCCCCAGATCGAGGAGTTCCGCGGCGTCGACTGCTCCGGCCCGCTCGTCACCCTGCTCGAGCGCCGGCTCATCGCGACCGCCGGCAAGGCCCACCGGCCCGGCAATCCCTATCTCTACCGCACGACGCGGGAGTTCCTGCGCTACTTCGGGCTCGAGACGCTCGGCGACCTCCCACCGCTCGAGGAACTGAGCGCCTTCCTCGCCGGCGCGCTGACCGCGGAGGACCGGCAGCTCGAGATCGATACCGAGGAGCAACTCGCCATCGGCGACACGCGCATCGCCGAGGCCGCCCGGGCGCAGGAGAACGCGCTCAACGGGGCCGGCGCGACGCCGGCCGGCGACGCCGACGAAGAAGACCCCGAACGGACCGGCGAATGACGGCTGGACCCGCAAACCCGGCACCGGACGATTGCGGCCCCCGGGCCCTGCTCGTCTGCGGCATCCTGGCCGCCGACATCGCACTCCTCGACGAGGCCGAGGCCGCGCTCGGCAGGGAGTTCGGTCCGGTGACGGACCGGAGCGCCGACATCCCGTTCGACTTCACCGACTACTACGAGGCCGAGTTCGGCCCGGGCCTTGTCCGGCGCTGGGTCGGCTTCTCGCCGCCCTGCGCCGCGGTCCTGCTCGCCGCGGCCAAGCTCGCGACCGGCGCGATCGAGCAGGCTTTCGCCGTGGCCGGCCGCCGCCGGGTCAACCTCGACCCCGGTCTGCTGACCCTCCACAACCTCGTGCTCGCGACGACCAAGGACTTCGCCCACCGCATCTACCTCCGCGACGGCATCCGGGCCGAACTCACCCTCCTCTATGCGGACGGCGGCTGGGTGCCACTGCCCTGGACCTACCCCGACTACCGAACTGAAGCCTGTCACCAACTCCTCACCCGCTGCCGCGCGCACCTGCTCGACCCGCCGACCAGTCCGTCGCGCAACTGATGTCCAGGCCCGTCTACTGGCATATCCCGTCCGCGGACCCGGACGCCGATGCCCGTTTCTTCGAACAACTCTTCGGCTGGAAGCTCACCCCTTCGGAGGACCATTACTGGATGTTCGACGTCGAGGCCGGCGTCAGCGGCGGCATAATGCCCGTCAAGGAACCGCCCGGCCACGGCGTGATGGTCTACGTCGGCGTCGACGACATCCCGGCGACGCTCGCCCGCGTTGTCGAACTCGGCGGCGAGGTCGTGCGGCCGAAGTCCGCCATCGGCGGCGACTGGGGCTACTGGGCCGAGTTCAGGGCCCCGGGCGGCTGCCGCAGCGTCGCGCTCTGGTCGAAGGCCTGACGCGACGTCCCCGCCGAAATTTCCGCTTTACACGCCACCCGGGGGGGGTATAATACAGTGTCTTTGGGTGCCATTCAGGGGGAGTGGTCGGTGCGAATGGCTGAGAGCATCTCAACCTCCTCTGAACAGGCTCTCCGCAATAGCCCCACTATTGCGGCCGCATGCCTCCCCTGGCCTTCGTACCGGGCCCCACCGCTCCCCCTCTCTTCACCTGCCGACCGGCCAAGTGCCGGTCGGCTTTCGCTTGTCCCGTGAGAGTTGGTCAGGCGGTGCGCGCAAGCCGCCGCGCGAGGCGGATTGCCGCGACCATCGACCCCGGGTCGGCAATGCCCCGGCCGGCGATGTCGAACGCGGTCCCGTGCAGCGGCGAGGTCCTGACCGCCCCGAGCCCGAGCGTGACGTTCACGCCCGGGCCGAGGAGCTTGGCCGGGATCATCGCCTGGTCGTGGTACATCGCGACCCAGCCGTCCACCCGGCCGAGCCACGGGCCGACCGCGTCGGCGCAGACCGGCCCGGCCGCGTCGACGCCCGCCCGGCGCGCGCGGGCGACCCCGGCGGCGATGCGCCGCTCCTCGCCCCGGCCGAACTCGGCGCCGTGTGGGTTGAGCGCGAGCACGCCGATCCGCGGCCGGCGCCGAAGCTCCCGGCGCAGGAACTCCTCAAGCAGGACCGCTTTCTCGAAGACCGCTCCCGCGGTGATGGCGCCCGGGACGTCGGCCAGCGGCAGGTGAATCGTGACGAAGACCGCCTTGTAGCGTGGCGTCCAGGCCAGCATCGCGGTTCGAGCCGCGCCCAGCCGCTCGGCGAGGAACTCGGTCTGGCCGGGCCAGCGGAAGCCGGCTCGCCGCAGCGCGGCCTTCGACACCGGCGCGGTCACCAGTGCCGAGACCTCTCCGCGCCCCAGCAGTTCGGCGCCCCGCTCGAGCGCGGCCAGCGCCGCCGCGCCGCAGTTCGCCTGCACCCGGCCGGGCGTGAAGCGGCCCGGGTTCCCGGTGTCGTCGACCGCGAACCCGGCCGGCAGCGCGAGCCTGAGCCTCCGGGCCGCGCCCGCGATGACCGCCCGCGGGCCGACCAGCACCGCCCGCCGGACCCGGAGCCGGGCCAGCGCCTTGAGCGTCACCTCCGGCCCGACGCCGGCCGGGTCGCCCAGCGTGACGCCCAGCGGTGCCGGCCGTCGTCCCGGTCGTGTCTCGCTCATTCGTCGCCCCTCTCCCGTCAGTAGTGCGAGAGCGTGCCGCTGCGCCGGGTCCAGCGGTCAATGACCGCGAAAATGGCCAGCCCGAAGACGACCCAGACCACGCAGAGCAGGCTGAGCCGGAGGAACACCGTGCCCAGCGAGAAGCCCATCTGCTCGCCGAGCAGGAAGTGCCGGACCCCGAGGATGCCGTAGGTCGTCGGCACGAACAGCGCCGCCTTCTGCATGAACACCGGCAGGACCGCGAGCGGGTAGGCGATCGGCGTGATGACCATTATCAGGCTCGAGAGTATCTCCGAGACGATCCAGCCCTGCTTGAAGATCAACGTCGTCGAGGCCATTATCATCCCGACCCCGTAGAGCGCGACGAGCATCAGCCCGATTATCGCCAGCGACGGCAGGATGCCGGACGGACTGACCGCGATGGCGTAGACCGCGAAGACGAAGATGAGCTGGACCGCGATCATCAGCGACTGGTGCAGTATCGAGTGGCAGGACATCCCGAGCGTGAACACCCAGCGCGGCACCGGCGCGGCGAAGACCGACTCGAGCGTCCCGTAGAACTGCTCCTTGCGCAGGCTGAAGCCCATCGCCCAGAGCGCCATGTTCAGGAACCCGATGAACAGGTAGCCGATGGTGATGAAGGTGATGATGTCGGACGTGCCGACGAGCGACTTCAGGTGCTCCGACTGCCGCCCGCCGACCAGCGCCACGCCGTAGAGCAGGAAGGGCAGGAGGTAGACGACCGGGTCGATCAGGCTCCGGACAAAGTCGGCCTTGTAGGTCAGCTCGAGCTTCCACTCCTTGATGTTCTCCGCCCAGACCGCCCGGGCGTAGTGGAGGGCCTTTGCCTTCAAACCCGTGGCTACCGGCCTGCCCGCGCTCGCCGCCACCGCCATCAGTGCATCCCGACGGTCCCGTCGCGCCGGGTCTTGCGTTCGAGCGCGACGAAGGTGAAGTACCCGCCGGTGAGCATGACGACGTCCATCGCCGCGAGCACGCCGACGGTCTGCCAGAGGCTCACGCCCCGGCCCTCGACCAGGATTATCGCCCGGATCGCCACCAGCGCCCAGGTCAGCGGCACGAGCAGGCTCACGAACCCGGTTATCGCATTGACGTTGACCGGGTAGCGGATCGGCGAGAACAGGAAGAAGACCCATTCGAGGGTGTGGACCCAGCCGTGGACCTCCTTGATCAGCAGGGTGAAGCCGGCGAAGGCGATCGCGAAGCCGTAGAACCCGACCATCACCATCACGATGATCAGCAGCACCGGCAGGATCTTCGCGAGCGTGAAGGTCACCCCGAAGAAGACCGCGATGATGACGCCCTGGATGAGCGCCATCGCGGTCGCCATCGCCGCCTCGGCGAGGGTCTTGCCGATCAGCACGACCAGCGGGTGGGTCGGCGAGGCGATGATGTACTCCATCGTCCCCCAGTAGGTCTCCTCGCGCAGGCTGTTGCCGACGCCCCAGAGCGCGCTGAACACGAAGGTCGAGACCATCGCGCCGATGAGCACGAACGCGAGGTAGTTGCCCGACCCGGTGAGCTCGGCGAACGAATCCGAGTTCATCGAGCCGACCAGCGCCCGGCCCTGGAACACGAACGGCATCACCCAGAGCAGCGGGAACACGCCCCAGAAGAACATCATTATCGGGTAGGACAGCCAGATCCGGACCGTCTTGCGGAACTCGGCCCCGACGACCGACAGCCGCGCCGCCGCGGTCACCGGCCCGCCTCCCCGGGCTCGGCCTGCCGGGTGTCCTCGCCCAGCGACACCCCGGTCTCGTGCAGGAAGACATCCTCGAGGGTCGGCTGTTTCACGTCCACGCCGAGGAGCCGGCTCTGCGGCCGCAAGAGCTCGAGTATCTCCGCCAGCACCGCCTCGACGTCGGGCGCGACGACCCGGACCGTCGTCACCCCTTCGGCGCAGTTCGCCGCGACCTTCTCGACCCCGGCCAGCGCCCGGATGCCGTCGGTCTCGGGCTGACCCTGGCAGCGGACCTCGAGCACGTCCTTGTGCGGGATGTCGCGCTTGTACTGGGCCGGCGTCTTGACGTTGACGATCCGGCCCCGGTTGATGAAAGCGATCCGGTTGCAGAGCTCGTCGGCCTCGTCCATGTAGTGGGTCGTCAGCAGTATCGTCTTGCCGCGGCGCTCGTTGAGCTCCTCCCTGATGAACTTCCGCATGAACCGGGCGAACTGCGGGTCGAGCCCGATCGTCGGCTCGTCGAGCAACAGCAGCTCGGGGTCGTGGACCATCGCCCGGGCGAGCGAGAGCTTCTGCTTCATCCCGGACGAGTAGCGCTCGACCCGCTCGCGCTCGACCTCCTTCAGCCCGAGCAGCTCGATCAGGTAGTCGATCCGCTTCTCCTTCTCCCGGCCGGCGAGCCCGTAGAGCGCGGCGAAGAACTCAAGATTCGCCCGCGCGGTCAGCTTCCAGTACAGCGTCCGCTCGCCCGAGGTCAGCAGCCCCGTCCGCTGGCGGCACCACTGCGACTCCCGGAACACGTCCCGGCCCAAAACCCGGATCTCGCCCTCGTCCGGTATCAGCAGGGTCGCGACGCACCGGACCAGCGTCGTCTTGCCCGCGCCGTTCGGCCCGAGCAGGCCGAAAAGCTCGCCGCGCCGGACCGCCAGGCTCGCGCCATTCACCGCCCGGGTCACCTTCTTCTTCAGCCCCCGGCCGCGCCGGAAGTTCTTCACCACGTCCCGGACCGCCAGCGCCGCGCCGGCCTCGCTATCGTTGTTCATCTGTATCCTGTCTTCCCTCGCGCACCGCCTGCTCGAGCGCGGCCTCGGTCGCGTCGGCCGCCGCCTCCCACGTCCACTGCCGCGCCCAGTCAATCGCCTGCCGCCCGAGCCGCCCGCGCAGCTCGCCGTCGGCCAGCAACCGGCCGATCTTCCCGGCCAGGTCGGCGACGTCGCCGTATTGGTAGAACAGGCCGTTGACCCCGTCCCGCGACGAATCGACCAGCCCGGGCGAGTCGGCGACCACCACCGGCATCCCGCAGGCATTGGCCTCCATCACGATCAGCCCCCAGCCCTCCTTCACCGAGTTCTCGACCAGCACCGCCCCGCGCCGGTACCAGCCGACCTTCTCCTCCTCGCTCACGAATCCGGCGAAAGTCACCCGCTCGCGCAGGCCGAGCTCGTCGGTCAGCTTTTCGAGCCGCGGCCGGTCGTCGCCGGTTCCGATGACGACGACGCGGAAATCGCGGCCCCGGTCGGCGAGCAGCCGGGCGGCCCGGAGCAGGTGGTCGGTCGCCTTGTACTTCTTCAGCCGGCCGACGTGGAGCAGGACCTGCTCGCGCCGGACCGATTCGTCCGGCCTGAACCGCTCGAAATCCGTGCCCGGCGGCACGACCGCGACCCGCTCCGGCCGGATCCCGAGCCTAACCACGTCCCGCTTCGAGCTCTCCGACAGCACCGTGAACCGTGAACCCTTGTACGCCCACGGTATCGCGCTCTCCGCCAGCCAGACGTAGGCCGCGAGCGGGAACAGCGCCTCGCGGAAGATGCTCCCCCGGAACAGGTGCATCAATATCGCCAGCACCGGCCGGTCGGTGAACCGGGGCGAGTAGAACGGCACCTTGTTCAGGTCGTCAACAACCACGTCACAGCCGGTCTCGGCCGCGAGCCGGCCGAGGTTCCGCATCACCGCGAAATTGAAGGTCAGCGCGCCGCCCAGCCGCCGCACCCGCACGCCGTCGAGCATCTCCTCCTCCGCCGACCCGGGGAAGCGCTCGGCGAGCTGGACGACCTCGTGCCCGCGCGCGGCAAGCCGGCGGAAAATCTCCTGGAAGTAGATTTCCGCGCCGCCCGCGAGCGGGTTTCGGACACAGCGCCAGTTGACGGCAAGCACCTTCACGCCGGTCAGTCTATTGACGGTTCCGATGCCGGTCAACCTCGACGCGGCTCTCGTTTGACCGGCCCGGTTGCCGCCCTATACTGACCCCATGCCCGGCGTCAAGCTTGACCCGGCCCGCAGCCTGCTCGCCCCGCTCTCCGCGGACGAGCTCGCCCTGCTCGCCCGCCGCGCCCGGGTCGGCCCCGCGCCGCGCCGGGCCGCGCTCGTCGACGCCATCACCGCCCGGCTCGACACCGACGGCATCGTCGACCACCTGCTCCGGCTCTTCCCCAAGCGCCGCGCCCCGCAAGCCGGGCCGGCGCCGGACCGGCTCGACCGCACGCCGCGCCGGCACGGCGAGGCCACCGTCCAGGTCTCCGCCCGCACCGACCCGTCGCTCGGCCGGCTGATGATCGAGACCGGCGACCGCTGCCGCCAGCTACGCCTGCCCGCGGTCCAGCTCTTCCTCGAGAACCGCTGGCCGGTCATCGCGCTCGACGCCGGCACGGTCCCGGCCGCCCGGCTCTTCGCTGGCTTCCTCGCCCGGGGCCGGGTCCACCGCGCCGCCGGGATGCCGCCGGCCCGGAACCGGCCCTTCATCCTCGACGAAGGTAACTACGGCCTGCGCAGCGGCCGGCTCCGGCTCGAACTCAAGCGCGCCGGCCCGCTCTCGTTCCGGGTCCGGCTCCTGCGCTGGTCCCCGCGCACCGGCCGGCCGGAATACCTCCTGCTCCCCATCGCCTGAGCCGCAGCGACCCTGCCGGTCCGACATCCTGAACCACGACCGGTAAGTCCAAGAAGCGGAGAGTGCGCCTGAGTCCGGTTCAGGCACCCTGTCACCAACCACATTCCCCTGGCGGCCCCGGTAGCCGCCCCGGGGACGGGGGAGGGGGAAATCCGGACGGGTGACAAGCAGTGTGGAGTGATGAGGTTATGGCGACCGGCGGCAGATGTGGGCGTTTAGCTTATCCAAGCGCGCCCTTCGGAAATTCGGCCGCAGTCCCGGTGTCGGCAGGCAGGGCCGGGCGAGGATAACCGGGCTGGAGAGCGCGCAGAGTGCGACAAGAGTGTGTCAAGCTATGTACTGCTATCTCCTTGCCAGCTCGGCCTTGAGCGCCTCGAGCTCGGCGCGCATCTCGCGGTTCTGCTCATACAGCGCCTGGATGGCCGCGAGGGTGACACCGTCCATGTCGGCCATGTTGATGCTGGTGTTGTTCTCGCCGTAACCGAACGCGGCCGAGAAGTCCTGCGCCACTGGCCCGATGTGCCGGGTGCCGTCCTCCTGGTCTTTCATCCGGTACTCGCGCACCCGCAGGGCCGTGACCTTCTCGAGCAGTTCCTTTCGGTCGACCGCCCGGAAATCGGTCTTGGTCACCGAGTCGCAGGCCGAGGCCCACGCGTTGGAGCCCGCGGCAAGATACGCCCCGGTCGTCATCCCGGCGTTCGAGAAGAACCAGGTCCCGCCCCGGGCCCGGACCCGGAACTGGTTTGCGCCGGTGGAATACACGCTCTCACTGGTTGCGGTCGACGAATCGCTCCAGACAAACGACCCTTGGTGGTTGGCGCGGGCCCGACGACCTGCCGCGAAGGTGTGACTGCCCCGGGCATGGTTGAATTGGCCGCCGGGAATCGCGGCGTAGCTTCCGGTGGCGATGTTGTTGGCACCACCAGCCACGGTTCCAGCTTCTCCGACGGCATGGTTCCCTGAGCCACCTGCGACAGACGCCACGAGGCCGCTTGCGAGGTTAGCGTACCCGCCGGCAACCGTGGCGTAGTTGTTGCTTGCCTCATTAACCACTCCGCCGCCGACAGCCGCGTAGTCGCCGCTTGCGATGTTCGAGGCGCCGCCCGCGATCGTCCCACCCATTCCCGACGCCGTATGGTTCCGTCCGCCGCCGACCGTGGCGAACATCGCGGTCGCCGCGTTGTTCTGGCCGCCGGCGACGGTCGCGGCAGTGTCGCCCGCCGCGTTGCCCGCTGAGTTCCGGTATCCGCCGCCGACGAATGCCCGTCTGCCTCGCGCTCCGTTGCCCCACCCGCCCGAAATCGCAGCCGAGACGGCCGACGCCTCATTGCTGGCTCCGCCGCCGACCGTGGCGTTGTCGGCGCTGGCGTGATTCGAGCTACCGCCGCCGACCGCGGCGCTCTGGCCGCTCACCTCGTTGTCGTTTCCGCCTGCGATTGTGGCATAGACACCGCCGGCTACGTTGCGGATGCCGCCGCCGACCGTGGCCGCAAGAGCGCTGGCGGCGTTGTACTGCCCGCCGACCACAACGGCGGCGTTTGCGGTTGCCTTGTTGCGATACCCGCCGCCGACAAAGGCGTACCAGTCCGACGCTGTGTCGCACTGCCCGCCGCCGACCGTGGCCGCAAGAGCGCTGGCGGCGTTGTACTGCCCGCCGCCGACAAAGGCGTACTCTGCGATCGCAAGGTTGCCGTAACCCCCGGTAACGGTCGCGCCGGTATCTGCGACCGCATCGCCGGCCGTGTTTCGCAGGCCACCGCCGATGGCCGCATAGAGGCCGTAGGCCTCGTTGTCCGAGCCGCCGACAACCGAGGACCTGCCGCCGCTGGCGTGGTTCGACGCACCGCCGCCGACAAACGAGTAGCCGCCGGCCGCGCGGTTCTCACCACCGCCGCCAATGTGCGAGTAGATGCTGGAGGCGCTATTGTCTGCACCGCCCGAAACCGACGAGTAGTTCGCCGATGCGACGTTGCCCTCGCCCGCGACAAACGCCGCGGTGCCGGCATTCGAGTTGCCCGGCCCTATGCGTCCCTTGCCGTACACCCGCAGGTCGGTCGTCACCGCGAAACTGCCCGGCACCGAGTCCGGTACCGTGCCACCGCCACCAATGCTGTCGTTCCTAGGCGCCCAGGCCGTGCCGGTCCATTTCAGCACCTGCCCGGTCCCCGCGCCCATCTGGTTCAGGTCCGACGCGACAATCGTGCCGTTGATTATCATCGCCGAGGTCACCGAGCTCGCCTGCCCGGTCCGGACAAACCCCGTCGTGTCCTTGCCCTGCAACAGGTCCGCGCTCGCCGCCCGCTCGGAAAGGTAGGCATAGCCGGCTGATGCTATCCGCAACCGCGGCACGAGCTCTGCCCCGCCCTCAATCGCCATCGTGAGATACGCCGCGCCCGCGTCCGGCATCGAGCCAATCGGCGTCACCGACCCGAGCAGGACCGCGAACAGCCCATCCTCCGTCGTCACGCTCCGCGTCTCGTTCCAGAACGCGCTCCCGCCCGAAGGCAGGGTGTAGAGCCGGAACACCACCGAGTAGCTGCCGTTGGGCACCGGCACGCCGAGCGTGTCGGTCAGCCTGCCCTGGTAGGACAGGAACCGCGGTATCGTAATGGCGTCGAGGTTGTCCGAGCCTGGCGCCTGTCGGTTGTCGCTTTTGGTCTGGTGAATGCCGATTTGCGGCAATACCGCGTCGTCCGCGGCAGATGCCGCCAGGCACAGGACTGCGAGCAGGACTGTCGTCCTACACATCTTCTCCTCCTTACTCCTCTGTGAACCTGCCCCCAAGCTCGGGCGGGCGCGTGCTATGTGACCTATGCCGCGCGGCCGCGCCCGGAGAGTCCGGTAACTCCCCGTCTTCGCGTCTCCATTGCCGCGAAATCCCTGTCCGAGGGTGGGATGTAACAGGTTGAGGATAGATGCGGGTCGCCCGGCTGTCAATGGCCGGTGTCTGGGAACCGGCCAGTTGCTGCCTGAACCCGGACCCCCAGACCCTATCCCCACCAGCATCCCCGGAGCGGCCCCCGGAACCGTCCCGGGGGATATCCCCAGGTATACCCCCGGAGCGCTCCTGACTGCCTCGGACTTACAGGAAAAGTGGGTAGTGTGCGCCAATTCTGTTGGAAATCGGGGCGGGTACAGGAGGATGGCCGCGGATGCGAGCGCCCCGCGCGGCCGGTCGAAAGCAGCCGCCCCGTTCAGGGCCGGGGCGGCAGAACCGCTACCCGCCGGCTAGAGCTCGTCCCCGCCGAAGTCGTCGTCGCCGTTGTCGTCCGACGGCTGGCGGCGACGGTCGAGCCGGAAGTCGTTGAAGTTCCAGGTCAGGCTGAACGACGCCTGGGGCCAGGCCCGGCCGAAGACATCGCGGCTGTAGAACTCGTAGCCTTCGCCGCCTGAGGTGAAGTCGTGCCGCGACTGGCCGAGCAGGTTGCGGGCCGAGAGCGCAACCGACAGCCGGCGGCCGAAGAACTGCTGGCGGATGCCGGCGTCGGTCCGGATGAAGCCCTCAGACCGACCCTGCGAGGTCACGCTCGGGCTCTCGTAGCCGGCGTTGAACTGGAGCCGGGTGTTGGTCGGCAGGCGGAACTCGTTGCCGAGCCGGCCGCTCCAGTTGTGGCTGGAGCGCTCGCCCCGGTCGGTCTCGATCCGGTAGTCATAGGTTGTCGCGGTCAGGTTGATGGTCCACCACTTGAACGGAACGAGCTCGGACGAGAGCTCGACCCCGAGCGACCGGTCCTTGCCGACGTTGTCCATCGTGTGGAGGATAACCTCGGGCGCATAGACTGTCCGGACGCGCTCGATGAGGTCCGTCGTCGCGCGCAGGTAGGCCTCGAGCGAAACCCGGTTCGCGCCGAACGGCAGGGTCGCGCCCGCCTCGTAGGAGTTGATGCGCTCGGGCAGCAGGCTCGGATTGCCGCGCCGGACGTTCCAGGCGTCCTGCCAGACGAGGAACGGGAAGAGTTCCCAGCCCCGCGGCCGGCGAATGCGCCGGGCGTAGCTCGCCATCAGCTCGACGTTGGCCGGCAGGCGCCAGGACAGGTGGGCGGTCGGGAAGATGTCAAGCGTCCTGATCGGCGGGACCGGGCCGGAGTCGGTCTCCATCACCCGGCGGTTGTGCTCGCCGCGCAGGCCGGCCTTGTAGCCGAGCGGGCCGAACTCCCCGGTCCAAGTCGAGTAAAGCGCGTGGACGTCGTTGACCATCCTCATCCCGTAGCTGTAATCGGGCCGGGGTATGAACCGGCCCGAGTCCGGGTCAAAGACCTCGAACGCGCTGGTCTGGCGCGGCCCGCCCAGCCCGGCCGAGTAGCCGGCTTCGAGCTTGGCGGCGGCGGCGGCGACCTCGAGCGGCAGGACGTAGTCGAGGTTAACGCCCCAGCGGTCGCCCGGCCCGGAGCTCAGCGCTTTCCAGCCGTAGGTCAGCGTGCCGGCCGTGTCGGCCAGCGTCGTCACCGCGTCGGCGTCGTGGCCGCGCCGGCTGTACTCGACCCGCCCGCTGAGTTCGTGGGCGTCGCCGTTGGTGGCCGCCGGGCCGAACCGGTGCCGGTGTTCGAGGTTGACCGCGAGGTGGTTGCCGCCCATCGTCGAGCTGTCGGCGCTCGAGTAGCGCGCCGTGTCGGCGGCGGTGGTCCAGCGCGTGAAGTCGGTCGCGCCGCTCCTGCCGTTGCTCCGGAGCCCGAACCGGCTGCCGAGGATGGTCCGGTCCGCCGCGCTCCACTGGAGTTCGACCCCGGCTCGCGCGCCGCCGAACTGCCCGCCCCAGTTCGAGCTACCGTCCGCGAGCGACCAGGTCGTGTCCGCGCCGTCCGCGGTCCAGCCCTCGGAGCGGCGGGTCCCGGGCGACGCCCGGCGGTTGTAGTCCGCGCCGACGATGAAGCTGGCGATGCCGGTCCGCCAGTTGAGCATCAGGTCCCCGCCGTACCGGCCCCAGAGGCCGGCGGTCGCGCTCGCCTGGCCGCTCAGGCCCTGCCGGCGCTGCTGCCTGAGGATGAGGTTGATGATGCCGGCCGCGCCCTCCGGGTCGTACTTCGCCGACGGGTTGGTGATTATCTCGACGCGCTCGAGCGAGCTCGCTGGCGTCTGCTGGAGCGCCTCGTCCGGCTCGAGCAGGGTCGGCCGGCCGTCGATCAGGACCGTGAAGTTGCCGCTCCCGCGCAGGGTGACGTTGCCCTCGACGTCGACCTTGACCGAGGGCGCGTTCTCGATGATGTCGACCGCGGTGCCGGACACCGCCGCCGCCTGCCGACCGACCTCGATGACTTTCTTGTCGATCTGGTAGGAAAACGTCGGCCGGTCGGCGACCGAAACCGCGCCCTCGACCGCGACCGCGAGCTGGCGCAGGTCGATGCGGCCGAGGTCGAGCCGGGCCCCGGGCGCGAGCTCGACGTCGCTCACCGTCCGCGGCCGGTAGCCGATGAACGAGACCTCGACGTGGTACCGGCCCGGCGGCAGGTTGGGAACCTCGAACCGGCCGTCGGCCCGGCTGACCGCGCCGCTGACCTGGCTCGAGTCGCGGAGCCGGTAGACCACGATATTGGCGTACTCGACCGGCTCGGAGAACTGCGAGTCGAAGACCTGGCCGGTCAGCGCGCCCGGCGCCCGGCCCGGACCGGGCTGGGCCGCCGCGGGAAGGACGAGAAAAGAGGCTGAAACCGCCAGTGCAAGTAGGGTTCGCTGACTCATGACACCATAGACCCGGCGGCCGGCAGAACCCTGCGCCCGGCCGGTGTCGCTTGACAAGTCGACCGCCGGGCCTACCATTTCTGCGGACGCAGCGCAGAACCGTGACGCGCCCGCCCGTCCGCAGCGGCGGTCGCTGTCGCACGAAACCAAAGGAGGACTGATGCTGTCAACCATCCTGACCCTGGCCATCGCGGCCGTGACCTCGCTCACCCCCTCGATCGGCGACGTGCCGAACCCGGGGAACTGGGGTGGCGGCGGTCCCGACCAGTATGGCTACCGCTACCTCGATTCCGACACCACCGCGCCCGGCGCGCCGACCTACAACTGGAAGGATATCAAGGGTGTCGGCGAGCAGGTCCCGAACCTCGGCGACGACAACGTCATCGGCCCGTACAACATCGGCTTCGACTTCCCGTACTACTGGTACACCGTGACGAGCTTCTTCGTCGGCTCGAACGGCTACATCGCCTTCCACGACAACACCCTCGCCGCCCACGCGTTCCGGCCGGTCCCGAGCACCTACCGGCCCAACAACACCCTCGCGCCGATGATGTCCGACCTCGACCCGTCGCAGGGCGGCTCGCCCAACGGCTCGGTCTGGGTCTGGACCAACTCCGCCAACGACACCTGCATCATCCAGTACGACAGTATCCGCTTCTGGAACACCGGCGGCAACAACTCGTTCCAGATCATCCTGAGTCGGCCCGACAGCGCGATAACCTTCCAGTACAAGGAACAGTCGGGCCAGCCCTATAACGGCTGGGCGCCGGAGCAGAACCAGACCGGCATCGAGAACGTCTCGGGCGCGGTCGGCCTGAACTACCTCTCCGGCACGATCCCGTCCCAGAACATGTACCACCCCGAACTAGCGGTGCGCTTCTACCCGCCTGCGACGACGACGATGGAGGTCCACGACGTCGGCGTCCGCAACGCGATGAACGACCGCAGCGGCGGCTTCTTCGTCGTCAACGGCCAGAGTATCCAGCCCTGGGCGGTCGTCGCGAACTTCGGCAACCAGACCGAGAGCCCGTACAAGGCCTATGTCCGCATCAAGCGGACCTCGGGCGCGGTCGTCCATATGGACTCGACCACCGCGACGACCAACAACCCGGGAGACATCGACTCGCTGGTCTTCCCGAACACCTGGACCGCGACCCAGAACATGACCTTCATCGCCGAGTTCTACACCCGACTCACCGGCGACGTCTTCCCGCCCAATGACACCGTCAAGGTCGAGTGCCGCGTCCTCGCCCTGCCCGGCTGGCTCAGCTACGACAAGGGCACGGCGGACGCCTACTACTCGTGGAACGGCCCGGGCGGCTACGGCGCGCGCTTCGTGCCGCCGGTCTACCCGTGCAGCGTCTCGAGTATCCGGATGATGTCGCAGTCGGCCACCGGCGTCAACTGCGTCCTCGGCATCTTCGCCGACAACGGCGCGGGCGGCGGCCCCGGCGATACGCTCTACCTGGGCTCGGTCAGTGTCTCAGCCCCGCAGTGGTACGTCCTCAACCCGCCGAGCCCGGTCGTCATCGAGGACGGCGCGTTCTTCGTCGGCGCGATGTCGGCGACCTCGTCCGACCCGAGCTTCGGGATGGACACCATCGCCCCGATCTCCGGCCAGAGCTGGGAGTACACCGGCGTCTGGGCCCCGAGCCGCGACCTCTGGGTCCGCGAGGCGATGTTCAACGCCTCGATACTCGGCGCGACCGGCATCGAGGAGTGGGTCGGCCCTGCGCCGGTCCCCCAGCCGGTTCGGCTTGACGTCAGCCCGAACCCGTTCGGAACCACGGCCCGGCTCAACCTCATCAACCCCCGCGGCTCCGAGGGCGCGGTCGAGGTCTATGACGCGACCGGCAGCGTCGTCCGCACGCTCGAGCTTGACCGCGGTACTGCGGTCTTCAACGGCCGTGACGACGCCGGCCGCCTGCTCGCCGAGGGCATCTACTTCGCCCGCGCCCGGGGCGAAGGCGCGTCGGTCGCCAAGGTAGTTATCTCCCGCTGACCGGGGGCGTTCGTTCAAGCGGCGGGGCCTTCGGGCCCCGCCCGCCTTTCACAGCTCCTGCCAGTTGAACGAGTGGAACGCTGGTACCTCGACGTGGCGGGCGACAAACGCCCGGACCAGGCCGAGCAGCTCCCGGTCCGGTGGCAGCCCGCCGAGCTCGCTCGCCGGGCTGTGGAGCAGGCGGCTGAGCTCGGCCAGCCACGCGGCCGGCACCACCGGCGCGTTGCGGCCGGCGCCGCAGTCCGGGCAGACCGCCCCGCCCCGGCCCGGGTCGAACCGCCAGCCCTCGCCGCACCCGGCCGCCGCGCCGCAGCCGAGACACTTACGGACCTCGGGCCGGAACCCGGCGAAGCTCGCCGCTTTGAGCAGGAACGACACTGCCAGCCCGGCAATCGCCGGCCCGGACGCGGCCTCGAGCTCGCCGAGGTAGACCACCCCGAGCCGGAACAGCGCCTCGTTCGCGTCGTGCTCCCGGGTCGCCCGGAGCAGGAACTCGGCGAACTGTTCGGCGGCGAGAAACCGCGCCGGCTCGGCCGGGATGCCCGGGTGGGCGCGGGCGAGCGCGGCGTCGGAAATCGTGTAGACCGTCTTCTGCTCGTGCCAGTACCAGGTGACTTCGGAAAGCGCGAACGGCTCGAGCGCGGCCCCGAGCCGGCTCTTCGGCCGCCGCGCGCCCTTGGCGATGCCGGTGAGCCGGCCGCTCGAGCGGGTGAAGAAGGTGACCAGCTTGCTCGACTCCCGGTGCGGCCGGACGCGCAGGCAGAGCGCGAGGTCGCGGGCGATCCGCCGCATTCCGTCCTCCCTCAGTCCTCGCTTCGAATCTCGCCGACCAGCTCCTCGAGGATGTCCTCGAGCGTGACGATACCGGTGACCCGGCCGCCGGACTCGACCGCGGCGAGGTGCTCGCCCCGGCGCTGCATCTGCTCGAGCACCTCCATTATCCGCGCGCCGGCCGCGATGCGCCGGGCCGGCCGGACCCGGACCGGCCCGCCCGCGAGCAGATCCTTGGCGAAGACGACGCCGGTGATGTTCTCCGGCGCGCCGCGGTAGAGCGGGATGCGCGAGAAACCGTGCCTGCGGACAAACGCGAGCAGCTCCTCCCGCGTCGCGCCCTCCGGCGCGGACCGGACCCGGGCCAGCGGTATCGCCGCCTCGCCCACCCGGGACCCGGACAGCCGGAACAGCCTGGCGGCAAGGCTCGAGACCGGAGTTCCCTCCGGGCTCCCGCATTCCCGCTCACGCTGGCGCAGGGCGGACAGGAGGTCCTGGCGGGTCAGCGCCGGCCGCGCCGCCGACGGACCCGGCCCGGACCGCGTCAGGAGCCGAGCTAGCCCGGCCAGGAGCAGCACCGCGGGCGCGAACAGCACCATCGCACCGGCCAGCGGCCCGGCCGACCGCCGGAGCCAGAGGTTCGGGCTCGACTGAGCAAGCGCCTTGGGCGCGAACTCCCCGAACGCGAGCGTCAGCGCCACCAGCGCGACCACCCCGACCGGCGTGAACCCGGGCCCGAGCACCCGCGCGAAGAACTCCGACACCAGGACCGACGCGAAGACGTTGACGAGGTTGTTGCCGACCAGCGTCGTGATGACCGTCGCCTCGCGGTGCCCGAGCAGGCGGAGCGCCAGCCCGGCCCCGGCCAGCTTCCGATCCGCCTGGTTCGTCAGCCGGACCCAGTGCGCCCGGTATATCGCGGTCTCCGCGCCCGAAAAGAACCCGGACAGCGCAACCAGCCCGGCCGCGGCGAGAAGCTGCATCGCTAGCCCTGCCCCCGGCGCGCCCGGCGGATCAGCGCTTTCTCCAGCTTGTGCTCGCTCGTCTCGCTGACTTCGATTTCCAGCCCGCCGAACCGGACGACGTCACCCCGGGCCGGCAGGCGGCCGAGCCGCTCGTGCACGAAACCGGACAGCCGCTCCTGCTCGACGCCGGCGAACCGGCCGCGCATAAGCCGGTCGAGCGTCGCGATGTCCACCTCGCCGTCGACCTCGAGGCTCCCGTCCGCCAGCCGCCGCCAGGGCAGCTCGCCCGGCTCGTCGTACTCGTCGGCGATCTCCCCGAAGATCGCCTCAAGCACGTCCTCAAGGGTCACCAGCCCGGCAGTCTGGCCGAACTCGTCCACCACCACCGCGATATGCGAGCCCTTCTTCCGGAGCTCGTCGAGCAGGGACGGTAGGCGCTTCACCTCTGGCACGAAATACGCCCGGCGCATCAGCTCCGCCACCGGCCGGTCCGGATCCGCGCCCGGCAGTTCCTTGGCGTAGACCACGCCGACGACCCGGTCCACCGACCCGTCGTAGACCGGCAGGCGCGACAGGAGATGCTCGGCCGCGAGCGCAACCGCCTCCCGCACCGTCGCCGACTTCTCGAGCGCGACCATCTCGATGCGCGGCGTCATCACCTCGCCGACGGTCCGGTCGGCCAGGCCGACCAGGTTCCAGAGAATCTCCTCCTCCCGCTCGACGATGACCCCGCGTTCCCGGCCGACCCGGAACATCGTGTGCAGTTCGCTCTCGGACAGGTGCTCGTCCTCGCCCCGCCGTGCGGCCAGCCGGGCGTCGATACGGTCGAGCAGTGCGGCGACCGGCGCGAACAGCGCCCGGACCGTGCCGACCACCGGCGCGGCGACGAGCGCGAACCGCACCGGGTCCCGGGCCGCGAGAAGCTTCGGGGTTACCTCCCCGAACACCAGCAGCAGCCCGGTCATCGCCAGCCCGCCCAGCCCGAGGTACAGCGCCGGGCTAGCCCCGGCCCGGCCGGACCATTCCACGAGGACGAGCGTGGCGAGCGCGGAGGCTGTGACGTTGACCGCGACGTTGGAAACGAGGATCGCGCCCAGCAGCCGCGCCGGCGAGGCGAGCAGGTCGTCAACCCGGCGGCCGGCGCGCGGCTGCTGTTGCCTCAGCTGGTCCCGGCCCGCCGCGGTCAGCGAGAACAGCGCGGTCTCCGAGCCCGAGATGAGCGCCGACAGCGCGAGTAGGAGCGCGATGCCGGCGAGCTGGATGTACAGCGTCATGGCGCGCGGTGCGCGGCCTTACTCCACCCCGGCCATCTGCCGGTGGCTGAGGCCGAGCAGGTGGAGCAGGCCGTGCCGGGCGAGCCGCTCGAGCTCGCCGTGGTACCCGGTGCCGTACTCCCGGCCCTGGGCCCGCGCGCAGTCCCGCGAGACATACACCTCGCCCAGCATCCGCCGTCCCGTCTCCGGGTCGTCGTGGCCGAGCGGGAAGGAAAGCACGTCGGTCGGTCCCGCCTTGCCGCGCCAGCGGCGGTTGAGCCGGGCAATTGCCTGGTCGTCAATGAGGATGACATTGGCCTGGCCGCCCCGGCAGGCCGGGAACTGCCGCGTGAGGCTGCGCGCGAGTCCCGCCAGCGCCGCGGCCAGTCGACGGTCGCGTGAGTTCGTGTACAGCGCGAGGCCGGGTCGGCCCGGGGGAGGCTTGCGCTTCATGCCCGGGGCTCTCCCCCTCCCGACTTCCCACCCCGGTCCTCGTAGGCCCGGATTATCCGCGACACCAGCGGAGGACGGACCACGTCCGACGCGTCGAACCGGCAGATGCCGATGCCCTTGACGCCCGCCAGCCGGCGCTCGGCCTCGACCAACCCGCTCGCGGCCGGGTCGGCGAGGTCGACCTGGGTCACGTCGCCGGTGACGATGGCACGGGAGTTCCAGCCCAGCCGGGTCAGGAACATCCGCATCTGCGTCGAGGTGGTGTTCTGGGCCTCGTCGAGGATGATGCAGGAGTCGGACAGGGTCCGGCCGCGCATAAACGCAAGCGCCGCAACCTCGATGACCTCCTCCTCGAGCAGTCGTCGGGCGCGCTCGAGCGGCAGGAGGTCGAAGAGCGCATCATAGAGAGGGCGCAGGTAGGGGTCAACCTTGTCGCGGTAGGTTCCGGGCAGGTAGCCGAGCGACTCGCCGGCCTCGACCGCCGGCCGGGTCAGGACGATGCGGCTCGCCCGGCCCGCGACCAGCGCCTCGACCGCGGCCGCCACCGCCAAGTAGGTCTTGCCGGTTCCGGCCGGGCCGATGGCGAAGGTTATCTCGTTCCGGCCAATCGCCTCGACGTAGCGCTGCTGGTTCGGGCTCCGGGCGATGATCGTCTTGCGCGGGGTCTTGAGCACGGCCGGCCCGCCCCTGCCCGCCTCCGGCTCCCGCCGCGCGGCGACCTCGGCTCGCACCCGCTCCGGGGTCAGCGACTCGCCGGCCCGGCAGAGCTCGAGCAGGCGGCGGAACAGGGCGAGCAGTTCCTCGCGCTCCCCGGCCGGACCCGCGAGCCGGACGACACCGGCCCGGACCGCGATGCGGCTCCGGTAGTTCCGCGCGATTTCGAGGAGGTTGCAGTCGGCCGGGCCCAGCAGGCTCAGCGGGTCGACGTCCTCGAGCGGGACCTCGGCCGCCCCGACCGCTTCGGCAGGATTGTCGCTGGTCATCCGTTGTTGGCCAATTGTAGCCTGCCACCCCGGGGGGTCAAGGCCCCCGGGACAGGATCAACCACCAAGACACCAGGAAGAACAGGACTCCGGGGTCGGACCCTGAGACTCTCCATCTTCCTGTCTTGGTGTCTTCTTCGGTGTGTCTCTCCTTCCTGGCGTTCTCCGGTCCGGGCCTTTCGTCGCCGGCTTGACTCCCGGAGAGCGTCGGTTAGGCTGTTTCTGTGCTGTGGTCCCCACTGCTGCTCGCCGTTGCGCTCGCCGGGCCGGTCGAGAGCCTGCCCGGCCCGGTCGTCAGCCCGGTCGCGTTCGCCCTGCTCGCCAACAGCCGCCAGTCGGTTTATTCCGGCTTCCAGCCCGACCTGCCGGTCCAGGTCCTTGCCAACGTCCTCTGGGCGATGGACCGGGCTCCCCGACTCGGCGCCGACCGTGACCTCTACGTCGCCACGCCGGAGAACCTCTACCGCTACCGGCCCGGGGCAGGACTGGAACTCCACCGCCCCGGCGACCGGCGCTACAACTCCGGCTCGGCATTCGAGGTCGGGGTCGCGGCCGACGTCCCGGCCGACGCCGGGCTGGCGGTCCAGTCCGGCCTGCTCGCGGCCACCGCCCTCCGGGCCGAGCACGGAGCGGCCGCCTGCCCGATGAGCTGGGCGACCGACCACGCCAACGAGGCCTGGGAAGCCGACCGGCCAGTGCTGATGACCGTCGTCTTCGGCCGGGCCGAGGCTCGGCCGCTGGACAGCTCGTGGCTTCAGCCCCCTCGCCCGCGTGACGCCCTGCCCGACCCGGTGACCGCCGGGCCGGACAGCTTCGAGATCACCCTGCTCGGCCTGAACCAGGACACCTCCTTCGCAACCTGGAGCCTGTCCTTGGAGACCGTCTCGCAGTTGCTCTGGGCCGCGGCCGGACCAACCCCGCACCGCACCATCGCCGGCGAGCCGGGCCTCACCATCCCGGCCGGGCTGGCCGCCTGGCCGGGCACCGCCGAGATCGCGCTTGCCCGGGCCGAGGGGGTCGACCGCTACCGGAACCGGGCCGGGCCCGTGCCCGACCACCGCCTCGAACGGATCGTTCCGGCCGACCGCCGCGAGGAACTGCTGGTGGCGGCGCCCGGCCTGACGATTGCGCCGGTGCTCTTCGTCATCTCGGTGCCGGACACGGCCGATGGCCTTGCGGAACAGGAAGCCGGTGCCGCTGCCTTCGGGCTTCTCGCCCAGGCCCGGGCGCTCGGCCTCGCCTGCCGGCTCGCCGGACCGCTCGACCGCCGCCAGTCCCGCACCGCGGCCCGCGCACTCGGGCTGGTGCGCGGCCTAGCACCGGCACTCGTCGTCGCAGTCGGCGAGCCGGTGAACCAGGATACCCAATCCGGGCCGGGCACGGTCGAAATCGTCCGAGCTACCTCCTTCACCCGGCGCGGTGAGCCCGCCCGCGTCGAGTACCTCCTGCGTGTCCCGGGCGACGTGCGGGTGGATGTGTTTGACCTGCTCGGCCGGCCGGTCCGCCAGCTCCCGGCCGCCCGCCGGTCCGCCGGCTACCACGGCGTCGAGTGGGACGGGCTCGATGACGCCGGCACCCGGGTGAAGCCCGGCAGCTACCTAATCGGGGTCTTCGGCCCCGGCGCGGTCGCCCAGCACCGGGTCACGGTTCTGTAGGGCGCGTCGCGCCTGCCCGCCGGCCGGCGTACTTAAGCTCAATTGAGTACACACCGAGCGCGATGTTGTCGGACCGGCGGCTATGCCACTCCGGGGTCACGCTTGCCATCGCCTCGACCCTCAACTCGCCCTGCCGCCCACTGAGAGCGGTCCAACTCCCGAACAGGCTGAGCTCGTTGAACCGGTAGTCCGACTGCCAGGCCGTGTCCGCGTGGGGATACCGGCGCAGGCCGAACCGGTCCTCGACGCTCAGCCAGAGCCGCTCGACGCGGTAGAGGTCGACACCGGCGGCAAGCGAGAGCTCGCGGTAGTCCTCGTCGCCCGGGCCATCGAGCCCGACCCCGAGATCGACTCTCGGCCCGCCCCGGAGCGTCAGCACCGTCCCGATCGGGAAGTCGAACGTCAGCCGGGCGCCGTTCTCGAACAGGCTGGTGTAGACCGGCGTCGCGGAGTCGTAGACGGTCCAGCGCGCCTCCTCGGCCAGTTCGACCGACCCCGCGCCGAGGTCCATCCCGGCGGTCGCGGTGACGGCCCGTTCCCGATAGGCCGCCAGCGAACCCCGGTATTCCCGCCGTCGGAACTCACCATCGCCGCCTAGCCGGAGCCCACCCTCGAGGCGGTGCTCGAGCCCGGCCTGTGCCGACCAGTCGTCGTAGTCCCGGTCTGGGTCCTGCCCGGCCCGGCGCCGGGACCAGACGCCGGCCACATCCGCGCCGGTGAAGAGCCCGGGTTCCCATCGCCCGGTCAGCCGCGCGCGGTTGACCGCATAGTCGTGGTACCAGCTGTCCGGCCTCGCGTAGCGTACCAAATCGAACCCGTCCGAGAGCGCGAGCCGGGCGTATGGGACCGGCCGCCAGCGGAGTTCAAGCCGGGTGGAGTTGCTCCAGTAGTCCCGGCCGCCGTAGAGCGTCTCGCTGAGCGCCGGGAGCCAGCGGTGGTAGTGCCGCAGGTCGGCGTCGTTGCCCGCCCGGAGGACGAGCGTCGGGCCGAGCGCCTGTTCGAGCCCGAGCCCGAGGACGTCGCGGACCGACCGGGTCGAGACGCTGGCCGCGTTGTTCGCATCGAACCGCGTGCTGGCGGTGTCGAGCGCAAGCCGGAACGCGAGCCCGGCGCGTCCCTCGCTCTCGACGTCGAGCGTATCCTCCTCGAGCCAGTTCCAGTTGACCGTATCGTAGTTCGCGACCGCGTAGCGCTGGGTCGTGTAATCGGCCCCGATGCCGGCCTCGGTCGAGAACGACAGTGCGCCGGCGAGGAACAGGAGCAACATACGCTAGCCCCGTGCGGCGTGGCCCGGCCCCCGCGGGCAGGGAGCCGGGCCGCGCGCGGACCGTGCCGGATGCGCGGTCAGTCTCTGTCCCCGTCCGGCGCGGTGCGCAGGCTCTCGATCGCCCGATTGAGCATCCGGCGAACTTGGTTCGCCTCGCGGTAGGCCGGCCCGTACTCGCCAGCGGTGACCCGGACCCGCACCCGGACCTGGAGTTCCATCGCTCGGGCGAACAGCCGGCGCGACTCCTCACTGCCCTCACTCGTCACAATGTCCTGCCACTCGGCGATGAGCCGGTCGTTATCGGCCGCCGCGGCCTCGGCAAGCTCCGGGTCGGCCTCGCCTTTCGCCCTTTCCCAGGCCCGGAGCAGGAGGTTGCGGGACGCGAGCGAGAGCCGCAGCGCCTGTTCGAGATGCCCCTTGCCCTCGGCCTCGCGCGCCTGCAGTTGCAGGGCCTCGGCCCGGGCGAGTAGCTCGCGGATGGGGCTCCTGCCCGACGACCGGCCGATTTCCTCGCGCGCCCGGGCGAGCAGCTCGTCGGTCCGGTCGAGTTCGAACCGGACCCGCTCCCAGCCGCCCCGGCGCCGGACCTTCGCGAGCCCCTCGCGGACGTGGAGCCGGGCCGCGCGTGCGAACCGGAGCGCGAGCGCATAGCGCCGCTCGCCGAGGTAGCGCCGGGCGGTCTCGAGCTCGCCCTCGGCCAGCCGGAGCATCTCCTCGGCCGCCCTGATGCCCGAGCCGCGGATGACCGGCCCGGCCTCGCTGACCAGCTCCGCGGCGAGCCGGATCTCCTCTGCGACTTTCTCCGGGTCGACCTCGACCAGCTCGATTGCCTTCCTGACCCGGACCCGGGCCTGCATCGTGCCGTTCCGGGCCTGGCGCCAGCGGCGCTCGCGGAACTGCCTCCAGGCGTCGCGCTGGAGGTCCTTCGCCCCGACCAGCAGGCTCGTCGCCTCCGGGTTCGCGGCCTCGACGATTACCGGCTCGGCCCGCTCGATGAGCTGGTCGGTCTTCTCGAGCTCGGCCTGGGCGTTCCGGGCCTCGTCGCCGCCCTGGGCCATTGCCAGCGCGGCGGTGATGATGAGTACTGCAATGACTCGTGTTTTCATAACGCCTCCTTTAATGCAACGTCCGTGCCGCGGGCTAACTGACTGATAGAGCGTCGCTTGGCGCGCGGGCCCCGGGCGCTAGCCGCACCGCCCGGTTCAACCTGCGCGCCCCGGTTCACCCGCGTGTCCCCGGTTTCTGCCGCTCGAGTCTGGTGTAGAGCATCCGGCGGGTGATGCCGAGCATCTTCGCCGCCTTCGACTTGTTCCCGCCCGCCTTCGCCAGCGCCTCGCGGAGCATCTCGTCCTCGACCTCGGCGATAGACTTGCCGCCGGTCGCCGGCGGCCGCATCTTCGGCCCCGCTGGCGCCACGTGCGCGGCGGTGATTTCGCCCTCGCCTGCGAGAATCGCCGCCCGCTCGAGCACGTTCTCGAGCTCCCGGACGTTGCCCGGCCAGTCGCCGGCTTCAAGCCGGGCCAGCACCGCCGGCCCGGGCCGGTCCCGGCCCAGCCGCCGCAGAATGTGCTCGGCCAGCGGGCCGATGTCCTCGCGGCGCTCGCGCAGCGGCGGCACGGTTATCGGGAATACGCTCAGCCGGTAGAACAGGTCCTCGCGGAACGTCCCGGCGCCGACCGCGGCCGCAAGGTCACGGTTCGTCGCGGCGATGACTCGCGCGTCGACCCGGATCGTCTCGTTGCCACCGACGCGCACGAACGTCCGCTCCTGGAGAAACCGCAGAAGCTTAACCTGGAAGGTCGCCGGCAGTTCCCCGACCTCGTCGAGGAACAGCGTCCCGCACCCGGCCGCCTCGAGCCGCCCGGGTTTGCGCGCCGTCGCGCCGGTGAACGCGCCCTTCTCGTAGCCGAACAGCTCGCTCTCGAGCAGGGTCTCGGGCAGGGCCGCGGCGTGGACGGTCACGAACGGCCGCTCCGCCCGTCGGCTCAGCCGGTGGACCATCCGCGCGACCAGCTCCTTGCCGGTCCCGCTCTCGCCCAGCACCAGCACGGTCGCGTCCGAAGGCGCGACCATCCCGGCCAGCGCCCGCACTTTCGCAAGCGCCGAGCTCGGCCCGACCAGCTCGCCGGCCGGGCCGGCCCGCGGCGCAACCGCAAGCCGCTCGAGCCGGAGCGCCAGCTCGCCGAGCTCGAACGGTTTGGCGATGAAGTCCGCCGCGCCCCGGCGCATCGCCTCTACCGCGGTCGCGATATCGCCGTAGGCGGTCATCATCACCACCTCGCAGCCCTTCGCCCGGGCCGCGGCCAGCACCGCCATCCCGTCGACCGGCGCCATCCGCAGGTCGGTCAGCACCGCGTCGAACCGCTCCCGCGCCAGCGCCGCCTCCGCCTGTATCCCGCCGGCCGCGACCGTCGCGGCGTGGCCGCGCTCGGCCAGCTCCTCGGCGATGTTGCGCGCGAAGCGCTCCTCGTCGTCGACGACCAGTATCTTCACGCTGCGCCTCCCTTCGCCGGCAGGCTCACCTCGATCTCGGCTCCGGGCCGGCCCGGGTTGGCGAGCCGCACCCGGCCACCGTGGGCCTCGACGATCCGGCGCACGACGAACAGCCCGAGCCCGCTCCCCTTCTCCCGGGTCGTGAAGAACGGCTCGAACATCCGCCGCGCGGTCCGCTCGTCCACCCCGGGACCGTCGTCCGTCACCCTCAGCACCACCTCACCGCGCCTGGCCCGGGCGCCGAACAGCACCCGGCCGCCGCCGGGCTGGGCCTGTACGCCGTTCAGCCCGAGGTTGAGCAGGACCTGACGGAGCTCGTCCCGCGCGCCCGCCACCGGCGGCAGGCCCTGTTCCGCCTCCGCGGCGACCGCCACCCCGCTCCGCGCTGCCTCGACCGCGAGTGAGTGGGCAACCTCGCGGACGAGCTCGCCGGCGTCGATGGGCTCGGCGTCGCCGGGCCGCGACCGACTGATGCCGAGGTAGTTCGCCACGACCCGGTCGAGCCGGTCCACCTCGTCCTCGATGTAACCGAACTTCGGGTCGGCGCCGCCCGCGCCGTACTGCTTGCGGAGCCGCTCGGCGGTCGAGCGAATCGTCGCCAGCGGGTTACGGACCTCGTGCGCCATCGCGGCCGCCATCTGGCCCGCGAGCGCCAGCCGGCTCGCCCGCGCCGCCGCCTGCTCGACCCGGAGCGCGTGGCGCGCCAGGCTTGCCGAGGCCAGCACGATGCCGGCGATCGCGATGCAGCTCACCACGTTGACCAGCGCGAGCCCGCGCCGGAAGTCGGCCAGCGTCGCGAAGAAACGCGCGTCCGCCTCGACCCCGAGCGCCGCGCCGACCGCGCCGGTCGAGTCATCGAGCGGCGCGTAGGCGCTCTTGAGATAGAGCCGGCCCGCGCGAAGGACCGGCGACTGGCCGGGCACGCCCGCCAGCGCGGCGTAGAGCCCGGCCCGGTCCGCCGCGACGCCGGCGCCGGACGAGTCGTCGGCGAGGCTCAGCCGGACGGCGAGCCCCTCGTCGACGATGAAGATGTTGAGAAGCCCGTTCTCGGCCCGCACCTCGCGCAGCAGCCGCTCCGCGCCGGGCGTGTCCCATCGCCCGCCGAGCGCCGCCGAGAGCGTCGTCGCGACCGCCTCGAGCCGCGCGCCCAGCTCCTGCTCGAACGCCCGCGACGTCCGCTCGAGCGCCCACCAGCCCTGCGCGTTGAGGACCAGCACCGCCGCAGCCGCCAGCACCGACGCCCAGACCGCGTACCTTCGCATCCGCTAACTGCCGCCGACCGCCGAGGTGTCGAAGTAGTCCACCCGCCCGATGCCGAAAGGATAGCTCGCGACCAGCCGCAGGTCCTCGGACTGCTCGATGCCGATCAGCGAGACCGAGTCAATCAGCCCGAGCGTGCGGCCGAGTCGGTTTGCCTCGGTCAGCGCCTCGATTCTCCGGTCCGGGTCCGACACCCGCCCGATGACGAGGACCGGCTCGGGCGGCGGCTCGCCGGTAAGCGACGGCCCGGGTGAGGCGCCGAGCATCCGTCGCTGGAGCGCGGCGAGTCCCTCCTGGCCGGTCGCGACCGGGCAGACGAGCCTGTCGCCGACCTCGACACAGCGCAGGAAGGTGACCGCGACCGGCGGCTGGCGCCGCCGGGCCTGACTCAGGAAGGCGGAGACCGACTCAAGCTCGTCGAGCGTCGCCGGCCGGAACGCCGGGACGATCGCGATGTAGGGCCGGGTCTGGTAGAACCGCGGGTCGTACTTCTCCCGCAGGAGCTGGATTTCCTCCTGATTGTCCAGCTTCGGCAATGCGGCTACGCAGTACTCCAACACGCTCAACAACTGTATGTTACCACACAGGACCGGACTTGACAAGACCCGGCGCGGCTCGATAATTGCCGGCAACTTCATAAGGAGGCTCGCAGTGAACTGTCGCCGCTTGGTGCTTCTCGCGCTCGTCGCGATTTTCTCCGGCTGTCCGAAGCAGGTAACCATCCCGGTCCCCGACTACGACATTCTCGTCGCTCGCGACGGCTCGGGCGACCACCGCTCGGTCCAGGAGGCGGTCGAAGCGGCCCGCCCGGGCGAGGTCATCTACGTCAAGGCCGGTACCTACCCGGGCGCGGTCGAGATCGAAACCGACCGCATCACCTTGCTCGGCGCCGGCCCGGGCAGGGCGGTCATCGACGCCGGTGACGAGTACGCCGCGCTCACCCTTGAAGGCGGCTCCTGCGCTGTCAGCGGCTTCACGATCGAGAACGCGTCTTCGCACGGGGTCTACGTCAAGAGCGGCGACAACAGGATCAGCCGCTGTCTCGTCGTCGGCAACGGCGACCGGGGCATCTACTTCTCGAGTTTTGGCGGCGACCCTTCGGCCGAGGTCGATCACTGCACCATCACCGACAATGAAGTATCCGGCATCTACATCCCGGCCGGCAACGACGAAACCGCCATCACCAACTGCGTCGTCGCCTTCAACAGCCGTGGAATCGTCAGCGACGTCGAGTTTGAGGGAATGAGGGTGGACCACAACTGCGTCCACGCCGACGGTGACGGCTTCGACCGGGTTGCCCGGGGCCGGGGCAACATCGAGCAGGACCCGAGGTTCGTCAACCGCGCCGGCGGCGACTACCGACTCCAGAAGGATTCGCCCTGCATCGGATCGGCCGGCGACGGTACGGACATCGGCTGCTTCTAGCCTTCGCACTGCGCGGCCAAGCCTGCCCGCAACGGCCCGGATGTGAACTGACGGCACAGCCCGACGCGCCGTCGTCGCTAACGCACTGATAGTATTAGCCTTATGCAATATCGCCTGCATTCGCCCGCCGCCGAAGAGACTCGCTGTCCCCTTCACCCGGGCTAGCGACACCCGATGCCCGGGCCACCCATGACGCCATAACATGCTGACAGCAAACCTGTTAGCTCGCCGGCGACCCCTCTACGGCGCTAAGGCCATATCCAATGGGGACTTGTGGCGACAAAACTGCTTCCGGACGCGGCCCGTAGGGGGGGTGCGGCCCATAACCGAACCGCTGTCAAGCACCTGCGGACTGCACGAGTTTGCTAAACACAAACATAAGTATGTCAAGCGTATCTAAGTGGCTGACCTGATTGGTGTTACGGATTTCGACACGCTTTCTTGACAGCCCCTATGGGGGTGCTACCCTGATAGCGGTAGCGTTGACGGTTTCTCCGTTGACCTCTCTACCCACAATCTGGGTTTTCGGAATTGGGCGGACCGAACGGTTCCCGGACCGCTCTTCCGCGGACTTGATTCGCGGCCTTCACAGGAACCATGACCTCTTTTGTTGAGACGCCCCGGCTTCGGCCGGGGCGTTGTTCTTGCATCGCGCCGGCGTCGGGTTTGACAGACCCGGCCTGTCTCGTCTAATCTTAGAGATGCTCAGCCGCCCCGCGCTGCGCCGGATCCTGTTCGCGGTCGGCGTCGCAGTCGCGCTCGCCGTCTGCTACTTCTTCCTCGACCGGCCGCTCGCCCGCGCCGCCGAGCGCATCCCGGCCGGCTTGAACCCGTTCTTTCACGGGCTCAGCGCGTTCGCCGGCCTGCCGGTCGCGTTCCTCGCCGGCGCTGTGATGGTCGTGATGTTCTTCATTCGGGCGTACGGCCGCGACCTGCCCCGCCGCCCGATGGTCCCGCTCATCTACCTGCCGGCCGCCGCGCTCACCGCGTCGCTCTCGGCCGAGCTTGTCAAGATCGTCCTCGCCCGCTACCGCCCGGGCCTGCTTATCGACGCCGGGCTCTACGGCTTCGCGTTCTGGAAGGCCGGCTACTGGTTCAACTCCTTCCCCTCCGGCCACGCAGCGGTAGCGTTCGCGCTCGCCGGCGCGCTTGCGCTCGCGTTTCCGCGCTGGCGCGGCCGCGCGTTCGCGCTCGCCGGGCTCGTTGCGGCAAGCCGCGTTGTCCTCAACCTTCACTACCTGTCCGATGTCATCGCCGGCGCGCTGCTCGGCCTAGGCTGGGCGCGCCTCTATCGACGGCTGTTCGCCCGCTTCTCGCTCCCGGTCAACCCCAAGGAGGCAGCAAGTGACTGAATTCCGTTCCGTCAAACCGACCGAGCTTCGCGACAACCCCTTCAAGCTCATCGGCGAAGACTGGATGCTCATCACCGCCGGCACGCTCGAAGGCTGGAACACGATGACCGCGAGCTGGGGCGGGCTCGGCATCCTCTGGCGCCGGCCGGTCGCCTTCGCCTTCATCCGGCCGACGCGCCACACCTTCGGCTTCGTCGAATGCCACGAGCGCTTCACGCTCTGCTTCTTCGCCGAGGAATGGCGCGACGCGCTCACCCTCTGCGGCACGAAGTCCGGCCGCGACACCGACAAGGCGAAGGAGACCGGGCTCGTGCCGGTCGCCGGGCCGCTCGGCACCGTCGTCTTCGACCAGGCCCGGCTCGCGCTCGTCTGCCGCAAGCTCCACGCCCAGGACCTCGACCCGGTCCACTTCATCGAGCCGGCCGTCCACGACGAGTACCCGAATAAGGACTACCACCGCGCCTATGTCGGCGAGGTTGAACGTTGCCTCGTCCGCTGACCCCGCCCGACACCCTGAGCCGCCTGCTCGGCGCGGTTGACGGCGGCCGGGTCCTCGACGTCGCCACCCGCCGCGGCGACTTCATCGGCCTGCTGGCCGCCAGCCTCCGCAGTCACGCCGGTTTCGCCGGCATCGACACCGATTCCGAGGCGCTGGCCGAGGCCCGGCGCGCGCACCCCGACGCACAATTCGAGCGCGCCGACGCCGCGAGCCTGCCCTTCCCGGACGCGGACTTCGACACCGTCGCGATCGCAAACTCCCTCCACCACCTCCCCGACCTCCCGGCCGCGTTCCGCGAGATGAAGCGCGTCCTGCGCCCAGGCGGCGCGTTCGTCGTCCGGGAGATGTACCGCGACGGGCAGGACGAGGCCCGGCTCACCCACGTTCTCGCCCACGACTGGTGGGCCGAGGTCAACACCCGGTCCGGCGAGAGCCACCGCCCGAGCTACACCCGTGCCGAGGTCCTCGCGCTGGTCGTCGGTCTCGGGCTGGCCGACCTGGCGACCGATGACCTCGTCCCCGGCGGCGACCCGCTCGACCCTGAGAGCATCGAAGTCTTCGCCCGACGAAACCGCGAGGTACTCAGGAAATTGCGCGGTGCGGCCGACTACGCCGCCCACGAGGCCCGCTGCGAAGCACTCATCGCTCGCGCCCGTGCGGTCGGCATCCTCTCGCCCGCCGCGGTAATCGCCGTCGGCCGCAATCCGGTCTGACCGGCCGCTGCCCGGGCCGCTGGGCATCGCCCCGCACCGTACTCCGCTCCCCTGTTAGATGCCGCCGGCCGCGCGGGCGGCCGGTTCGCCCCACGTCCGCAATGGCGCTTTCGGGCCTCACTGCCAGGACGCCGCTCCGGCCACCGGGGCAGGGCCCGGCCGCGCCGCCCTCCGCGACTCAGTCCTTGCCGGACCGGGAAGGCGGCCCGGACTGGGCTGACGTCGACGCCGAACGCGAAGCCCGGCCGTCCGGGCTCAGTTGGCAGGGGACTGCCGACCTCGGCGGTTCGCCACCGCGCGCCGGGCCAGCCAGCCGGCAATCGCCTCGAGCGCGGCGGGCGCGATCGTCTCCTCGATCTGCGCGTACTCCTGGACCGCGCCGGTCCGCGCGGTCTGAAGCAGGTGGTTGAGCCCGGGCAGTTCCGTCACGGTGTGGTCGCGGTTGCCGCCCGCCTTGAGCGCCGCCTCGATGGCGGGGAGGTTCTGGGCGGCCGGCGCCTGGAGGTCCTTCGAGCCGGTCAGCGCGAGGACCGGGACCTTGACCCGGCGGAGGTCACGCGCCGGATCGTGGTCGATGAAGAACCGGAACCACGGTGACGCCAGCGCCCGGACCTGGGCCGCTACCGCGGCCGGCGCGAGCTCGGCGGCAAGCTCGGTGCGGACCCCCGGGCTCATCGCCGCGAGCTCGTCCTCGAACGCCCGTTTGAGCACACCGACCAGCGACTCCGGCGCGAGGCCCCGGCGGACGACCGCGAACAGCCGCTCCTGGAGTCGCCGGTTGGCCTCCACCGCCGCGTCGGTCGCCCCGCCAACCCGCATCAGCAGCTCGCCCTGTGCGGCAAGCAGCCTCCCGCCCGGCACGCCGGTCCCGGCGAGCAGGACCACGAAGTCCGGACCGCCGGCCCGCGCGCCGAGCATCGCCGCAATCAGCGCGCCCTCGCTGTGGCCGATTATGCCGACCCGGCCCGGCGCGACCTCGGGCCTCGCCCGCAGCCAGTCGAGCGCGGCCTGCGCGTCGAGCGCGAAGTCCTCGCTCGTCGCGTCGGACGGGTCGCCGGTCGTGCCGCCGACGCCACGGTCGTCACAGCGCAGGACGGCGAATCCCTGGCGGGTCAGGTGGTCGGCCAGCACCAGGAACGGTTTGTGGCCGTATATCTCCTCGTCCCGATTCTGCTGGCCCGAGCCGGACACCAGCAGGACCACGGTGAACGGGCCCTCGCCCGCGGGCCGGGTCAGCGTGCCGGCGATCGTGCCGGCCGGGCCGCCGAAGGTCACGTCCTCGCTGTCATAGGAGTAGGGCGGTGCCGGCTCCTGCGGCCGCTCTGCGGCCGGAACGCTGTCGACCCGGGTCAGTTCGAGCGGGAACTCCCCGCCGCCCTGCCGCCACCTGCCGCTGAGCCTGTCGCCCTCGAGCCGGCCCTCGAAGTTCCCGCCGACAACCGCGACGTCGAGCGTGAGCTTTCCCCCTTTGAACTCCACCCCGGCCACCGGGATGCCGCGCGCGCCCTGGTCCGGGCTGTCGAGCGTGGCCGACAGTACGCCGTCCTCGCACCTGATATTGAAGGCCACCCTGAGCCGCGCCGCGCCCGCGTCGAGCGTACCCAGCCAGGTCCCGGTCGGGTCGGCCCGCGAGCAGGTGCCGCCCGCCAGCAGCGCCGCAGCCACGAGAAGGAACATCCGCTTCATCATCATCTCCCTTCGTCGGTCAGGTCTCCGGTACCTCCGGTCCGACTTCATCGTAAGGCAGGATACCGCCTGCCGGGCCGTCGCGCAAGGCCGGCGCGGGACCGCACGTCCCGATGCCGCGCTCACTGCCGGCGGGCGGTTGACAGCGCTGCGCCGCGGCCTATCCTCGCTGCAATGCTCGCGCGACGTCCGTCCGCCGGTCTCCGCCGCTACGCCGATGCGGCGCTGGCGGGCGGGGCGTCGGTGGCGAAGCTCGTCCCGGCCAACCGGGTTGTCACCGCCGAGTGGGTCCGGCTCAAGTGCCAGTTCGGCTGTTCGGGCTACGGCAAGCGCCTCTTCTGCCCGCCCCGCACCCCGACACCGGCCGGGACGCGCCGGGTCATCGCCGAGTACCGCTGGGCGCTGGTCTATGCCCTTGACCTTCCCCGGACGCCCGGCCTGCGCCGCAAATGGGCACGGCTGCTCGCCGCGCTCGAGCGCGCCGCGTTTCTCGACGGCCGCTACAAGGCGATCGGTCTCGGCGCCGGGCCCTGCCGGCTCTGCGCCGCCTGCGACCCCGCCGGCCGGTGCCGGCACCCGGAGACCGCCCGGCCGTCGATGGAGGCCTGCGGCATCGATGTCTACGCCACCTGCCGCAACGCCGGCATCAGGCTCGAGGTCGTCACCGGCCGGGAGCAATCCCCGCGCTACGTCCACCTGCTGCTGCTCGAGTAGCCCGCCCGCGCGTTGACTCCCGCCCCGCCGGTGCGTAGAATCCCGCGATGCACCGGTTCGCCTTCGCGTCGCTCGCGGTCCTGCTCCTCGCCGCGCCTGTCCCTGCCGCCAACATCCTGCTCAACTCGTCGTTCGAGACCTGGCTCCTCGGTGAGCCGCTCGGCTGGCTGACCTCAAACCTCATCGCCGAGAGTTCGGCAGTGCAGGACCCGGCCGCCCGCACCGGCGACTGGTGCGCCCGGCTCGGTTCGCCCGACACCCTCGCGTTCGTGGCGACGATGGCCGGCGTCCAGCCCGGCCGGCACTACGGCTTCAACGGCTGGGCGCGCGTCTCCGCCGTCCTCGGCGGGTCGTTCGCACTCCAGTTCCTGACCGTCGGCCTCGAGCCGATCGGCGACCCGGTCCTGCTGCCTGCCTACATCTCGGCCGACTACCGCGAGTACGACCAGTGGCTGACCGCCCCGGAAGGCTCCGCGCTCATCGCGGTCTCGTTCGTCGCCCTGCGCGGGGTGACCGTCCGGGTCGACGACGTCACCCTCGAGGACACCACCGTGCTCGCCATCGAGGGGTCGCCCCCGGCCCTGACCGCCGCGGGTCCACCCAGCCGGCGCATCCTCGCGACGCCGGCGGTCACCGCCGCGCTCGCCACGGACGCGGTGGTGTTCGACGCCGCGGGCCGCCGGCTCGCCGACCCCCAGGTCATGCGGCCGTTTCGCGTCTATTTCGTAATCGACCCGCCAAGGAGGATGGAATGAGAACTGCCGCCTGCGTCGTGGCCGCCGCGCTCCTGCTCGGCGGTGCCGCCTGCATCGCCCCGCTCGCCCGCACCAGTGCCAACGATCCGGGCCTCGCGCTCGAGTTCGGCGCCGGGCTCTCGGAGTATCGCGGCCACGTCTTCACCGCCGACTCGACCGCGCTCCTCGGCTTCCGCACCGTCCTGCGCGACGTCAACGTCGGTCCTTACGCGGCCGCGCGGGTCGGCTACGGCTTCCGACGGGGCTTCGGCGCGGACCTCACCATCGCCGGCGCGTGGGGCGCACCGCTCAAGCGCGGCGCCGACTGGGGCGGCTGGCTCGAGGCCGCCGTCGGGCTCAAGTACCGGCCCTTCCGGACCAACAACCTGTTCTTCGCCGAGGTCGGCTGGCCGTCGCTCGCGCTCGGCTGGGCCGGCGGGTTCCCGATGAATCGGCCCGAGCAGTGGAGCGTGACCGCGCGCATCGGCACCGGCTGGCCCGAGGGCATCCCGGAGGAGATCACCCTCGAATGGCTCGCCGGCATGCTGCCGCCCAGCGGGTTCCAGCTCAGCCTCGGCCGCAACATCGCGCTCGGCCGGGGCAGGATGACGCTGATGCCCCAGGCCGGGGTCGGCATCGGCTTCAACTGGTCGCCGCTCAAGGCCAGCCTCGCCAACGTCACCGCCGGGGTCAGCGTCAGCCCGTCCCTGCGCCACCGCTAGCTTGAGCGAGCCCTGTGACTGCGGGGCGCCGCGCCCCCGGCATCGCGCCGCGCTCGCCGTGGCCGCGGTCACCGTCGGCTACAACGTCGTCGAGGGCATCGTCTCGCTCGTCTTCGGCGGGCTCGCGGGCTCGGCGGCGCTCGTCGGCTTCGGGCTCGACAGCTTCATGGAGTCGCTCTCCGGCGGGATAATGCTCTGGCGCTTCGGCCGGCGCTGGGCCACGCCCGAGGCCGAACTCCGCGCCGAGCGACGAGCGACGACCGCGGTCGGGATTACCTTCTTCGTCTTCGCGGCCTACGTCCTCTACGAGACGGTCGGGAAGCTCGTCCGGCGCGAGACCCCGGACCCGAGCCTGCCCGGCATCGTCATCGCGCTGGTCTCGGTCATCACGATGCCGACGTTGTTCTTCCTCAAGCGTCGCGTCGCCCGCCGCATCGGCTCGCGCAGCCTCGCCGCCGACGCCAAGCAAACCCTCGCCTGCCTGTTTCTTTCGATCGCGCTCCTCGTCGGGCTCGGGGCCAACTACCTCTGGGAATTCTGGCTCGCCGACCCGGGCGTCGGCCTGCTCATCGTTGGCTACCTCGTGCGCGAGGGCGCGGTCACTCTCCGCGACCGCAGGCTCTGCGCCTGCTGACCGGCGGCTTCGGGACCGCGAGGCCGACCAGTACGCTCGTGACGACGCACAGCCCGGCCGAGTAGTACACCCAGCCCGGCACGCCGAGCGGGAACCGGTACGCCGGCCCCCAGCGCCAAGGGTCGAGTGCGGCCACAAGCACCAGCGCGAACACCGCGCTCCACGCGAGCCCGCGCCGCGTCGTCCGCGCCCAGGCCTCGGCCCCTGCTCGCGGGAACGCCAGGCTCCCGGCGACGAGCACCGCGGCGCTGGCAAGCACGACCGGTACGACCGGCAACAGCCCGAACGCCGGCAGCAGCCTGAAGTGGTAGAGCACCACCAGCGCCTCACCTGCGGCGATTGAGGCAAACCCCGCCCACGGGTTCGCCCGCGGCCACCACGCCGCGGCGAGCGACACCGGGAACAGCACCGCGAGCCCGGTGAACGCCTCGGTCGCAATCGCCAGCATCGTCGCGCCCGGCCGCAGGGCAATCAGCAGGCCCAATCCGGCCAGCAGCACGACCGCGGTGCGCCGACCCGGGAACCGCAGCCGCTCGCGTCCGAGGAGCACGGGCAGGTCTCGCACCAGCATCGACGAGAGCGTCAGCAGCTGCGAGTCCATCGTCGACATCAACGCCGCGAGCCCGGCCGCCAGCACCGCCGCGCCGGCCCATGCCGGCAGGGCCCGGCCGGCGGCAAGCGCCAGCACCCCGTCGGCCGCCTTGCCCTCGAGCCCGGGCACGGCCGACCTGCCGATCACGCCGACCGCGATCGGCAGGAAGAACAGCCCGGCGGTCACCAGCGGGTAGAGCGTCGCGGTTCGGATGAGCGCGCGCTCGTCGCGCGCCGCGAGGAACCGCTGGAAGAGCTGGGGGAACATCGGGTCGGCCGCGAACCACAGGAGGTAATAGGAAAACGTCAGCGCGACGGTGAAGCCGCCCGGGCCGGGCCGGCTGAACAGCGCCGGGAGCAGGTCCGCGACCTGCCGGTTGGCGTTCCCGAAGCCGCCCAGCGCGCCGGACAGCCCGAACAGCAGCGCGGCGAGCGCCACGCTCATCACTATGCCCTGCAGCACGTCGGTGAGGACATCCCCGCGCATCCCGGCGAGGAGCAGGTAGCCGACGCCGACGACCGTCACCAGCACCGCCCCGGCCCCGACCGGCACCCCGAACAGCCCATGCAGCGCGTAGCCGGCCCCGAGCGGCTGGAGCGCGAGGTAGGGAAGGGTGAACACGACCATCACCGCAAGATAGGCGCCGTGCAGCCAGCGGTTGCCGAACCGGAGCCGGATGAGCTCGGGCGGCGTCACGGCTCCCAGCCGGCGGGCGGCGCGCATCGCCGGGATGCCGAAGAAGATGAACGACAACGCCATGAACCCGGTGCCGAACGCCATCACCGGGTAGTACGCCCAGCCCGACCGGTAGCCCTCGCCCGCGAACCCGAACACCGTGAATGCCGAGAAGTTGGTCGCGGCCATCGTCGCGAGGAGCAGGGCCGGACCGATCGAGCGGCCGGCAAGGAAGAAGTCCTCGTCTCCGGGCCGGGCCCGGCGCCGGGCCCAGAGCCCGAGGCCGGCCAGCGCCGCAAGGTAGCCGGCGATTATCGCAATCGTCAAGGCTCCGCTCCTCTCATCCCGCGCGGACCTTCGGGCAGACCGGGACGGTATTCACCCGCAACGCATCTCTCCTCTTCCTGCGGCTGTCATCTCGATCTCCACGGAGGGGTCGCTTCCCGGTCCGCGGTTCGTGGTCCACCCTTCTGCCTTCTTCCTCACCCGTGTCCGTCCAAGGTCGTCCTGTCGGTCGTCCCGGGAAAAAGCAAACGCCATCCCGGGCCGGTCGGGATGGCTTGCGCCTGACATAGCCGGCGGGTGAGAATAACCGACCGGCGCCAGCGGTCAAATCCTGCCCGGCCCGTCAGCCGGCGCCGGTTCCCTAGTTGACATTCTTGCCCCCGGCCTGATAATTTACCGGTCCTGACCCGGGTTGTGGAGCGCAAACTGGTGATGGCTCCGACGTCGTCCGCCGTTGGCGCGCAACGCCCGCTTGGCACCAGGCAGTTCGGGCCCGGCCGCCTGCTGCGGGAACCGCAAGCCGGCTTCGACAGGCAGCGGCACGCCGCTATCCCTGCGCGTGCGCTGGACGGAACCGAAGTGAGTGCAGTCGGTCGGTCAAGTAGGAGGCAATATGTCACGGGTACTGGTCGCCTTGTTCGTCGTCCTGCTCGCTGCCCCAATGCCGGCTCTCGGCGCGTGGTCGGGCCGAGTGGAAATCTCCCCCGCATCTCTCGAGTTCGGCACCGCCACGCGCACGGGCGAAACCTACGACCTCGTGTCGGTGCGGCCCGACTACGGCCCGCGCCGGGCCGGCCTCGACGTCATCTATCCCCGCACGCCGGGTGAGCCGCTGCTGCCGGCGTGGACGCTGACTATCGTCATCCCGCAGGGAATGCGGGTGGCGTCGCTTGAAGCCGTGCCCGACCGGGTCGTCGAACTGCCCGGCCGCTTCCGGCTGATGCCGGCCCAGCAGCCGGTGCCGGTCTCGACCCGCGACCTCCCGACCGCGCTGCCGCTCGACGCGGCGATCGCGGCGTCCGACGCCGCCTGGCCCGCGGCCTGGGCCGAGGTTGGCCCGGTCGGCGTCAAGTCCGGCTTCCGGCTCGTGACTATCACCCTCACTCCCCTTCGCTGGCACGCCCGGTCCGGCCAGCTCGAACTTGCCACCGGGCTCGCGATCCGGGTCGACTATGAACCGGACCCGTCCGCACGGCCGGAACAGCTTTCCGAGCGCCAGCTCGCCCGGTTCGCGCCCGCGGTCCGCGCTCTCGTTTTCAACCCGGCCGAGGTCCGGCGCCACGCGCCCGCGGTCCGCGCGACCGACTTCGGTGACATCGACTGCGTCATCCTGACCTCGACGACACTCGCGCCGGCGTTTGCCCCGCTCGTCAGCTGGCACACCCGCAAGGGCTTCAAAACCGAGACCCGAACCACGGCATGGGTCTACTCCAACTACTCCGGCCGCGACAACCAGGAGCGCATCCGCAACTTCGTCCGCGACTACTACAACAACGAGGGTCTGATGTGGCTCCTCCTCGGCGGCGACACCGCGGTCGTGCCGACCCGGCGGGCCCGGGCGGTGGTCAGCGGCGAGGTCGGCAACATCCCCTGCGACCTCTACTACGCCGACCTCCAGTGGTCCTGGGACGGCAACAATAACAACATCTTCGGCGAGGCCAACGTCGACACGGTAGACCTGTACTACGACCTCTACGTCGGCCGGGCTTCGGTCGACGACACCATCCAGGTCAACACCCTCATCAACAAGATTCTGACCCACGAGCAGAACCCGCCGACCGACTACCTCCGTCGGATGCTGCTCGCCGACGCCCCGCTGTGGACCGGGTACGACCACACCCAGTCCAACGACTCGATCGCCGCGATCACCCCGGCGGGCTGGACCGACGTCTTCATCCACAGCCCGACCAACACCACGACCATCCGCGACTCGATCAACCACGGCTTCCAGTTCGTCCACATCGTCGGCCACGGCAACGAAGTCGGCATCTACAACGGCTCGACGAACATGTACGGCACCAACGCGGCCAGTGCCCAGACCAACGGCGACCGGGTCAACCTGGTCAACTCGATCGCCTGCTACCCGGGCAACTTCGAGTACTCCGACTGCCTCGCCGAGGCCGCCCATAACCGGCGCGGCGGCGGCTCGGTCGCGGTGATAATGAACTCGCGCTACGGCTGGGGCACCCCGCCCAACATCGGCCCGTCCGAGAAGCTCGACATCCGCTTCTACGACTACTTCTTCAACCACGCCACGATGCCGATTGGTATCACCCACGCCGCGTCGAAAGAAGTCTACCGGAACACCGCGATAAACATGCAGGTCTGGCGCTGGTGCTACTACGAACTCAACCTCTTCGCCGACCCGCTGCTCGTGATGTACGAGAACGTCCCCGGGACCCTCGCGCTGACCTTCACGAGCCCGATCGCCACCGGCAGTCAGAACTACACCGTCACTGTCCGAAGTGGCGGCAGCACCCTCGCCGGCGCGCTCGTCTGCCTCCAGAAGGGAACCGAGGTCTACGCCCGCGACTACACCAACTCGTCCGGCCAGGTGACGCTCGCGATCGACCCGACCACCGCCGGCTACATGCAGATAACCGCGACCGCCGCGAACCACCTCCCGGCCTACGACTCCTGCCAGGTCGTCGCGACCCTGCACGACATCGCCGCCGACCGCATCCTCGCGCCGACCGGCAATGTCGTGCTCGGCACCGTCGTCACGCCGCAGGCGGTTGTCCGCAACCTCGGCTCCGCCACCGAGACCAATGTCCCGGTCCGCCTCCGCATCGGCACCGGCTACACCGACAACCAGACCATCGGCAGCATCGCCGCCGGCGACTCGGCGGTCGTCAGCTTCACCGGCTGGACGGCGACGCCGGTCGGCGGCTACCTCGTTCGCTGCTCGACCGGCCTCGCCGGCGACATGCAGCCGGACAACGACACCGCCTCGGCCGCCGCCAACGTCTACGAACTCCGGGACGTCGCGACGACTGCGATAATCGCGCCGACCGGCACGGTCGACTCGGGCCAGGTCATTATCCCCCAGGCCCGGGTCCGGAACAACGGCTCGGCGGCGGCATCCTTCCCGGTCATCTTCCGCATCGGCACCGGCTACACCGATACCTCCAACGTCAGCAGCCTGAACCCCGGCGACTCGGCCGTCGTCAGCTTCGCCGGTTGGACGGCGGGCAGCGTCGGCGTGTACGCGGTCAGCTGCTCGACCGCCCTCCTCAATGACAGCTTCCCGGCCAACAACCGGCTCACCGGCTCGGTCACGGTGGGCTTCCGCGACGTCGCGGTCACTGCGATCCTCTCGCCGGCCGGGACCTTCGACTCGACCGCGACACGGTCGGTGCAGGCCCGCGTCCGCAACAACGGCACGACGACGGTCAGCTTCCCGGTGCTCTTCCGCATCACCGGGCCGGTCAACTGGTCGGACACCGCGACCGTCTCGAACCTCGCCCCGGGCAACGAGGTGACCGTCAACTTCGCGAGCTGGACGATCGGCCCGCGCGGGACCTACGCCGCCGCCTGCTCGACCCGGCTCACCGGCGACGGCCAGAACGGCAATGACCGGGCGACCGGCGAGTTCGTGGTCCGCGTCCGCGACGCCGCCGCCATCGGTTTCGCCGCGCCCGCTGCGCTGGTCGACTCGGGAGAGATCGTACCAGTCCGGCCCGTCGTCGCCAACTACGGCTCGGTCGCCTCGAACGTCGGGGTCCGGGTCGTGCTCGGCAGCGGCTACGCCGAGCAGTTGGTCGTCCTCATCAGCGCGGCGACGGTGGACACCGTCGACCTGCCGGACTGGACCGTCACGGCCGGCCGGGGCAACGTGCTGGCGCGCTGCTCGACCTGGGTCACCGGCGACATCGACCCCGCCAACGACGTCTGCCTCGACACGGTCTTCGTCGCGGTCCGGGACGTCGGCGTTACCGAGCTCATCGCGCCGACCGGCACGGTTGACTCCGGCGTGACCATCACCCCCCGGGCCCGGGTCCGCAACCACGGCAACCTCGCCGCGGACTTCACGGTCCGGTTCACCATCGCCGACGGCTACGTCGATACCCGCCCTCTCACCCTCCTCCCGGGCCAGGACACCGCCCTCTCCTTCGCCGACTGGGTCGCGGCCACGCCCGGTTTCTTCGCGGTCCGCTGCTCGACTCGGATGGTCAGCGACTTCTACCCGGCCAACAACCGGCTCACCGGCTCGGTCAACGTCGCCGGCACCGACGTCGGCGTCGTCGCCATCCTCGCGCCCGGCGCCGGCATCTTCCCCGGCCTAGTCAACCCGGCCGCCCGCTGGCGAAACTATAGCCCGGCGGCCAAGGACTTCACGGTCTGGCTCAGCATCGCCGACTCGCTCGGCGCGGTCGCCTTCGCCGACAGCGCGGCGGTGGTCGGTCTCGCCCGCGACTCGAGCGTCGACGTCGTCTTCGCGTCTTGGGACGCGGCCCCGGGCCGCTACGCCCTGCGCTGCTCGACCTGGATCGCCGGTGACGTGAACCCGGCCAATGACACCGCCGGCCTCGCGGTCCGGGTCTACCGCCGCGACGTCGGCGTCGAGGCGATTGTCTTCCCGGTCGGCGTTATCCGGCCGATGTCCACCTCGCCGGTCATCCGGGTCGCCAATTACGGCGACGGGCCCGAAAGCTTCTGGGGCCACCTCGTCATCGAGGACTCGGTGAGCGGCGCGCTCGCCTACCGCGACTCGGTCTACATCACCGGGGTCGACCCCGGCGAGCATGCCACCCGTAGCCTGCCCGGCTGGACCGCGACCCTCGGCTACTTCCGTCTCACCGGCTGGACCGCTGCCGGCGGCGACGCCGACCGCTCCAACGACACCGCCCGGGCCCGGCTGGTCTGCACCCCGGGCGCGCTCGGCTGGCAGGCCGGCGCCGACCTGCCGCCCGGCGCGAAGCCGGTCAAGCAGGGTGGCTGCCTGACCGGACTCGAGACCGACACCGCCCGGATCTACTGCCTCAAGGGCAACAAGACCTTTGAGTTCTACGGCTACAACGCCGCGACCGGCGAATGGACCGCCCTCGCGGCGCTGCCGCCCGGCCCGTCCGGCAAACCGGTCAAGAAAGGCGCGGCCCTCTGCGCCGACGGCGAGCGCTACGTCTACGCGCTCAAGGGCAACAAGACCTTCGAGTTCTGGCGCTTCGACACCCATGAGAACGAATGGCTCCAGCTCGCCGACCTGCCGGCCGGCGCTCGCAAGCTCGCCGATGGCGCCGGGCTCGCCTTCGCCAGCATCGACGGCCTCGACTACGTCTACTGTCTCAAGGGCTCGAAGACCCTCGAGTTCCTCCGCTACGAGATCGCCGGCGGCGCCTGGGAAATCCTCACCGACGCGCCTGCCGGCCCGCGCGGCAAGGTGTTCAAGAAAGGCTCGGCCTTCGGCGCCGGCAACGAGGGCCTCTATGCCCTCAAGGGCGGCACCAACGAGTTCTACCGCTACGACACGGACCGCGGCGAGTGGACGGCGCGCGCCGAGTTCCCGGCCTACAGCGCCAACTCCAAGCGCAACAAGGCCAAGGACGGCTGCGCCCTCGCCGGTGACGGCACCGGCTTCGTCTACGCCTTCGCCGGCGGCAACCGTCAGTACTTCTTCGCCTACGGCGAGGCGCCCGACCAGTGGGCCGAGATCGAGTCCCTGCCCCGGCTCCCGAGCGGCCGCCGGGTCAAGAGCGGCGCCGCGCTCGGCCACTCCGGCCGGCGGATCTGGGCCCTCAAGGGCAACAAGACCCTCGAGTTCTGGGTCTACACGCCCGACACGATGGCGCTCCTCGGCATCCGGCCCGGGCGCGGCGGCGTCGCCGGCGCGCCGGTCCCGACCGGGACCGCGGGCCTCCAGCTCGGACCCAACCCGGCCCGCGCCGAACTCCGCCTCGTCGCCGGTGCCGGCGCCGGCCCGGCCCGCGCCGAACTGCTGAACGCGCTCGGCGCGGTCGTCGCCGAGCGCACCATCCTGCCGCGCGCCCTCGCCCGCATCCCGGTCGGCCACCTCCCGGCCGGCAGCTACTTCCTGCGCGTCGAGCAGGACGGCGTTGTGCTCACCCGGAAGGTGGTAATCAACCGCTGACCGGAAGGCTCGCGACTTCGAAGCGCCCCGGCTGCCCGGGGCGCTTCGCTGATATCGGGTCCGCCGCGCCTAGCGAATCTCCTCGCCCGCGCGGGTCCAGGCCGGGTCGACGATGCAGATAAACGCGACCTCCTCCGCGCCGTCGTTCTCCAGCCACTGCTCGGCCCCGGCCGGGATGTAGACCGCGTCGCCCGCGCCGACGCGCCGGGCCTCACCCGCGACGTGCATCACCCCGCTCCCCCGCTCCAGCCAGTAGACCTCGGCCCGGTCCAGCCGGTGCGGCCGCGACGACTCCCCGGCCCCGAGCCGGGCGCGGGCGAGCGAGAAGCGGACCCCGGCCGGGTCGCGGTCCGGGTGCAGGAGCTCGCGCAACAGCGTGCCGTCACCGGCGGTGATTTCCGGGCAGTCGGCCAGCCGCTTGACCAGCAAGCCGGGTCAGGACTCGAGCCGGCCGACCTCGGCCTCGACCTCGGCCAACAGCTCGCTCGAGCGGATGACCTCGGCCAGCCGGTTGATGTCGTACTGCACCGGCCGGTCCTCGACCATCGGCTCGACGTGCCGGCGGATGACCTCGTAGGCGACCCGCGTCCCCCGGCCCGGCACCAGCGGCTTGCGGAACTCGACCGCCTGCGCCCCGGCCATCAGCTCGATCGCGACGACGTACCACGCGTTGTCGAGAATCTGCCGCGCCTTCAGCGCGGCGGTGAACGCCATCGAGACGAAGTCCTCCTGGTCGGCCGCGGCCGGGATCGAGCCGATCGACGCCGGCGCGGACAGGATCCGGTCCTCGCAGATCAGCATCCCCTGGGTGTACTGGGTCAGCATCAGCCCGGAGAACATCCCCGCGCCCTTGGTCAGGAACGCCGGCAGGCCGCACGACAGGTTCCGGTTCATCAGCCGGTTCGTCCGCCGCTCGGACAGCACCGCGACCATCGTTACGTTCGCGCCGAGCATGTCGAGCCCGATGCCCAGCGGCGTGCCCTGGAAATTCGCGCCGGTCAGGTAGGCCTCGTCGTCCGGGAAGAACACCGGGTTGTCGCCGACCCCGTTGAGCTCGGTCTCGAACATCCCGCGCGACCACTTCCAGGCATCCTTCACCGCGCCGACGACCTGCGGCGTCGAGCGCAGGCTGTAGGCGTCCTGGACCTTCTTGCCCGGCTGGGCCAGCATCTCCGAGCCCTCGACCAGCCGGCGGACGTTCGCCGCGCAGGTAATCGCGCCGGCAAACCCGCGCGCCTTGTGAATCCGCTCGTCGTAGGCCGCCATGTTCGCGTTCACGACCTCGAGCGTCAGCGCGACCGCGACCTCGCTCGTCCGGAAGTAGCGGTCCGCCTCCTCGTGCAGCAGCGCGCCCCAGCCCGCGGTCACGTTCGAACCGTTAATCACCGCCAGCCCGTCCCGGGTCTCGAACTCGATGCACTCGACCCCGGCCTTCTCCATCGCCTCCCGGCCCGGCATCCGCCGGCCGTCGAAGAACGCCTCGCCCTCGCCGAGCAGGACCAGCGCGAGCTGGCTCATCGGCGACAGGTCGCCGCAGGCCCCGACCGAGCCCTTGTCGAACACTACCGGCGTCACGCCCCGGTTCAGCATCGCGACCAGCGTCTCGACCACCTGCAGCCTGATGCCGGAATGGCCCTTCGACAACACGTTCACCCGCGAGCACATCGCCGCCCGGACGACCTCGACCGGCAGCGGCTTGCCGCACCCGGCCGAGTGGCTGTAGACGATGTAGCGCTGGAACTGCTTGAGCTGGTCCGGCGACAGCAGGACCTCTGACAGCTCGCCGATGCCGGTCGTGATGCCGTACATCACCGCCCGCTCCCTGACCTTGCCCTCGACGAACGCGCGGCACTTCAGGATCCGCTCGCGCGCCTCCGGCGCGAGCTCGACCTCCTCGCCGCGGGCGACCCGGACTACGTCCTCAATGCTGAGGCTGCTGCCGTTCAGGACTACCGCCATTATCCTTTCCTCCTGCTCGCACGCGCGGTCCCCGGCCCCGGCGCGGACCGGGCCGGGCCGGCCTCGGCCGTCCCGGCGCCTCGCGGGTGTGACTGCCCGGCCAGAACACGCGCTTGCAGTTCGGGCACCGGCTGAAATCGTGGTGTATCTGGTAAATGAAGAACGGTATCGACGGCCGCGCCTGGTCCCGGCTTATCCGCTCCAGCGCGGCATTACAGTCCCGGCACCGGCTCTCCGGCCCGCGCTCCGGCGTCTCGGCAACCGGCGCCTCGCCGGCCGGCGCCGCCTCGGGTTCCCCGGCCGCGAGCCCGAGCCGCTCCCGCACCTGGACGACCTGCTCGGCCGGGTCGTTGCTCTCGACGAACAACACCCCGGGCAGCTCCTTCAGCCGGTTCGCCCGGGTCAGGAACAGCCGGTCGTGCCCGAGCGCCTGCCGGTACGCGCGCATCCCGCCGATGCCCCGGTGGTACTGGACGTCAACGCCCTGCGCCCGGAGCTCCCGGCTCAGCTTGCCCAGCATCGCGTCGCACGTCAGCCGCGCCGGCCCGGCCGCTGCGGGCTGGTTGTCGATGGTATCCTGCATCGGCTAAATCTACCCCGAATCCCCCGCGAATCAAGACACGCGCCCGCCCCGCGGCGGCAGGAATCCTCGCCGCGGTCCGAGTCTGGACAGCCCGGGCGTGGCCTGTATCATCCGACCCTATCAAACCTGGAGACACAATGCTCGGCAAATCGACCCTCGCGCTCGCCGTGCTCGCCGCCGTCGCGCCCGCCCAGTTTCTCGAGACGACGATAACCCTGCCGGACTCGTCCTATCCGTACGGCCTCTACTACAACCTGCCGAACAACAAGGTCTACTGCGCGAACGCCAATGGCAATACCATCACCATCATCGATGGCGCAGACAACGAAGTCCTCGCCACCCTGCCCGCGCGCCTGTACCCGGTCGATTTCTGCTACAGCCCGGTCAGCAACCTCGTCTACTGCCAGAACTACGGCAGTGCCGAGCTGACCGCAATCGACGGCGCGGGCGATACGATCGTCGCCATCGTGCCCGGGGTCGGCAGCTCCTGGGAGGCGAGCTACAACTCGGTGGACAACACCATCTACACCGCCTCCATCCACTGGACGAACGGCGTGGTCGTGACCAGCTGCGCCGCGAACTCGGCCGTCGACACCATTCCGATCGACTACCCGCCGTTCCGCTTCTGCCACAACCCGACCGAGAACAAGATCTACTGCTCGCTCCCCGACACCCTGGCCGCGGTGATAGACTGCGCGACGAACACGATCGTCGCCTGCGTGCGGGTCGCGGCCTCGCCGCAGGGCCTGCTGTTCATCCCCCGGTCGAACAAGGTCTACTGCGCATCCACCGGCGGCGGCATCTCGGTCATCGACGGCGCGAGCAACCGGGTCACGGCCACGATCCCGGTCGACGGCATCATGTACGCCGCCGTCTACAACGAACGTCAAGACCGGGTTTACGCACCCGTGGTGGACCGGGACAGCATCCTCGTGGTGGACTGCGCGGCCGACACGGTGGTCGCGCTGGTGCCCTCCGGCCACAACCCGCTGGCCGTCTGCTACGCGCCGGCCGGCAACAAGGTCTACTGCACGAACCACCTCGACAGCACCGTCACGGTTATGGACTGCGCGTCGAACGGCATCGTGACGACGATCGGGGTTGGCGACTACCCGCGGGCAATCTGCCACAACCCCCGGCATAACCGGGTCTACGTCGCGAACACGGAGAGCTCGACCATCTCGGTCATCCGCGACACGTCGGCCGGGGTGACGGAGCCGACGCGTACCCCGGGCAGGACCCCGGGGGGCCGGCCGACCATCGTCCGCGGCGTGCTGGACCTCGGCCCGCAGTCGCCGCCGGGCGGCCGGTGCGCTGAACTCCTCGACGCGGCCGGCCGCAGGGTAATGAGCCTCGTGCCGGGCGCAAACGACCTGAGCCGGGTCGCTCCCGGCGTCTACTTCGTTCGCTCGACAAACGGGAACCGGCGGCCGACGGTGTCAAAGCTCGTCGTCGCGCGCTGACCCCCGCGCCCGGCGCTTGACAGCCCGGCCGGCCCGTGCTAACGTGTCGCCATGAGGCGAAGGGTAGTGGTGCGGCCGGTCGCGAACCCGCGCGGGACCACTCTCCGCGCGCGGCCCGGGGGTAGATGAAGATACCGGTCGACACGACGTTCGAGAACAAGGACCCCTACCGGATCCTCGGCGTGCCGGTTGAGGCCGACCCGGCCGCCATCCGCAAGGCCTACCTCGACCTCGTCCGGAAGAACCACCCCGACCTCTTCGCCACCGACCCGACCCGGTACCTCGCCTCGACCGCGCTGATGCAGGACATCGGCGGCGCCTACGAACTGCTCAGCGACCCGGCCCGGCGCGAGCTCTGGGACCGCCAGCACCCCGCCGAACGCAAGCCTGCCCCGCGCCCGGCCGCGAAGCGGAAGGTGCATCCCGAGTCCCCGCACGTGAACCTCGTCATCCGGAAATACAACGAGTTCGTCAGGTCCCTGCGCACCCCGGCCGAACAGCGGGCTGCCGTCCGGAAAGTCAGGGCCTTCCAGGCGAGCCGGGCCGGTTACGCCTTCATCAGGAAGCTCATCGACCGCCACTACCTTGAAGTCATCGACCGGCTCAGCCTCTGCGCACGCATCACGGAATTCGACGACGGGCTCGTCGAGATAACCTTCCTCTATCCCGGCGCGCTCGAAGTCGCGCCCGGGAATGTCTACGTCACCTACGCCTACCTCGTCCACCGGCAGAACAAGGGCAGGCTCCCGCCCGAGCCGGTCGCGCGCCGGCGGGCGCAGGTTCCTCCGCGCCCCGCTGACTATCGGCTCCGCGTGCCACAGCCGCCCCGCGAGCCCGCGCCGCCTCGCCGGGCACCGAAAAGCGTCTCGGCCCGCGTCTGGGACTGGCTGATGGCCAAGCCCGGCTCCCCCCGCCGCTGAGACCACCGGGCCGAAGTTCATCGTTCCTGGTTCATAGTTCAGGGTTCAGAATGCATCCTTCGTCGCTCGGGGTTCCGTTCTCTGCAGGAGCGACATCCCTGTCGCGATCCGGTTCGGCAGCCAGTCCGTCATTTCGACCAGCGTGGAGAAATCCCTCTCCGGCCCGTCAGGGCCGTGGTTCAAGGTTCCTGGTTCATAGTTCAGCGTTCAGCGCACCCCCTCGTACCGGCCTCTCTGGGCCGCTCGACCTCATCCTCTCCCCACCCACCCACCCATCTGCCCCGCGCCGATTCCAGGGAATCGGGCCGGTCCGAGTGGGGCTGGAAAGACCGCTACCGATACCTGCGGCGCTCGGGTATCACCCCGCGCAAGCCGCCCTCGGGGTCAGTGAGGTCGCCCCGGTATCTCGGTATCACGTGGACGTGGGCGTGCGGGACCGCCAGCCCGGTCAGACCGGAGGCGGGACATAAAAATGCGGTTGCCGTCACCGGTGGACCCTGGTGAAACCACCGGCGCGAACAGGCCGAAAACTCCCGGCCAATTCGGTCACCGTCACCGATAACCCAAGCATTACCCAAGCACGCGTCAACCATGAAATTCTAACATTGACCGTTAGGTTTTCATGGTATAGAATTGCCCATGGTTGACCGCAAGCTGGATATCGGACTGGTACGCACCGCACTGAAACGTAGCCGGGTTGTCGCCCTGCTCGGACCGCGCCAGTGCGGGAAGACCACTCTGGCCCGCAAGTTCGTTCCGGCCGGTGCCCTCAACTACTTCGACCTCGAAGAGCCGACCAGTTTCGCCCGGCTCAACGAACCGGAAACGGCCCTGCGGCCGCTCAAGGGACTGGTGGTCATAGACGAAATCCAGCGTCGTCCGGAGCTGCTCCCGCTTCTGCGCGTACTGGCGGACCGACGGCCACTCCCGGCGCGCTTCCTCATCCTGGGCAGCGCCTCGCCCGAGTTGTTGCGCCGGTCGTCTGAAACCCTGGCCGGCCGACTGGAAACAGTCCCTCTGGCCGGATTCCGGCTGGCCGACCTCGGCAACGCGGCCCGAAACCGGCACTGGGTGCGGGGCGGCTTCCCCCCGGCATACACCGCCCGGACCGAAACCGACTCGCTGGCCTGGCGGCAGCAGTTCATCCAGGCCTTCCTTGAACGCGACATCCCCCAGTTGGGAGTCGTCATCCCGGCGGTAGCGCTCCGACGTTTCTGGAGCATGACTGCCCATTACCACGGCCAGACCTGGAACGGAGCTGAACTCGCCCGTGCGCTGGCGGTCAGTGAGCCGACCGTACGGCGCTACCTCGACCTGTTGACCGGGGTATACATGGTTCGGCAACTGCCGCCCTGGTTCGAGAACGTCGGCAAGCGACAGGTCAAAGCGCCGAAGGTCTATGTCCGCGACAGTGGCCTGCTTCACGCCCTGCTCGGCGTAGGCGCCCGGCGCGAGCTCGAATCGCACCCCAAAGTCGGTGCCTCCTGGGAGGGCTACGCGGTGGAAGAAATCCTCAAGGCACTGAACCCGGACCAGGCCTACTACTGGGCCACGCACCAAGGGGCGGAACTCGACCTGCTGCTCTTCAAACGCGGTCGCCGCATCGGGGTAGAATGCAAGCGTACTGACGCGCCCGTGCTTACGTCCTCGATGCGCACTGCTCTGTCCGACCTGAAGCTGAGCGAACTGCTCGTCGTCTACCCCGGCGAGAGGTCCTATAGGTTGGCCGACAAAGTCAGGGTCCTGCCGCTCACCCGACTCCTGACAACTAACGCCTGAAACTGACCGGTCCTGCTCACGACCGGGACGTCGGCGAGCGTCGTCCTGCGCTTCGCCCTCGGCGGCAGGTGGCAAACCCGCCCCCAGCCCGGTCAGGCCGGACGCGAGAAAGAGAATGCGGCTGCTGTCACGGAATCCCGGGGCGGTCAGCGGAGCGCCTGACGCTCCCACTCGGACTTCACCCTGGCGGAGCAGGCGGCAACGCTGCGATGGAATCCCCGGTCAGCCAGCTCCGCCTGCAGACCTTCGCTCGCCTGCTTCAGCGGAGCGAGGCGCCGCACTCGGCGGTAGCGGTCATACCACTTCACCCAGCCTGCCGCCAGCTTCTGCTCGGCGGCGGTCCAGTGCGGATTGCGCGGCCCGCGCAGACCCCGTTGGTGGGCCAGATTCAGGATCGCCATGTGAATCGTGTCGAGCGTATGGCTGGGGAGGCGGCGCAGTTTCAGCGGGCCGGTTCTTGCCAGGCGCGCAACCCGGCGCCCAATCGCGGCCAGGCACTGCTCGGCCGCGGCCCGCCAGTGCGGCAGTGCGCCGTTGTGAACCATCATCGCATACCGCTCAACCAGCCGCTCCTCGGTCTTCGTCAGCCAACTGTGACTGCGCGGCAACCCGGTGCGCGTCGCCTCGGTGCGAAGCGCGAACCGCACCGCCTTGTACGTCCGCGAGCCGCCCAGCTCGCGAAAACAGGCCTGCGCCGCGTCGTCGGAAAACTTGTGGCGTCCCTCGAACAACAGTCGCAGGTGACGGTTCAGCGCCCGGCGTTCGGCGGGTGTCCACTCGTGCTTGAGCTTGGGCAGGCCCAGCTCGTGGGCGGCCGTGTACAACATCCAGTAGATGCCGTAGAACGGCCGCGGCCGCGGGTCGGTGCGGGCCAGCTCGCGCCGGCACGCCCTGGCGGCCTCGCGCATGCTCGGGTAGCGGCCGGCGAGATACGCCCGGGCATACCGGCGGATGGCCTTCATCTCCTGCAACCGGCGGCGGTGGAACCGCGCGCCCACGCCGGCGGCCCGCAACGCCTTGCTGAGACGCGCGTTCACCGTGCGTGAGGAACGGGCGGGCAACCGCGGCCCGTCGCGCTGACTCCGGCGCAGCGCTCCCAGCTCGCGCACACACCCCCGCACCGCGCCGGGCACATCCAGCGACGGATTGTCCGCGAACTTCGCGACCCAGCGCCGGATGACGTCCAACTCGGCAGGCCGCCAGCGATAGCCGGGTGCGGACACCCCGGCCGCCAGCCTTCGCTCCCCGAGCTTGTACCTGACCGCAGACACCGAACGGCGGGCACGACCGCCACTCGAGACCGCCAGCGCCGCGTGGCATGCCCGCGCCGCCTCGCTGCTGGAGACGTACCGGCCCTGCCCGAGCGCCCGGACGAAACGGTCAACGACCGCAAGCTCGCGCGCCGTCCAGCCGTCCCGACGCTTCACTCCGGCCCTCATCTCCGCAGGGCCTCGCGGCCACGCCCGGTATCAATATTCACCACGTCCAACTCTTACCCGATTCCCTCCCGGTGTCAACCCGGCCCGCTACGAACTCAACCCCTGCCGCGGCCGGAAGGCCCCGGAGAATGCGGTTGCCGTCACCGCTATCAAGAAACAGGTGGTTGTCCCTGATTCCGTTCTGATTCCTCCTTCTCCAGCGCGAGGATGTCGGCGCGGATTTCTTCGAGCGTGCGGAGCGGCGGAGTTACTACGCTTACTAATACGCTCACTTGAGGGTAGTACGCTTACTCCGGACCTGCCGCCAGCGGGCGGCCGGGCCGCGGCCGCGGCAGATCACTTCGCCGGACCTCTTCATCTCGGCCAGAACCAGCCGAATCCACTCGCGTCCTACGCCGGGACACGCCTGCTCGATGTCAGCCAGGCGGAACTCGCCGGCGCGAGCCCGAACGGCACGCAGTACGAGTTCACGCTTCGCGCCCCGCGGCGCCTGGACCTGTCCCACCCGCTCCTCGAACTCCCGATAGGCCGACTTCAGGGTGTAGAGCACGAAGTTGACGTAGTGCCAGGGGTTGTTTTTGCCCTGGTGCCAGCCCTCGGAACTCAGCTCCAGCGTCTCGTAGTAGCGGTCTTTGTTCTGCTCAACCAGTCGTTCCAGGCTGATGTACCGGCCGACCTCGTATCCGAGGTGATAACACTGAAGCAGCATGAGCAGCCGCGAGACCCGGCCGTTGCCGTCGCGGAACGGGTGGATGCACAGGAAGTCGAGGTTGAAACCGGCCAGGGCGATTACCGGATGAACCGTGCGTTCGCGACGCAGGTCTCGCCAGAGGTTGACCATCTCTTTACTGTCGGCCGCGATCCTCTCCGGGGCGACGGTGCGGAACCGGACGCGCTCGCGCCCGTCCGCATAGCGCTGGATGATGTCGCAGGGTTTGGTACGGTACTTGCCGGCGTCCCATATCTGGCCGCGGGCCAGCCGGTGAAGACGCTTGATGACCGCTTCGGTGACCGCCAGTCGGCCGCCGCGTTCATGCACGTCTTTGAGTGCGTCGCGGTAGCCGCGAACTTCTTCCTCATCGCGGTCACGCAGGAGCGAGCGGCCGATGATGACTGGTCGGATGCGGGCCGGGGCGATGCTGACACCCTCGATGCGATTGGACGATACTGCACTCTCAATCAGTGCGTGCTCACGTAGAACCTTGAGTAGTTGCGGCGACTGGCGCGTGAACAGCTCCTGCCTGCCTTGCGACTTGTCGAGGTCGGCAAGATACCAGGCGGTGACTGCGGGGATAGACTCCAGACCGGCGGCAAACCGGCGCAGGGTCACTCCAGCACCTCCTTCAGCAACCCTTCCGTCTCCTTCTCCAGCGCGAGGATGTCGGCGCGGATCTCTTCGAGCGTGCGCAGTTCCTGCGGCTTGTAGAAGTAGCGGTTGAAGCTGATTTCGTAGCCAATCTTGGTCTTGCTTTCGTCAATCCACGCATCCTTTGCGTACGGCAGCACCTCGCGCCGGATGAACGCCTCGACCCCGCCTTCCACCAGCAGGGGCTTGTGCGGCGCGCACCTCGTGCTTCTTGTGGACCCTCAGCGTTCCGAACAGGTGGACGAGCGAGTCCATCGTGTACGGGACCTGGCGCAGAACCTGCGCCCTGTCCGAGCCGCGAGAGTGACTTCCCATACAGAAGTAGTACCTAAAAGCCTCAGGATGTCAAAAGCGCCGCCCGTCATTTCGACCGAAGTGGAGAAATCCCTTTCCGGCCCGCCAGGGCCGAAGTTTAAGGTTCCTGGTTCACAGTTCATCGTTCAGCGCTCCCCTCGTACCGGCCCATCTCCGCCGCTCGACCTCATCCTCTCCCCACTCGCCCATCCTCCCCGCGCCCTCGGCATCGTCCTGCCCGCCTTGACTGCCGCCGCTCATCGTCTATTCTGGCGGACCGCAGGGTACCATGGCAGGCAAACTACCGACCATTATCGACAACCAGGGCGAAGTCACGCTCCGGGACGCCGTGGCACAGATCGCAGCCTCGACGAAGGAGCTCGACATCGCTACCGGGTTCTTCGAGCTGGGCGCGCTTCTCTCGCTCGACGGCGAATGGCAGCGCATCGGCAACGTTCGGATACTCCTCGGCGACCCGGCCAGCAGGAAAACGCGCCGCGAGTTGGTTGAGGCGTTCCGCCGCGGAAACGAAGATGCCATCGAGCAGTGCAAGGAACGGGACGACACGCTAACCGGCATCGAAGCCGTCCGACAGGCACTCGACACCAGAAAGATTGCGGTTCGCGTCTACACCCGGGAGCGGTTCCACGCCAAGAGCTACATCTTCCACACCGAGCCGCCCAACCCGGTTGACTTCGCGGTCGTCGGCAGCAGCAACTTCACGCGGCCCGGGCTGGTCAAGAACGTCGAGCTCAACCTGCTGACCACCGACCAGGTCCACATCGAGAAGCTGAGCGAGTGGTTCGCCGGAATGTGGAACGACGCCGAGCAGCGCCTGCTCAACGAGGAAGCACTCGAAATCATCGCCCGCCATACCCGCGAGTACACTCCGTTCGAGGTCTACGCCAAAGCGCTCTACGAGTTCTTCGCCGGCAGGCAGAAGTCATCGGACGATTGGGAGCGGACCGAAAGCGCCGTCTACCCGCGCCTGTCCAAGTACCAGCAGGACGGCTATCACACGGCTCTGCGCATGGCCGAGAACTGGGGAGGAGCGCTCGTCTGCGACGGCGTCGGCCTCGGCAAGACCTACATCGGCCTGATGCTGCTGGAACGGCTCATCCACGACAAGAACCGGGTCCTGCTCATCGTGCCCAAGTCAGCCGAGGACAGCGTCTGGCTTCGACACATCCGCCCTTCGACAGCGAATCCCGACCCGATTCTCAAGCACCTGCACCGCTCCGTGTTTGGCCAGCTCTTCCGTGTCAAGCGTCACACCGACTTCGGACGGCCCGGCACGATCCCCGAAGCCGAACTGCAGGAGCTTGAGCGGGACACCGACGCCATAATCGTCGATGAGGCCCATCACTTTCGGACTCCCTCGGCCTATCGCAGCAAGATGCTCAAGCGACTGGCGAAGGGAAAGCGGGTATTCCTGCTCACCGCCACGCCCATCAACAACCGCCTGCTTGACCTCTACGAGCTCATCAGCTGCTTCGCGCCTGAGAAGGACCACTTCCGGAGCATCGCCATCCAGGACTACCGCCGGCTGTTCTCCAGACCCGACCGGCAGTTCGAGGAAGCCATCCGGCTCGGAGACTGGCGCGACCTGGCCGAGGTCGACAAGTTTCTGAGCGAGCAGCAGCTCTTCCGGCAGATCCTCATCCAGCGTAGCCGGCGCTACGTCAAGGAGTCCGAACAGGGCCGGGCCAACGCACCGATCTTCCCGGTGCGCCAGCGGCCGCGCGTCATCCGCTACTCCCTGCGGAAGGTGTACGCGACCATCTATGACGAGATCAAGCAGGCGTTCGACCGCGAGGCGCCGTTCCTCAACCTCGCCCTCTACTGCACCGAGGCATACCGGAAGGGCGAGCCGGCCGAGAAGAAGCTCCTCGAACAGAAGCAGGTCGTCGGACTCATCCGGACGCTCCTGCTCAAGCGGCTGGAAAGCTCCTACAAGGCCTTTGAGGCGTCGGTCGAAGACCTGCTGGCAAAGATGGCCGAGTTCGTCCGCGCCTACGACCCCGACAAGTACGAAGGCTGGGTCAAAGCCAACGGCCGCTACTGGAGCCGCATCAAGGACCACCAGCACGCGCGGCTGGAGCTGTCCGACACCGAGGCCGAGGAAGAGGACCAGGAGGAAAATCTCCTGCCCGAGAGCCTGCAGATCGCGACGGCCGAGTACCATATGGACCGGCTCCTCGGCGACGTCATAGACGATATGAACGTCCTGCTCGAGTTCCTCGCCAAGATTGCGAAGCGGTTCTACACCACCGACGACCGTGAGGACCCGGCGAGGGATGACAAGCTCCAGAAACTGCTCCTCCTGCTGACTTCGCCGCCCGACAAGGGCGAGCCGGACATCCGCGGCAGGAAGGTGGTCATCTTCTCCGAGTTCCGCGACACGGCCCGCTACCTGCTCCGGCAGCTCCGGGACGCTGGCCTGAAGGACGTCGAGGAAATGGACAGCACCCGGAAGATGAACCGCGAGGAGGTCATCAAGCGGTTCGCGCCCCACTACAACTGCGAACCCGGTCAGGTCAGCGAGTACCTCGACAAGCCCATCAACATCCTGGTCTCGACCGACGTGCTCTCCGAGGGGCTCAACCTCCAGGACGCCTCGCTGATGGTCAACTACGACCTGCACTGGAACCCGGTGCGCCTGATGCAGCGCATCGGCCGCGTCGACCGGCGGATGGACGAGGCAATCGAGCGGCGGCTCAAGCGGCCGCGCCAGTTGGCCGGCAAGGTCTTCTTCTGGAACTTCCTGCCCCCGAAGGAACTCGAGGAGATCCTCGGGCTGTTCCGCCGCGTCACCGGCAAGGTACTTCGCATCAACGCCGCGCTCGGCATCGAGGGCGCTCTGCTCACGCCCGACGACCCGGAGATGACGCTCAAGGAGTTCAACGAAGCCTACGAGGGCCGGGAAAGCGTCGAGGAGCAGATGCGACGCGAACTGGAGCGGGTCGAGCGGGAGCTGCCCGAGCTCTACGCGGAACTGGCCGACCTGCCGCGCCGGGTCTTCTCCGGCCGGGTAAGGGCGAGCCGAGTGCCGCTCAAGCCAGGGGTCTTCGCCGCCTACCGAGTCTGGTCCGACCCGGATGCGAGGACATCCGACGTCCACTGGTACTACCGGGAACGCGGGAGCGGCGCCATCACCGAGGGCCTCGAGGAAATCTGGAAGACGGTGCGCTGCGAACAGGCCGAGCCGAGGGTGGTCAAGCTAGGCCCGAAGGGCCTGTCGCCGGAGCACGAGGCCATCGAAACCCACCGCGTCCGCAAGCTGATGCGCGACCGCGGCCTGCCGCTCTCGGTCAAGCCCGTGCTTGCCTGCTGGCTGGAGATTGCGTGACCTCTGACCGATCGGTCGGACCCGGCCAATCCGACCGATTGCCCGGCGTCAAGCGCCTCCGCCCATCCGGTGGCTACCGGCAGTTGCGGACCTTCCACGTCGCCACCGTCATCTACGACGCCACCGTCGCGTTCTGCGAGCGGTTCGTGGACCGGCAGAGCCGCACCCGGGACCAGATGGTGCAAGCCGCGCGCTCCGGCCGTCAGAACATCGCCGAGGGCAGTCGGGCCTCGGCCTCGTCCAGCCAGACCGAGCTCCGGCTGGTCAGCGTCGCCCGGGCCAGCCTCGACGAACTCCTTCTCGACTACGAAGACTTCCTGCGCCAGCGCGGCAAGCGCCAATGGGCCAAAGACGACCCCGAAGCCCGGGCGGTGCGGGAAGTCGGCAGGCGGCATCAGACCGATCGGTCAGATCGGACCGATCAGTCCGATTCCTCCCTTTACGCCCCTTGGCTCACCGCCGACGACCCGGCGGTCGTCGCCAACGCGGTCATCTGCCTGATTCACCAGGCCAACTACCTCCTCGACCGGCAGATTGCCGGGCTTGAGCGCGGCTTCGTCAAGGAGGGCGGCTACAGCGAGCAACTCGCCGCGGCCCGCATCGCCGAGCGGGCAAAGCATCAGTCCGATCGGTCGGATCGGACCGATCGGTCCGATTCCTCTCCTTCCGCCCCGTTCTGCCCCCTCTGCGGCAGGCCAATGGCCCTGCGCACGGCCCGGAGAGGCGCACTGCCCGGCTCGCAGTTCTGGGGCTGTACCGGCTACCCCGACTGCCGCAAGACACTGCCATTAGACGGATCAGTCGGATCCGACCGCTCCGTCCGATAACGTAATGCCCAACCCCTCCCGCCTCGAAGACGCGCTAAGAGCGGCCCGCGACTTCGAGTCCTTCGCGCAGGGCCTGCTCCACGGCGCGCTCAAGTGGCCGATTCCGGAGGAGGCGGCACGACCCTTCGAGGTCGGCTACGAGTGGAGCGAGAACGAGGTCGGAACCGACCGCACCAGCCACAAGGCCCGGGCCTTCGAGCTGATGCTTCTGCCCCGGGAGCAACAACCCTGGGGCATCTTCCTGCTCGAGTTCCACGACAGGCGCGTCTTCGACACGCGCGGGTTCGCGACTCCGCTCCGCGCGGTCTTGCGGCGGCTGGTCGCCGGCCAGCGCAAGGACCCACACCTGCCGTCGTGGAAGCTCGACAATATCCTCTTCATCTGCACCCACGACTACCACCAGTTCGTGTTCGCGATGTTTCGCGACACCTTCCGGACCGGCAAGGTCAGCGAGGCCCGGCTGGCAAGCTTCGGCTGGCACCAGGGCGAGCCCTGCCGGACCGCAATCCAGCACAACCTGCCCCACCTCAACTGGCCGTCCGAGCCGGAGGACAAGGAGGCGTGGGCAAAGCAGTGGGCCGAAGCGTTCAACAAGGAACCGCTCACCCGCAAGTTCTTCAAGCAGTTCGACTCGGTGCTGGAGCTCATCAAGGCCGACCTTGAGAAGCTCGGCAAGCTGCCTTCGGCCGATGCCTACTCCAAGGCCCAGCTTCTGCTCGAACGGCTCATCTTCCTCTACTTCGTCCAGAACCGGGGCTGGCTCGACCAGCAGGCGAACTTCCTGCGCGACGGATTCGAACCGCACAAGAACCGACCCGACAGTCATAGCTACTATGAGGAGTTCCTTGAGCCGCTGTTCTGGTCGCTCAGCTCGCCCGGACATTCTCAGTTGCGCCGGAACGAGGCGGTGCCGTTCCTCAACGGCGGGCTGTTCAACGACGACGAGTTTGAACCCTCGCCCCGGCGCAGAAAAGACAACCCGGCCCTGCCGATTCGTAACGCGACCTTTGCGAAGGTGTTCGACGACCTGCTCGAAGCCTTCAACTTCACCGTCCGCGAGGATACCCCGCTCAACCAGGAAGTCGCGGTTGACCCTGAGATGCTCGGCAAGGTATTTGAGAGCATCGTGCTTCACGCCGAGGCCGCGGATGAAACCGCGTCCGCGCCCGACAAGCGCAAGGAAACCGGCTCGTTCTATACCCCGCGCATCGTCGTCCACTTCATCTGCCGGGAGGTGCTGTACCAGTGGCTCCTGCCCCGGCTGAAAGGCGACAACTGGCCCGCCCGCCTGCGGCGATTGGTCGGATTGGACGGATCCGACGGATTGGACCAAGAAGAACTGAAGACCCTCAAGTCCTGCCTCTCGCCCGAAGAAGCCTCGGCCCTGCTGGAGTTGGTCAAGGCCCTGCGCTGCTGCGACCCTGCGGTCGGCTCGGGTGCGTTCATGATTGGCCTGCTCCACGAGCTCACCAACCTCCGTCGCCTGCTCCAGGCCGTTGCCAACGGCTACATCGACCCCTTGCGCAAAGACGGCGCGAAATGGCTCCACGAGACCAAGGCCGACATCATCCAGAACAACCTGTTCGGGGTGGACATCCAGCAACAGGCCATCGAAATCTGCATGCTCCGGCTCTGGCTCAGCCTTGTCGTGGACTACGACCTCGGGCTCGACCCGTTCGCCGCGGACCGGAAGGCGTTTCTTGCCGCGCTCAAGGAAGTTTCGCAACTGCCCAACCTCGAGATGAACTTCAAGCGCGGCGACAGCCTCCACGACCACATCTGCGGGGTGCCGGTCCGAATCATCCCCGGGAAGGAACACCGGCACCAGAAGCAGTTCGACGCCATTCACCGGCTCGGCGCGAAACTGCACAAGGCGAAGTCCTGGGACTACAAGCGCAAGCTCAGGCTTGATATTCTTAAACACCGGCTGGAGGTCAGCGAGCTGGTGATTGCCGATGAGCTCAAGCTCCTCCGCCAGAAAGACTCGGTCCTGACCGGTATGTTCGGCGAGGCCGGGTCCGATGCCGACCGGCGTCGGCGCTTCGCCCACGAAACCGGGCAACTGGAAGAAGCGCTTGAGGGAATCCGGGCCGCGCAGAAGACGCGCGACTGGCTGGAAGGCCGGCCTCACGAACACAACTACCAGCAGAAGCTCCGCGAGCTCGAGGGCGCGAGCTTTGACGCGCCGTTCAACTTTGCCTGGCGGATTGATTTCCCGCAGGTCTTCTATCCCGGCGTTTCTTCTCCCTCTCCCTTGAAGGGAGAGGGTCGGGGTGAGGGTGGCTTCGACATCTTCGTCGGCAACCCGCCGTTTGTCACCGCCCGGAGAAAAGAACAGCGCGAGCGCTGGCGAGAACGCTGGCAGCCGTACTGCCACGGCAAGTATCATCTGCTCGTGCCCTTTTTCCCGCTCGCGGCCGAACTGCTCAAACCCGGGGGCCAGCTTGGCTACATCGTATCCAACGCCTTTGCCAAACGCGAGTTCGGCAAACCGCTGGTCGAGAAATTCCTGCCCACCACCGACCTGCAGAAGGTTGTGGACTGCTCCGGCCTGATGTTCCCGGGCCACGGCACCCGACCTGCCTTGTCTTCAGTCGAAATGCCAAGCCATCACCGAAAACCCCGGTCCGGGTCGTAGCAACCCTGCCCGGTGGTGGTGACCTCCGCACCCCGCCCGAGGAATCACCGCTCTGGGCAACGCTTGAGCGCTATCACCAGTCACCGGGGTACTCAGACAACAGCCTTGAAGTGGCCGATGTCAGTCCCAAGAGACTCCTCAAGTGGCCGGTGAACTTCGTCGCCGGCCAGGAAGCTACGAAGGATGCGGTCGAGAAGTGCGGAGACGCCCGGTTGGGCTTCGCAAACGGGTGTTTATGGAGCCGCACAAGGAGTCGCTGAAAGACTTGTCCGCGGCGGCAGCCTATATCACAGCGCATCCGGAGATTACCAACGTGCTGCTGACCGGCGGCGATCCGTTGACGCTGACGACGCGAAAGCTGGAGCGGATCATTGCCGAGCTGCGAAAGATCGAGCATGTGCAGATCATCCGCATCGGGACGCGGATGCCGGTGTTCAATCCGTATCG
>JAWOHE010000026.1:0-19397 GCA_046485285.1 bacterium
CGCCGGGCCGGGTTGACGAGCCGGGCCGAAGGACATAGAATAGGTTCTTATGCTGTCAACAATCCGTAAGCGCGTGCGCATCGTGATGATAATCGTCGCGGTTGCCTTCGTGGCCGGTTTCCTGCTCGGCGAGCTCTGGACCGTGCTCCGCAGCCGGGGCCGGGGTGACGACCCCCGCGCCCGGGGAATCGTCGGCCGGGTCGGCGACCACCAGGTGACCGAGACCGAGTACCGGGGCGCGGTCGCCTACGCGACCGACCGCTACAAGCAGGAAAACGGGCTCCGGGACCTCGCAAACCAGGACTACGAGGCAATCGAGAACCGCGCCTGGCAGTGGCTGACCACCGAGCTGACATGGGCCGGGCTGATGGAGAAGACCGGGGTGACCATCACCGAGGAGGAGGTGGTCCAGATAATGCGGGCGAACCCGCCTGAAGACATTCGCAACAACCCGGAGCTCCGCGACTCGGCCGGCAACTTCGACCACGAGCGTTATCTGGCGGCGATGAACCAGCAGCAGAACCAGCCGTACTTTGCCCGTTACTTCCAGGAGCTCGCCGAGATGCTTCCCAAGGAGAAGCTCCGCATCGATATGGCCTCGAGCTTCCGGATAACACCCGGCGAGCTGGAGCATGCCCGTCGCACCGACGGCCGGCGCGTGCAGGTTACCTCGCTCTACTTCGGCCAACGCCTGCTCGACCCACCGGTCGAGGTTACCGACGAGGAAGCGCGGCAGTACTTCGAAACTCACCGGGACGAGTTCAAGCCCAAGGCAACGCGCCAGCTCAACTACGTCAGCTTCCCGCGTCAGGTTTCCGCCGCCGATTCGGCCGAGGCGGCGCAGGCGATTGGCCGCGCGGCGGCCCAGCTCGAGGCGGGCGAGAGCTTCAACCTGACGATGCTCGACTTCTCCGACCTTGTGCCCGATACCGCTGGCGTGCGCGCCGCCCGCTCGCGGCTTGACCCCGCGACCGACTCGGTCATCAGGACACTCAAGCCGGGCCAGCATTCTGGCCCGTTTCTCGCGCCCTACGGCTGGCAGATCGTCGCGCTCGACAGTATCACCGAGGATACCGCCGTACTGCGGAGAATCCTCGTCCGGGTCAAACTGAGCGGTGAGTCCTTCGGCCGGGTTCGGGACGAAGTCGAGAGCTTCCTGGAGTTCGTCGCTGACGCCGGGCTTGAATCACTCGCAGCAGCCCGCGGACTCCGAGTCAGCAGGCTTCGGCCGCTCGTTGGCGATGAACCTGAGGTCGGCGGGCTCGACCTCGTCAACCCGGCCGCAGTCGCCGACTGGGCGCTACGGGCGAAGCCCGGCGACGTGATGCCGACCCCGGCCCGCAGCGCGGCCGGTGGCTACTACGTGTTCCAGCTCGCCGAGTATCGGCCTGCGGTGGTGCCGGAGTTTGAGGAGGTCAAGCGTCAGGCTACCTGGCGGGCCCGTCAAGAGAAGGAGAAGGCGGTCTGGAACGCCCGGGCCCGCGAGGTGCTGGCCGAGATCCGCGCCGGCCGGCCGCTCGAGCAGTTTGCGGGCGAGGAGTCGCGCATCGACATTTCGACCGAGCCCTTCGAGGGGATCCAGGACTGCCGGCGACGAAAGGGCCCGGAGTTCGCGGGCGCCGTGAAGGGGCTTGACCCCGGGCAGATTTCCGGGGTGGTCGAGACCGGCTGGGGCGCCTTCATCGTCCGACTCGATGCCGAGGGCGAAGTCGAGGGCTTCGACGTCGAGGAGATTGCCCGCCAGCGGCAGGAGGAGATTGCCCAGCAGGTGATGCGGGAACTGGTCGAGGCGCCGGAGGTCAAAGACTACCGGGACGTGCCGGCGTACTAGCGCTTCGTTGACAACCGGGCCGGTCGCGGTAGATTTAGCCGGAGTGATGGCCCCATCGTCTAGCGGTTCAGGACATCACTCTTTCAAGGTGAAGACACGGGTTCGACTCCCGTTGGGGCCGGACTTTGCGGGAGTAGCTCAGTTGGTAGAGCACCACCTTGCCAAGGTGGGGGTCGCGAGTTCGAATCTCGTCTCCCGCTCTCGAGGACAGGCGAAGGGCCGACCGTCACGCGGTCGCGCCCTTCGACCGTCCGCGCGCGGCGGCATAGCCAAGCAGTAAGGCGGCGGTCTGCAAAACCGCTATACCCGGGTGCAAATCCCGGTGCCGCCTCTCCGACCGGCGCCGGCTCCCTTGTCATCGGCCGGCTTTCTGTTAACCTGATTCGCGCCGGGGTGGCGGAATTGGCAGACGCAGGGGACTTAAAATCCCCTGGCCCCTCCGGGCCGTGCCGGTTCAACCCCGGCCCCCGGCATCGTCGCGCGACCGGCCGCGGGTCGGTCGCTGTCGAACCGGGTCCTGCGGGCCGTTAGCTCAGCTGGCAGAGCACCTGATTTTTAATCCGGTGGCCGCAGGTTCGAATCCTGCACGGCCCAGTCAGGCAGATTGCAGATTGCGGATTGCTGATTGAAGATTGAGGAGCGTGTCGGATGACGCGGGATGAGTTCCGACGAAGGACGAAGACGCTGGCGCTGGAGGTCATCAGGCTGACCGACACCCTGCCGCGCGGCCGGGCGACAGACGTGATTGCCCGGCAGTTGTTGCGCTCGGCGACGTCGGTCGGCGCGAACTACTGCGCCGCCTGCCGGTACCGGTCTGCGGCGGATATGGTCGCCAAGTTGAGCATAGTGCTGGAAGAGGCCGACGAAACACACTTCTGGCTTGAGCTCCTCCGTGACGGTGGCTTCGTACCAGCCCGGGTTGTCACCCCGCTTCTCGCCGAGACGAACGAGATTGTAGCGATGACGGTCGCGTCGATCAAGACCCTTCGCGAGCGTCTGCGCCGGCAATCGCAACTCGGCAATCAGTAATCGACGATTACCCTCCCCGGTCGCAGGTAGAGCCGCGGACGGCAGAGCGAATCCTGCACGGCCGACTTCATCCAGCTCGCGCTGACGCGGACCTGCTCTCGCAGTCACAAGGCCCCGGTTCTCCCGCACCGACCGACGGCCGCAGGACCCCCCCCGGTCATCTCGAACTACACCCCGCAGGCCCGCCTGCACGCGACGCGCGGGCAGGCCCGCCTGCGCGACGCGCGGGAAGGCCCGCAGGTAATCGGCAATCAGCCCCAGCGCCGGGCACCCCACCCGGCCGCGCTCAAGCCGGCTGAGGTGCGGGTAGAAGCCAGGCTCGCGACCCATCTGCTGCGCCAGCTCGACCAGACTCAGCCCGGCCCGAAGCCGCAACCCGCGTAACGCCGCACCCGGCGCAACCGTCTCGCCCGGGCAGAAACCAGCCACCTTCGCATTACTATCCGTAACCTATGTTAGTAGAAGCTAACGGCCCGGCCAATCGCGAAATCGCCGCAATCGATTGAAAAATCAGCACTTCATTCATCTCCGAATTTACCCCCTCCCCCATACCCCCTACCGTACCCCCTACCGTAGGGGGTACGGTAGGGGGTATGGGGGAGGGGGTAAATTCAGAGGCGAATGAAGTTCTGGCTTTTCAATCGATTATGACGATTTAGCGATTGACCGGGCCGTTAGTTTCTACTTACATAGGCTACGGGTAGTGATGCGAAGGTGGCTGGCTTCAGGCCGGGATAGACGGTTGCGCCGGGTGCGGCGTCACGCGGGTTGCGGCGGCGGGTCCGGGAGCGGAGCCGAGGAGGAAGGCGCAAAGGGCGCGAGGAAGGAAGGGGAGGAGGGAAGGGACGAAGGCAGAGCGCGGAAGCTAGAAGGGCGGAAGTGGCGGAGAGGGATTTCTCCACTCCGGCCTCGAAGGCCGTCGGTCGAAATGACCGGGCGGGGCCCAGGTCGCCGCTGGGCGAGGTGACGGGCACGCTTGGTGCCCAGTGTGTCCGGCCCGGCCGCGCGTCTGCCCCGGTCGGGCTAGAAATTCGAGTGCGCGAAGAACTCGCGGGTGAGCGCCGCGAGCATCTCGCCGCGGCGGTCGTAGAGCCGGCGGAGCTTGCGACGCTTGTGCCGGGCGAGCGCGTAGTGGGTGAGCACCGGCAGGGCGATGGTCGAGTCGGCGTAGCAGACGACCGCGTCGGGCAGGCGGTCCGGGTCGACCTTGCCCCAGCTCACCGCCTCGCTCGGCGTCGCGCCGGAGAGGCCGCCGGTGTCGGGCCGGGCGTCGGTGACTTGGAAGAAGTAGTCCTGGCCGAGTTCCTTGATCATCAGCACTTCCTGGATCTGGGGCTCGGTCTGGAGCATGAAGTTCTTGGGGCTGCCGCCGCCGACGAGGACGACCGCGTGCTTCCCACCCGAGCGCTTGGCGGCGAGGACGTAGCTGGTCGTCTCGTTGACGTCGATTGACGGGTTGATGCGGAGCTTGAGGCCCTTGAGCTCGAGGCCGGCGATGTTCATCCCGATCGTCGAGTCGCCGGGCGATGAGGTGTGGACCGGCACGCCGGCGCGCCAGGCCGCGGCGAGGACCGAGACGTCGCGGTTGCCGCTCTTCTTCTCCCACTCGGCGGCATAGCGGCCGAGCAGCCAGTAGAACTCGGCGGTGCCCATCTCCCTCTGGAACTCGGGCCGGACGAGGATCGAGCGGAGAATCTTGTCGGTTTCCATCAGGCAGTCGGTGTAGCCGAGCAGGACGTCGTAGATCCGGACGACGTCGTTCTTCCGGAGGTCGGTGTCGTCGAGCAGCGGCGAGCCGACGTGGAGCGGCAGGTTGAAGGCGAAGTGGAGGTCGTGGTACATGTTCGCGCCGGTGGCGACGAGCCAGTCGACGAAGCCGGCCTTGATGAGCGGGACGACGCAGGAACAGCCGAGCCCGGCCGGCGTCAGCGCGCCGGCGAGGCTCATCCCGACCGTGACGTCGGGCTCGAGCATCTTCCCGGCGAAGAGCCGGCAGCCCTCGCGCAGGCGGGCGGCGTTGTAGGCGAGGAAGGTCTCGTCAACGAGCGCGGCGAGGCTCTCGCGGCCGGTGATTGCCCGCGGCCGGATGCGCCGGCCGGACAGGTAGGCGGACTTGCGCGGGCAGTTGCGCCGGCGGAGCCATTCCGGGACCTCGGAGAGGTCCTTGCGGGCGCGGCGGGTCTTCTTCACGCTGCCTCCTCAGGGGATGAGCACCGCCTTCGCGGGCGGGATGCCGTTGAAGCGGGTCGCGTGGGCGATCGAGTACGCGCCGATGTTGCGGGCATAGACGAGGTCGCCGATGCCGAGCTCGGGCATCTCCTCGGAGTTGGAGATGATGTCGAGCGAGTCGCAGGTCGGGCCGGCGAGGGTGGTCAGGAACGGCGGACCCTTGCGCAGGGTCTCGAACTGGTAGCGGGCGTGGTCAAAGATGATTCCGGAGAGGCAGCCGTAGACGCCGTCGTCGAGGTAGTACCAGTGTTTGTTGTTGCGGATCGACCGGCCGATGACCGAGGTGACGAGGATGGCCGACGGCCCGGCGATGGCGCGACCGGGCTCGGCGATGATCCGGACCGGGGGCGGGAAGAGCCGGTCGAGCTCCATGTTCAGGACCGGCGCCATCGTCGCGAGCCAGTCTTCGTCGGTGTCGAAGTGGCGAATCGGGAAGCCGCCGCCGATGTCGACCATCGAGAGATCGAGGCCCTTCTGGGCGGCGTCGACGAGGATGAGCTTGGCTAGCTCGAAGGCCTCGAGGTAGTTGTCGCCGTGGGTGCACTGCGAGCCGACGTGGAAGCTGACGCCGACCGGGTTGAGCCCCATCCGCCGCGCCCGGACCAGCAGCGGCACGGCGTCGCCCGGGTCGGTGCCGAACTTGAGCGACAGCTCGACGACCGAGCCGACGTTGGGGACCTTGATGCGGACGAGGACGCTCGCGCCGGGCGCCCAGCGGGCGATTTTCTGGAGCTCGTACTCGGAGTCGAAGGTCGTCGTTGTCACGCCGGCCTTGCGGGCGCGGCGGATGGCGTCCGGCTTCTTCATCGTGTTGGCGTAGAGCAGGCGCTCGGGGTTCGCGCCGGCCTCGAGCAGCCACTCGATCTCCGGCATCGAGGCGACGTCGAAGCCGAGCCCGGCGCCGACCAGCAGCTTGAGGATGTGCGGGTTCGGGTTGGCCTTGACCGCGTACCACGGCTCGACGCGGGGCAGGAGCGCGCGGAAGCGCGCGACCTGGTCGAGCAGGATGGTCTTCGATATCACGAACAGCGGGGTGCCGTGCTTCCTCGTCAGCGCGGGCAGTGAGCCGACGAGCTGCTGCCGGTAGGCCTTGGTCGCGCGCGGGGCCGGCGGCCGCACGCGGATGTGGGCGGCGATGTTCTTCATTTCAGCGCCATTCAAACAGAAGCGGGCGGGAAGTCAAGCGGAATCGGGCCGGTCGGAGCGGGAGGAGGCCCGGCTTCCCCCGCGCTTGACCGCCGGCAGGACCGGCCTACACTCGGGGCAGGCGGAACAATGTCGAAGGTTGTCATCCTGGCCGTCCTCGCGCTCGCCGGTCCGGCCGTTGCCGGGTGGGAGCCGGACATCCGGCTGTCGGTGACCACGGACCCGAGCACGACGCCGCTCAGCGGCCGCGGCATCGCGGCTTCGGGCGACGGCGTCCACGTCGTCTGGCAGGAGGGCATCGACCCCTGGGACCACGAGTTCCCGGAAATCTACTACGCCCGGTCAACGAACGCGGGCGCGGCGTGGGAGCCCCAGCACCGGCTCACCGTCGACTCCGCGATTTCGGAGTCGCCCTGCGTCGCCGCGTGCGCGCCGTACGTCCACGTGGCCTGGCACGATTCGCGCGGGGGCGCGGTGAGCGTCTTCCACAAGCGCTCGAGCGACAACGGCGGCACGTGGTCGGCGGACGAGCCGGTGCCCGAAGCCACCGGGACGAACCCGGTCCTCTGCGCCGACGAGGATTTCCTGCACCTGGTCCACATCGACTGGCGGAACAGCCGGAGCGACGTCTTCTACCGCCGCTCGACCGACCGCGGGGGCAACTGGGAGCCCGAACGGCAACTGACCGATACGTCGCAGTCCTACTCGCCCGTCGTCGCCGCGGCCGGGGACCGGGTGTACGTCGCCTGGTATGACTACCGCGACGGCAACGCCGAGGTCTACTTCCGGCGGTCGGACGACCGCGGCGGGTCGTGGGGACCGGAGGTCAGGCTGACCAACGACTCGACGGTCTCGCTCGAGCCGGCCATCGCCGCGTCCGGCCCTGACGTGCACGTCGTCTGGAACGACTACCGCCTCGGCGGCGGGTGGATCCAGCGGATTCTTCATCGCCGCTCGACCGACGGCGGCGAAACCTGGTCGGACCAGGCCCGGCTGACGCCGGACACGATCGAGTCCTACTACTTCTCACTGGCCGCGTCCGGCCCGGACGTCCACCTCGCGTGGATGGGCCACCCGACGTCCAACCGCGAGTCGCACATCTACCACGCGCGGTCCCGCGACCGCGGGCAGACGTGGGGCGGGCACGCGCGGCTCACCGAGAGCGTTTCCGACTACGCCCTGCGGCCGTCGGTCGCGGTCCTCGGGCCGGGAGTCCACGTCGCGTGGTGCGAGCGGCGCGACACCGTCTCCTACGAGGAGGTCTACTACCGGCGCGACCCGGACGGCAACGCGGCGATTGCCGAGCCCGGCGCTGCCGGGGCCGGGAGGCCGCGCCCGACCTTCGTCCGCGCGTCCGCCCGCCTCGGGGAGCTCGGCCTGCCGGACCGGTCGGCTGTCCATGACGCACAAGGCCGGAGGGTGGCCCTGTCCGCGCCGCTGCGGCCCGGCTGTTACTTCGTGCGCGGCGCGGGCCGGACCGCGAAGCTCGTCTGCTACTGAGCGAGGGGTATGATGGAGCAGGCTGGAACCCGAGGGGCGGCCGAGACCCCGCAATCCGATATTGACAGGACGCAGGACCGACCGCAGAATGTCGCCGTGGCGACACAGGAACCAGCCCCACCCGTTTCCCCGCACAACCCGGGGGTCCGGGTCCGCCGGCAAAGGCGGCGACGCTTCGAGATGCCGACAGCAAGGGAGATTGTCACCTGGGCACCGCGGGTCATCTGTCTCTTCGTTGCCGCCTGGCTGATGCTGTTCGTGATGGACGTGTTCGTCGGGAGCCCGGGCTACTTCTTCTCGTCGCACGTCTTCAGCCTGCTCTTCAACGTGCTGCCGGTCGGCATCGTCCTGCTCCTGCTTGCGCTGTCCTGGCACCGGCCGTCGGTCGGCGCGGTCGCGTATCCGGTCTTCGCGGTGCTGTACTTCCTGTGGATGGTCGGCCGGTTCCGCTGGTCCGCACCGCTGGTCATCGCCGGCCTGCTTCTCGCGGCCGGCATTCTGTACCTGGTCGACTGGCGGGTGTTCCACCGGCATCGACACCACCGCGGGTCCGGCAATCCCCGGCCCCTGCCCGGCTAGCGCCGGGCGTCAAGCAGACACCGCACCCCGGCCGCACTTCCCCGGTGACCCGGCTGGTGCCCTGGATGACGGCCTGCGGGGCGGCCCGGAAGGCGGTCCCGATGGTCACGCCGCGGGCGGCTCAGGCCCACCTGCCTGGGCGCGGGCAGGCTTCGAGGCGGGCGCGGTCGGCCTGTCACTCGGGCTCCGGGGCGGCGTCCGGTTTCTCCACCGGCGCGTCGTCATCCGGCCGGTCGGCCAGCGCGGACAGGATCCGGTGAAGGCTCCTGAAGTCGTCTTCGTTCGCCAGCACCTGCAGGACGTCGCCGCCCTTGATGGTCGTGCTCCCGTGCGGGATGACGAACCGGCCGCCGCGGGCAATGAGCACGATGAGGCACTTGTCGGGTACGCCGAGTTCGGCGAGTGCCTTGCCGACCGCGGCCGACCCCGGGGGGACGATCGTCTCGGTCAGTTCCGCGTCGATGGCCTCGGTCCGCTCGAACTCGATCGGCGAGCGGGCGCGGTCGTCAACCGGGGTGTCGAGGTTCAGCCACCGGGCGACAAACGGCAGTGACGTACCCTGGACGAAGACCGAGGCGATGACGACGAAGAATACGATGTTGAAGATCGTGTCGGCCTGCGCGACGCCGGCGACGAGCGGGAAGGTCGCGAGGATGATGGGCACCGACCCTCGGAGGCCGACCCAGGCGGCGAAGGCCTTGCGGCGCCGGTCGATCCTGAACGGGGCCAGGCACAGGAAGACACTGAGCGGCCGGGCGATGAACATCAGCAGGAAGGCGAGGAGCAGGCCGGCGCCGGCCAGCGGGATGATGCGCCCGGGAAACGCGAGCAGGCCGAGCGTCACGAACATCACGATCTGCATCAGCCAGGCCACGCCGTCGTGGAAGCGCAGGAGCATCTGCTTGTTGGGGAACGCGGACTGCCCGAGCACGAGCCCGGCCAGGTAGACCGCGAGGATGCCGTTGCCCCGGAGGAGACCCGCGGCCGCGTAGGTCAGCAGTACCAGGCCGATCATCGTCACCGGGTACAGCCCCTGGTACATCAGCTTCAGGCGCCGGACGATGACCGCCATCAGCCTGCCCATCAGCAGGCCGACCGCCGCGCCCGCGCCCATGTTCAGCGCCAGCCTCGGCAGGAGCGTGGCGAGGCTCGCCCGCTCGGCCGTCATCAGGCTGAGGAAGCCGACGGTCAGGAAGATCGCCATCGGGTCGTTGCTGCCGGACTCGAACTCGAGCAGGGGCCGGAGCGGCGGGACCAGGCAGGTCCGGCGCGACCGAAGGACTCCGAACACCGCCGCCGCGTCGGTCGAGGAGACGATCGCGCCGAGCAGCATCCCTTCGAGCAGGGAGAGCTGCAGGACGAGGATGGCGAAGAACCCGGTCAGGAGTGCGGTCAGCAGGACGCCCAGCGTCGAGAGAACGATGCCGGGCAGGACCACCGGCCGGGTGTCCTGCCAGTTGGTGTCGAGCCCGCCGGAGAAGATGATGAATACCAACGCGACGATGCCGATGGTTCGTGCCAGCCCGGCGTCGTCGAAGTAGATGCCGCCGACCCGGTCCCAGCTCGCGAGCATGCCGACCGCGAGGAAGAGCAGGAGCACCGGGACGGCGAACCGCTCGGACAGCTTGCTCGATACGACACTGGCGAGTATCAGTATCGCTATCCAGAGCAGGGCGTTCTCTATCAGCATTTGCGGGTGTCCGTTCGTCAGCCGTCAGCGCGACGGTACGCGACGACTATAGGCCGGTTCGGCCTCGGAATCAACCGCGTGGCCGGGGTCAGGCCCGCCTGCCTGGGCGCGGTCAGGCCCGCCTGCCTGGGCGCGGTCAGGCTTCGAGCCGGGCGTGGTCCTTGAGCGCGGAGTAGAACGCCTGCCAGAACGGGTCGACGACCGGGTGGACGAGCGGTTTCTCGACCCCGGCCTCGACGAGGACCATCCCCTTCTTCGTGACCGCGCCGACATCCCGGGCCGGGATGCGCTTGCGCCTGAGCGCGGCGAGGACCGCCGCGGCCTTCGCGGGACGGCAGGTGGCGATGAGCGTGCCCTCGCTGATGGACTTGTAGGGGTCGATGCCGAAAAGGGCGCAGATTTCCGGGACGCAGGCGAGGACCGGGATGCGCTCCTTCTCGACCCTGACCCCGAAGCCGCCGGCCTGGGCCAGCTCGTAGAGCCCGCCCCAGACCCCGCACTCGGTCGCGTCGTGCAGCGAGGTTATGCCCTTCGCCCGGACGCCGACGCTGACCGCGGCGAGCGCGTCCTCGACGACCGACATCCGGTAGAAGAGCTTCTCGGCCCGCTTCGCGAAGGCCGGGCCGAAGCGCCGGGCGAGGGTCTTCGGGAACATCGTCGCGAAGATGCCGGCGGCTTCGACCGCCGGGCCCTTGGTGACGATGATGCGGTCGCCGGGCCGGGCGAAGCGCGGGGAGACGTATTCGCCGAGACTGCCCTCGGCGATGGCGGTCGCGCCGCCGACCATCGGCCAGTTGCAGTTGTCGTAGCGGGCGGTGTGGCCGGTGACGATGTTGACCCCGTAGCGGCGGCACTCGCGGTGGATGACCTTCCAGACCGTCTCGAGCTGGGCCTCGTTGATGCTCATCGGCAGGTTGAGGTCGATGGCGAGCCAGGCCGGTTTGAGGCCGCTGGTGACGACGTCGGAAAGCAGGATGTGGATGGCGAACCAGGCCGCGCGCTCCCAGCCGTACTCGGGGACGATGAAGACCGGGTCGGTCGTCAGGGCGAGGGCGCGGTTGCCGACCCGGATGATGCCGACGTCGACGCCGTGCATCGGGCCGACGAGGACGTTGCGGCTCTTCGCGCCGAGCCGCGGGTAGATGAGCTCCTCGAAGACGCGCTGGGATATCTTGCCGATGTCGGGCAGTTTCTCTTTCATCGTGAACCTCCGGGGTCGGGAACGGGCTGGGACCCGCCTGCCTCGGCGCGGGCAGGCCCGCCTGCCTCGGCGCGGGCAGGCCAGCGGGTGAGGTACGCGTCGCCGGCCTCGGCGGACCAGGCGCGGGCGAGCGCGCAGGCCTCGTCGACGACGGTGACCGGGTCCGGGCCGACGAGGAAGCTGAGCGGCTCCTTGCCGACCGCGGCGGTCTCGCGGAGCAGTTTCGGGACCCGGCCGCCGCAGGCGCGGACGGCCTCCTCGACCTTCCACGGCGTCGAGGGCCGGTCCTCGCGTTCGAGGTCGCCGGGCTCGCGGGCGCGGTCGATGACCGCGAAGACCCAGCCCCGCGCCTCGGCGTAGGCGGCGAGCCAGCGGTCGAGGCGCGGGTTCGAGGCGAAGTTGACGCCGGCGCGGACCATCGGGTCGCGCCGGCCGAGCTCGACGACGAGCCGGGCCATGTGGTCGGACGCGCCGGGGGCGGGCGGTCCGGCGGGACAGGGCCGGCCGGCGACGACGGTGATGCGGCCCTCGACCGCGATGACGTCGGCGGGTCCGCGCGCGCCGGGGAGCGCCCAGGCGAGGTTCGAGCGCACCTCGGGAATCAGCCGGGCGAACTCCGGGCAGGCCCGGAGCCGCTCGAGCGCGAGGTTGAACCCAGCGTCCAGCATACCGGTTGAATTGTAGGTGCGACAGGGGTCGGGTCAACCGTGGACCGGGCGGGTGACCATTTCGGCAGGCAGTGTCAGGCGGGAGGCTTCGGTCTCCCGCCTGCCTGGGCGCGGGCAGGCCCGCCGGCTTGACGGCGGGCCGGCGCGCGGTAGTATGGACTCGATGAACCGCGTGCTGACAGCCCTGAGGCGGCGGACTTGAGCCGCCTCCCACCGGGCGGTCGCCCGGTCCTGACCCACCCGACCGATTCCCTTCCGACCATCCCGCCCGCCTGCCTGGGCGCGGGCAGGCCGCGGGGGCACTGGTGAGCCGTCGCGCACGGGGCGGTCGCCCCACCAGACCAACGCTGACAACCGCGCCGTCGGGCGCCAATCCGGTCTTCTGGTCGCCGCGCCCCGAGCATTGCTCATCCCCGGAGGAACATGGAACTGACTGACAAGGACCGCGCGAACCTGGAACGTGCGCGCCGGGTCGGGCAGAAGCTCGGCTACGTGCTGAACCCGGACACCGAACGCGCGCTCAAGGTAGCCAACCTGCTCGCCCGCAACTCCGCGGAAGCAGGCAGGTACTACTGCCCGTGCAAGCAGTCGCACCCGCTCGACCCGGCGAATGACGTGCTCTGTCCCTGCCCGATCCTCAAGGAGGAAATCGCGGCGGACGGGCACTGCTTCTGCCGGCTGTTCTATACTACCGAGGCCGCGGCCTCGGCACGGACCGAGAAGGCCGAACCAGCAACATCAAAGGAGGCATGATGCCGCAGAGATACGACTACACCGGCAAGGACGTCCAGGACGTGTACGACGGCCCGGGCGGGCTCCTGTGGGAAGCGGTGATGTCCGAGCAGATTCACTCGGGCAAGGACGAAGTCACCGACCGGATGGCCGCCGCGGTCGGGCTCAAGCCCGGGATGCACGTGCTCGACGTCTGCTCGGCGCTCGGCGCGCCCGCACGCCAGCTCGCGAAGAACTACGGGGCCCGGGTCACCGGGCTCGACTTCACGAAGACGATGCTCGAGAAGGCGGTCCAGCGCACGAAGGAGGCCAAGCTCGACAGCCTCGTTGACTTCGTTAACGCCAACGCGATGGACATGCCGTTCAAGAAGGACACCTTCGACGTCGTCTGGGGCCAGGAGGCCTGGTGCTACGTCACCAACAAAGACCAGCTGATGTCCGAGGCGGCCCGGGTGCTCAAGCCCGGCGGCAAGCTCATCTTTACCGACTGGGTCATCACCGGCAGGGTGGAAGAAGAACTGCTGGCGAAGCTCTACGAGTCGATGGCGTTCCCGTACATGGAAACGCTCGCGGGCTGGGCCGGGCTGATGAAGAAGCACGGGCTCAAGGTCATCGAGGTCAAGGACCAGGCCGACGAGTACGCGAAATGCTTCGACGAGTACAAGAAGATGGTCGAGGTCGACCTGAAGCCGGCCATCGTAAAGAACTTCGGGGAGGAGCTGTTCGGGTTCGCGACCGGGCTGGTCAACCTCTGGCGCGACGCGGCCCACGCCCACAAAGTCGGCCGGGGCTGGTACATCGGTGAAAAGCAGGCTTGAGGCGGTCGGGCGTCGGACTGGAAATCCGGCGCCCGGCGTGCTACCATTGCCGCTGTGACTGACCGGATGCCGGAGACGCCCGAGAGCCTTCTCGCCGCGCTCGCCGAGGCGGTCGTCGCGCTCAAGCCCGACCGGGTGAACGCGCTCGCCCGCCGCGCGCTCGAACTCAAGGTCCCGCCCCGGCAGGCGATTACCGACGGGCTGGCACGGGGGATGAAGCTCGTCGGGGAGAAGTTCTCGGCCCACGAGTACTTCGTGCCCGAGGTCCTGCTCGCCTCGAAGGCGATGTACGCCGGGTTCGACATCCTCCGGGCCGAGCTATCCGGCCCGGCCGAGAGCCGGGGCCGTGTCGCGCTCGGGGTCGTGCGCGGCGACATCCACGATATCGGCAAGAACATCGTCAAGGTGATGGTCGAGGCGGCCGGGTTCGAGGTCGTTGACCTCGGCCGAAATGTCGCCGACGAGGCGTTCGTCCGCGCGGCAGAAAGCGGCTGCCGGGTCGTTGGGATGTCGTCGCTGATGACGACGACGATGCCCCGGATGGGCCGCATCATCGCCGCCCTCGACAAGGCCGGGCTCCGGCCCGGGGTCCGGGCTATCGTCGGCGGCGCACCGGTGACCGACGGCTTCGCCCGCGACATCGGCGCCGACGGGTTTGCTGGTAACGCGCACGCCGCGGTCGAGCTCATCGGGCGGCTGGCGGGCTGATTGATGGCGACCGCTCCCGCGGAGCGGCTGGCCGGCCTGCTTGCCGGCCGGGTGCCGAGCGAGCCGCTGGTCTTCCCGTTGGTCGTCGCGGACCACGCGGCCCGGATCGCCGGGGTCGAGGTCGGCCGGGCGGCCCGGGACCCGAGCGTGCTCACCCGAGTCCTCGCCGCGGCCCGGGAGCGCTACCGCTACGATTGCGTGCTCGTGTTCGCGGACACGGTCGTCGAGGCCGAGGCGATGGGCGCGGCCGTCGAGCTGCCCGAGGATGACAACGCTTTCTTCGTCGCGGCACCGGATACGGTGCGGACCGCGGACCCGGAGCGCGACGGCCGGATGCCGGTCGTCCTCGAAGCAGTGCGTCGGCTCCGGGATGAGCTGGACGAGTCGGTGCCGGTTCTCGGCTCGCTCAAGGGCCCGTTCTCGCTCGCGTCGTTCCTGGCCGGCATCGAGGACCTGCTCGGCGCGGTCATCGCCAGCCCGGCCCGGGCCGTCCGCTTCCTTGACCTCGCACTCGACAACCAGGCCCGGTTCGCGGCCGCGATCTGCCGGGCTGGCGGCGTCCCGTTCATCGGCGACCCGGTCGCATCGGGTTCGCTCATCGGGCCGGGGGTGTTCCGCCGGTTCGCCGCGCCCTACCTGTGCCGGCTGATTGAGGCGGTGCACGCGCTCGGCTCTCCCTGCGGCCTGCACGTCTGCGGCCGCACCCTTGACCTGCTGCCCGACATTGTCGCGACCGGTGCCGACATCCTGAGCATCGAGGAACCGGACCTCGCCGCGGCCCGGGCCAAGGTCGGGCCGGGCGTCGTGCTGATGGGCAGCGTGCCGACCGAGCTGGTGCGGAGCGGGACTGCGGCCGCGGTCCGGAACGAGGCCGCGCGGTGCCTTGCCGTGGCTGGCCCGCGGCTCATCTTGTCCACGGCCTGCGACGTGCCGGCCGACTCACCGATGGAGAATGTCGCCGCCATCGTCGCCGCAGCACGGGAGGCGAAGCCGTGAGCCGCGCGGTGACGCTACGGCCGGCGCGGGGCCGGAGTCTGCTGGCGCTGTTGGCGGACGTCGGTATCGAGGTGGCTTCGGACTGCGGCGGCAACGGGACCTGCGGGAAGTGCCTGGTCCGGGTCCAGGAGGAGGCCGGGCCGCGCTGGGTGCTGGCCTGCCGTTTCGTCCCCGGCGCGCCGGTGCGGGTTGAATTCCCGGCCGTTCGCGCGCGGGGGGCGGGTGCCGCCGGCCGCCCGCGGCCGGCGCGGGGCCGGCTGACTCTGGCGCTTGACCTCGGCACGACCGCGCTGTCCCTGGCCGCGGTTGAGGCCGACAGCGGTCGGGTCGTCCGCCGCCGGGAGATGCTCAACCCCCAGGTCGCGTTCGGCGCCGACGTGATGACCAGGATTGCCCGGGCCCGGGAAGTCCGATGCCTGGACCTGCTCGGCCCGGTCCGGGAGTTCGCCGCGGAAGCAGGCATCAGTCCCCGGCGCCGGGTCGTGGCGGTCGGCAACACGACGATGATGCACTTCCTGCTCGGAGCGAACCCGGCCGGGCTCGGCCGCTGGCCGTACCGCTCGCGCCTGCCGCTGGGCCGGGAGATACGCGGTCGGACGGTCGGCGAGCCGGCGCTGCCGGTGCTGGTGTTGCCGCTGCTTGGCGGGTTCGTCGGGGCGGACTGCACCGCCGCGATTGCGGCCGCGGGGATGCACCGTCGGCGCGGGCTCGGCCTGCTGGTCGACGCCGGCACCAATGGCGAGATCGTGCTGGGCGACCGGGACGGCATCCTCGTCTGTTCGACCGCGGCCGGACCGGCCTTCGAGGGCGCGGCGCTCGAGTGCGGAGGCCTCGCCCGGCCCGGTGCGGTCCGCGACGTCGCGCCAGCCGGCAACGGCTTCTCGGTCCGGACCGTCGGCAACCGGCCGGCCCGGGCGATCTGCGGCTCGGGCGTGCTGGCCGCGGTCGCGGCTGCGCTCGCCAGCCAACGGCTCAGGCGGGACGGCCGCATCGCCCGGGGTCGCCGGCTCTTGCTGGCGGACGAGGTCTGGCTGTCCCAGGCCGACCTGCGCGCGGTCCAGCTCGCCAAGTCCGCCGTCGCCACCGGCATCCGGATCCTGCTGGCCGAGCGCGGCGCCCGGGTCACCGACATCAAGCGGGTGTTCCTTGCCGGCAGGTTCGGCTCGGCGATCAACCCGGAGCACGCGGTCGCCATCGGCCTGCTGCCGGCCGGTCCGCCGGTGACGCGCGGCGGCAACCTCGCCCTGCGCGGCGCGGTCCGGGCCGCGGTCGAGCCCGCGTTCCGGCGCGAGCTGGCCGGGGTCGTGCGACTCTGCCGGGAGGTCGAGCTCAGCAGTCACCCGGACTTCGAGGACCGGTTTCTCAATGATTTCACCCTCGCGCGATGGGAATCCTGAGTCACGCCGCGTTCCTCGCCCGGCTCGAGGCCCGGGCGCATGAGCTTGCCGCGCTGCGCTCCCGGGGCCGGCGGGTTGTCGCCTGCGTGTCGGGCCACGCGCCGCACGAACTGGTCCGGGCGGCCGGCGCGATACCGGTCCGGCTGCTGGCCGGCGGGCAGCCGGCGGAGACCCGCGGCGAGCGCTGGCTTCGGTCCGACGCCTGCGCGGTCTGTCTGAGCACGGTCGCGAACCTCGACCCGGCCGGGCCGGCCGACACGTTCCACGCGCAGGTTGACGCCTTCCTGTCGGTGAACGCCTGCGACCTGTTGCGTCGCATGCCCGAGTCGCTCAACCGTTACCTCCAGCTACCGGTATTCGAGCTCTACCTGCCGCGCGGGTCCGAGGCCCTGCCCAGCCGGCTGGCAGCCTTCCGGCGGGAGCTGGCCCGGGTCGCGGCTGAAGTAGCCGCTTTCGCGGGCACGGCCTTCGACCCGGAACGGCTGGGCCGGGAAATTGCGGCCGCGAACCAGGTCCGCCGCCGGTTGCGCGAGTTCGATGCGGGCCGCCGGGCTGACCGGCCCGAGGTCAGCCTCTCCGACATACTCAACCTCGTTGCGCTCGCCGGCGTGCTCGAGCCGGAGGCGATGTTCAAACTGCTCTCCGCAACCGGCGAGCGTCCTGAGCCGCGTACCGGAAGCCGCCCCCGTCCCCGGCTGATGCTCTGCGGCAGCGAAATCGCCTGGCAGGACCGCTGGCTGGTCGAGTTGCTGGAGGAGCGGGCTGACATCGTGACCGACCTGCTCGACACCGCCAGCCTCTGGTTCGCAGAGGACTGCGTGCCTAGGCGTTTCGAGGCGGACTGCCCGGAGCAGGGCGACCCGCTCGACGCGCTGGCCCGGCATTACTACTCGTTCCCGACCGCGGTCTGGCGACGGCCCAGCGATGCGGTTTTCGCGCTAGCCCGGCAGCGCGCGGCCGAGGCCAGGGTGGACGGGGTCGTGCTCAAGACGTTGCTCTACTGCGACCCGTGGAGCTTCGAGTCTGCCCGGCTCAAGGCCGCGCTCGAACGGCCCTTCCTGCACATTGACGGGACCTACTCGTCCGAGAACCGGGAGCAGCTTCGCACCCGGGTCGAGGCGTTCCTGGAGGAGCTGTGACCGGCCTGCCCGCGCCCAGGCAGGCGGGCCTGTCTGCGTGCGGACCCGCACCCGCAGGCTGGCAGGACCCGCCCGCGGCCCGGGTCGATTTCGATGAATGGGCCGGGCTGTTCGAGGCCGTGCCTGGCGAGCTGGTCGAGCGCTACCGCTACTACCGCCGCGACCAACTGGCGTCCGGCGGGCTCCGGCCGTGGTCGACCTACCTGTTCCCGCCCCAGTCCTTCGCGGTCTACGGCGCGCGCCACCTCGCCCGGCTCAGGTTCGACAATTCGCTGGCCGCGCTCCGGCTCTGGGGTTTCGTCCAGTCGGAGAGCGAGCGGCTGTTCCGCGCCCGCCAGCTCGGCCGCAGAGTGGTCGCGACGATGGGCGACCTCGGCGCGCTGCCGGTGCTGGTCAATTCGTTCCCGGAGCTGGTCGCGTTCTACCCGGACTGCACCTGGTGGACGCCGTTCGCGATGGAGAGCACGGTCCTGCTCGACGCCGCGGCCCGCGAGGGCATCGGCGAGGCGACCTGCTTTTCCCGCGCCGCGCTCGGCGCGTTCGCCAAGCACGCCTACTTCCCGGACCCGGACCTGGTCATCGCCTCATCAGGCGCGTCCTGCGACGACTTTGCCGGGGTCGAGCAGCTTGCCGCCGGCCATGCCCGTTCGGTGCTCTGGCTCGAGGAGCCGCTGCGCCGGGACTGCGGCGCGAGCTGTACGCAGGGGACTGCGCGCCCAGGCGTTTCGAGAACGGCCGGCGGCGTGCCTTACGAGCCCGCGGCCCGGGAGCTGTTGGTCCGCGAGTACGAGCGCGCGCTCGGCCGTCTCGAGGAGCGCGCCGGCCGGCGCATCGGCGAGGATGAGCTCCGCGCCGGCATCCGCCGGGCCAATACGGTCCGGGCGCTGGCCCGCCGGGTCCGGGAACTCGCCTACGCGGACGCGGCCCTGCCCGCGCTGGAGACGATGCTCGTCGAGTTCGGCTGCCTGCACGGCTACTCGGACTTCGAGGAGTGGCAGGACATACTCGAACAGCTCGTCGCGACCGGCGCGGCCCGGCGCGACCGGGGTGAGCGGGTACGGCCGCCGGACGCTCTGCGCGTCGGCTGGGTGTCGCCGCCCGCCGACCCGCTGTTCCTCGTCCACGTCGAAGACCGGGGCGCCCGGGTCGTCGCCAGCGAGTACGTCATCAACCAGGCGCTCGAGCCGATCGACGAGACGAAGCCGCCGCTCGAGGCGGTCGCCGAGTCGTTCCTCGCCGCCTCGCTCATCGGCAGTTCGCGCGCCCGGGCCGCGACGGTCATCGCCGAGGCGCGCCGGAACCGGGCCGAGGGATTTATCATCTCCGGGATTCTCGGCGGCTCGCACTGCGCGATGGAGACCCGGCTCATCGCCGATTCGGTCCGGGAGGAACTCGGCCTGCCGGTGCTGGACTTCGACGTGCCGCCCCCGGCCCGCGAGATCAACCGCCAGCTCGCGACGCGGATAGACGCCTTCCTCGAGGTCGTCCGGGAGCGCCGGGGATGAGTGCGGGCCTGCCCGCGCCCAGGCAGGCGGGCCTGCTCACGCCCCGCGAGCGGTTCGGCCTGCTGGTCATCGACGAGCCGCAGGACCGGGTGCCGGTCTACCCGCTGGTCACGGTCCACGCCTGCCGGGTCGCGGGCATCACGGTCCGCGAGTACGTCACCGACGGCGTCGCGCTCGCCCGGGCCCAGCTCGCGGCCCAGGAGCGCTACGGCCACGACTTCATCTCGGT
>JAWOHE010000058.1:0-4444 GCA_046485285.1 bacterium
CAAGACGACGCCGTCGCACTGGTGGGCGGTGGGGCTGTTCGGCGGGCTCGAGGTGAACGTCGGGCGGCACGTGACGCTGGGGGTCGAGGCCGACGGCCGGGACGTGAACGCGGGCATGAAGCTGCTGTTCGGCCCGGTCGGGATCGGTCTTGCGGTTACCAAGCTCGAGGGCTTCACGCCGAGGGAGGCCAGCCAGCGCTTTGGCCGGTTTGCGGTTGCGCTCGAGTACCAGCTCAACACGCGGCGGCCGCGGCCTGAGCCGGTGCCTGAGCCTGAGCCTGAGCCGGTGCCTGAGCCTGAGCCGGTGGTCGAGGAGCCGGAGCGGCCGGAGCTTGCGCCGATATACTTCGACCTGGACAAGTCGTTCATCCGGCCGGGGGATGCCGAGATACTCAAGAGCAACGCGGCGGCGATCCAGACGCTGGTCGAGGCGGGGCTGAGGCCGGAGGTGATGATCGAGGGTCACTGCTGTCCGATTGCGACGAACGAGTACAACATGGCGCTGGGGATGCGGCGGGCGCTGTCGGCGCGGTCGTACCTTGTTTCGCTGGGAGTCGAAGCCGGGCTCCTGTCGACGATAAGCTACGGCGAGGAGCGGATTGTCGAGCCGAACCCGGCGCTGTACCACATGAACCGCCGGTGCGAGTTCCGGCTGGACGTGAAGGAGTAGGGCGGGACGAGTTCAACACGAAGGCAACGGGAAAGGGTGAGGAGCGAAAGGGGAAGGGGCGACGGGAGAGCGCTGAACTCTGAACTGTGAGCCACGAACCACGGACTATGAGCTTTGAACTACCGGTCCGGGACAGGAAGAGAGGACGCGAGGTGAAATTTGACTAGGCGTTTGAGGAAGCCCGGGATAGGATTCGCGGCCGGCACGAGCCGACGCCCGCGGCCGGCCCGGCTGTTCCGGGTCGTGCTGTTGCTGGTTGGGGTTTTCGTGCTCGCGGCCCGGGCCCAGACGACCTGGCCCTCGCAAGGCAGCCAGCAGGCCCAGGTGTTGACGTTCAAATACTACGTCTGGGGCCATGTGCGCTCGCCCGGGGCCTACAACCTCGGCGCCAACCCGGACGTGATCGAGCTTCTGTCCGCGGCCGGCGGGCCGAACAATGAGGCGAACCTGAAGCGGGTGATGCTGGTTCGGTCGATGAGCAGCGAGAGGGTCCGGCTCGACGTCTCGCGCCTGCTCGAGAAGGGCGACGTGGTCCCGCTGTCGCCGGGCGACGTCGTCATCGTCCCGCGCTCGGCCTGGTACACCATCCGCAACGAACTCTGGGCCGTGACCGCGCTCGGCGTGCTGATAAACCTCGGGCTGACGATATACGTCCTGACCGGCGGCACCCGGTGAAGAAGGTGAGCGGGCGCAGGCCCGGGTTCAACACCAGGACACGAAGAGTGAACCGCCACCTCGCCCCGACCCTCTCCCCAGAGGCGAAGAGGGGGAGCCGGATGGACCGGAAAGGGACTTCTCCACTCCGGCCTCGGCGGCCGTCGGTCGAAATGACGGGCGTCGGGCCGGTCGATATGACGAACGGTCTGAATTGAAAGGACGCTGATGGTCGACGATAACCACACTGCCGCGGACCAGGTTGCCCGGACCGCGCCGGCCGATGAGCCGACCGGCCTGCAGGACTACCTCGAGCGGCTCGACCGCCGGAAGTGGCTGGCGCTGGGCGTGTTCCTCGCGGTCCTCGTCCTGGCCGCGCTTTCGATCGTCCGGACCGAGCCGGTCTACGAGGCGGTCGCGACGATGATGTTGAGCTCGACCGACGAGAGCAGTATCTTCGGCCGGTCCGGGATGGTCTTCTGGCCGCGCGAGCCGAACGTCGCGAAGTGCATCGAGCTGCTGCGCAGTCGGAGCCTCGCCGAGCGGGTCGCCCTGAGACTGCCGGACACGGTGAGGGTCGGGCCCAACACGCTCCGGGGAATGATTACCGCCCGGCCGGTACGCGACGCCGGCATCATCCAGCTCGCGGCGTCGGCCCCGACCCCGGAGGCCGCGGTGCTGGTCGTCAACACCTACCTCGAAACCTACCAGCAGTACGACCTTGAGCAGAGCCGGACCGACGTCTCCTCGATCCGCGAGTTCATCGAGGACCAGCTCGGGACCGCGGCGGTGCGGCTCGACTCGGTCGAGCGGAACCTCGCCCAGTTCAAGAGCTCGCGCCGGCTCGCCAGCCTCGACGCCGAGACCCAGGCGCTGGTCGACCGGCTCGCCGGCCTGGCGGCCCTGGTCGAGCAGGCGGACATCGACGCGCGGACGAGCGAGGCCCGGCTGGCGGTGGTGCGGCAGCGCATCGAGCAGGAGGGCGAGGGGATGGCCGACCGGCTCGGCGGCATCTCGTCGCCGATGGTCGCTAGCCTCCGGCAGGCGCTGAACCAGCGCGAGGTCGAGAAGGCCAACCTGCTGATGCGCGGCTTCGATGAGTCGTCGGAGCGGGTCCGGGGTCTCGAGCGCCAGATCGACAGCGCCCGGGCGCGGCTCAGGACCGAGTCGCAGGTGCTCATCAGCCAGCAGGGCTTCGTCGACCCGGTCGGCCGGCTGAGCGGGCTGTTCGAGTCCGCGCTCGACATCGAGATTGACCTCGTCGCGTCCCGGGCCCGGCGCGCGGCGCTGGCCAAGGTCCTCGCCGAGTACGAGGCCTCGGTCGCCCGCCTGCCCGAGGCCGAGCGCGCCCTTGCCGGGCTGACCCGCGACGTCGAGACCGGGCGCAGGGTGCATTCGCTGCTCTCCGAGCGCCGGGAGGAGGCGCGGATCCAGGAGGTCGGCCGGATATCGTCGGTGCGGATAATCGACCGCGCGCTCGGCGCGAGCCGGACCAAGCCGAACGTGCCGTCCTCGGCCGCGTTCGGGCTGGTCATCGCGCTGGCGCTGGCGCTGGGCGCGGCCTGGGTCGTCGACCGGTTCGACACCGCGGTCCGCAGCCCGCGCGACCTCGAGCGGCGGGGACACTCGGTGCTCGCCAGCATCCCGCAGTACCCGCGGGGCGACGGCCGCGCGCGCGGCAGGCGCAAGGGCGAGCAGATGACCGCCCACCTGATTACCCACGTCGATTCCGAGGCGTCGGCCGCCGAGGCATTCCGGATGTTGCGGACGTCGCTGTCCTTCGCCGGCATCGGCCAGCGCCAGAAGGTGATTGCGGTGACCTCGCCCGGACCGAGCGAGGGCAAGTCGACGATCGTGGTGAACCTCGGCGCGGTGCTGGCCCAGGCCGGCTCGCGCGTCCTGCTCGTCGACGCCGACATGCGCCACCCGGTCCTGCACACGGCGTTCGGCAAGCCGAAGAAGCCGGGCTTCACCGACCTCGTGCTGTCGGGCGAGAGCACCGCCGCCTCGGTCTTCCCGACCCCGGTCGACAAGCTGTTCTGCCTGCCCTGCGGCACGATACCGCCGAGCCCGGCGGACCTGCTGACGGCGCCCGCGACCCGCGAACTCATCGCGCGCCTCGCCGGCGAGTACGACTACGTCCTGATCGACACGCCGCCGGTGCTGATTGCCGCCGACACGCCGATCCTCGGGACGATGGTCGACATGACGATGATGGTCATCCGGGCCGGGCGGACGACGGTCGACGCGTTCGAGCACGCCCGGACCGCGCTGCTCAACGCCGGCGCGCGGCTGACCGGGACGGTGCTCAACGGGGTGAACCCGTCCGGCCGCTACGGGCGCTATTACTACTACTACTACAAGTACAACTACAGCTACACGCACCGGACCCCGTCGGGCGAGCTAAAGAAGTAGGTCGGTAACCGGGTCGGGCCGGTCGGCTCCGGTCAGCCGGCCCCGGACCCCGGGGAGGAGGATTCCGGCCGTCCGGGGCAGGACCGGTTCGACCTGCGTTCGGGTTGCCCGGGCGCCCTGCAGGCGGGGCGCAGGACAAAGGAGGTAACGTGTACCTGGTCGGACTGACGCAGTTGCTCGTGCCGGTGTTCGGCGCCGCGCTGATCGCGGCCGGGGTCGAGGGACTGAAGGCCGAGTGGCGCGCGCTGTTCAAGCGGCCGATGCCGGGCGCGCTCGCACGCATCATCGTCTACCTGCTGGCAGTCGCGCTTCAAGTCTACAACTGGTATGCTCACAACGTGCCGGCCTGGCAGGTCCCGGTGATGGCTGTCGCGACCGCGCTCGGCGCGATTGGCTTCTACCGCCTCGCGAAGCGGCCGAAGGCCGCCTGACGCCGGGGCGGCCCGCGGGCCGCGAGGGCCGGACCGCCACCTCACCCCAACCCTCTCCACCAGAGGCGGAGAGGGGGAGCGGACCGGACGGGCAGGATTCAACACGAAGGCACGAAAGGGTGATGTGTGTGAGGACAAGGGCGCGGACCGGGGGCTAAGACACAAAGGACGGCACGAGGACTGAGCGATGAATGCCGAATTCTGCCCTCTGAACCTTGAACTATGGACTTTGAACCGTGAACTGCGTCCCGCACGGGCCGGAAAGGGATTTCTC
>JAWOHE010000070.1:0-16082 GCA_046485285.1 bacterium
ACTACAAGTACAACTACAGCTACGCGCACCGGACCCCGTCGGGCGAGATAAAGAAGTAGGTCGGTAACCGGGTCGGGCCGGTCAGCTCCGGTCAGCCGGCCCCGGACCCCGGGGAGGAGGATTCCGGCCGTCCGGGGCAGGACCGGTTCGACCTGCGTTCGGGTTGCCCGGGCGCCCTGCAGGCGGGGCGCAGGACAAAGGAGGTAACGTGTACCTGGTCGGACTGACGCAGTTGCTCGTGCCGGTGTTCGGCGCCGCGTTGATCGCGGCCGCGGTCGAGGGACTCAAGGCCGAGTGGCACGCCCTGTTCAAGCGGCCGATGCCGGGCGCGCTCGCGCGCATCGTCGTCTACCTGCTGGCAATCGCACTTCAGGTCTACAACTGGTATGCTCACAACGTGCCGGCCTGGCAGGTCCCGGTGATGGCCGTCGCGACCGCGCTCGGCGCGATTGGCTTCTACCGCTTCGCGAAGCGGCCGAAGACCGCCTGACGCCGGGGCGGCGCGAGGGCCGCGAGGGCCGGACCACCACCTCGCCCCAACCCTCTCCCCCAGAGGCAGAGAGGGGGAGCGTCCCGGACGGGCAGGATTCAACACGAAGGCACGAAAGGGTGATGTGTGTGAGGACAAGGGCGCGGACTGGGGGCTAAGACACAAAGAACGGCACGAGGACTGAGCGATGAATGCCGAATCCTGCACTCTGAACCTTGAACTATGGACTTTGAACCGTGAACTGCGTCCCGCACGGGCCGGAAAGGGATTTCTCGACTGCGCTCGAAATGACAGCGGGCGCGGACAGGAGAGGGATTTCTCCACGCGAAACCGAAGAAACACCAAGACCCAAAGAAGGAGGGTTCCGATATCCGGACCCCGGGACCCTGTTCTTCTTGGTGCCTTGGTGGTTGGTCCTGTCCGGCCTCGGCGGCCGTTGGTCGAAACAACGGGTGGGGGCGAGGACTGAACGCTGACCGATCAACTTTGAACCATGAACGTTGAACCTTGAACGCTGAACGCTGAACTTCGAACTGCGGTCCGGCCCGCGGTCGCGGGTCAGGTCTCGCGGTAGTGTGAGGCCTGGGCCAGGTACATCCGGGCGTAGAGCTCGCCGAGCTCGAGCAGTTCATGGTGCGTTCCCTGTTCCCGGATCCGCCCCTTGTCGAGCACGTAGATGTAGTCGGCGAGCTGGACCGTTGAGAACCGGTGGCTGACGAGGACCGCGCTCCGGCCGTCGAGAACCCCGCGGAACTGCTCGAATAGTTCGGCCTCGGCAAGCGGGTCGAGCGCGCTGGTCGGCTCGTCGAGCACGACGAGCTGGGAGCGGCGCATGAACGCCCGGGCCAGCGCGACCTTCTGCCACTCGCCGATGCTCAGCTCGAGGCCGGACTCGAACCAGCGGCCGAGCGGCGTGTCGTAACCCTGGGGCAGGCGGCTTATTGCCGCGTCGGCCCCGGCGCGCTTCGCGGCCGCGACGATCCTCGCCCGGTCCGGCTCGGCCGCCGCGTCGCCGAGCCAGATGTTCTCCCAGGCCGGGAGCTGGTACTGGACGAAGTCCTGAAGGATGACGCTGACCTCCCGGCGCCAGCGGGCCGGCTCGAGCCGGCGGATGTCGATGCCGTCGACGGTGATCTGGCCGGTGCCGGGGTCGTAGAGCCGGCAGAGGAGCTTGACGAGCGTCGTCTTGCCCGAGCCGTTCGCGCCGACCAGCGCAACGACCTGGCCCGGGGCAATCGCCAGGCTGACCGCGTCGAGCGCCGGCCGGGAACTGCCCGGGTAGGCGAAGCTGACGCCTTCGAACGCGATGCCCCGCGCGAACCGTGCCGGGACCGGGAGCGGCTTCGCCGGCGCGGTGACCCTCGGCTGGAGGTCGAGGAACTCGTAGAAGTTGGCGAGGAAGAGGTTGTCCTCGTAGAGCCCGGCGAGGCCGGCGAGGATGGCCGAGAGCGAGTTGGCCGCGAGCTGGAAGGCCGAGTAGTACATCACCAGGCTGCCGATGGTGATCGTCCCCCGCCAGGTCTGCCAGGCGATGTAGACGAGCGTGCCGAAGGTGGCGACCGTCACCGCGGCCTGGGCGAGCAGGCCGGCCGCGCTGCGGCGCCGGGCCAGTACCAGCCTCGCCCGGCGCAGTTGCCGGCGGAGTTCGCGGTAGCGCTGGCGGAAGAGCGCGCCGATGTCGAAGAGCCGGAGTTCCTTGGCCGGGAACGAGTTCGTCAGCAGCCAGTGGTAGTACCAGGCCCGGCGTTCCTTCTCGGTCTGCTCACGCTCGAAACGGTAGAGCCGGCGCGCGTGGACCATCCGGACGACCGCGCCGGGCAGGGCGACGACGACGAGCACGAGGGCGACCAGCGGGCTGAGCGCGAAGAGCAGGCCGGCGATGCCGGCCAGCGAGACCGCGCCCCGGCCGACCTGGACCAGCCGGTTGACGATGTTGACCGGCCGGTGCATCGCGTCACCCTGGGCCCGGTGGAGGGTGTCGTGGTAGCGGGGGTCCTCGTAGTAGCCGAGGTCCATCGCGACCGACTGGCCGTGGACGATGTCGGTCACCTTGTCGGACAGCACGAGCGACTGGGCCTGGCCGACGAGCTCGGCCAGCGAGTGCGCGATGGCGGTGAGGAGCGCCGCGGCCGCGGCAACGCCGACCCAGACGAGCACGCGCTGGAAGCCGGCCGGTCCGCTGCCGGCCGCGATGCCGGCCTGCAGCAGGTCGACGACCTGCTTGATGGCGTAGAGCCCGGCCAGCGGCAGGAGCCCCTGGACCGCGACGAGGGCCGCGTTGGCGACCGCGAGCCCGGGCGCGCTGGCCCAGACGAGGCGGACCGCCCGGTCGAGGCGCAGGCCCTTCCGGACCGGGTCCTTCGGCCTCGCGCTCACGGCCTGCCCGTCCTGAGCCAGCGGACCAGCAGGTCTTCCCGGCCGCGCCGGGGGTTGTCGACCATCAGCCGGGCCTGGAGCCGGGCGTGAAGCCAGCCTGCCCGGATGCCGTCGCGGAGCCGCAGGGCATAGAAGCGGTAGAGATGACGTGCGGTACGGGATGCCGGGTACTTCACGGCCATCGCGTCACGAGAGAGGAAGACATGCTTCCAGACCAGCCTTACCAGGCCGCCAAGCGACCCGGCGCCCCGGCGGCCGGCGAGCGACCCGGGCGGGCGGTAGTCGGACCGGGCGAGAACGGTCTCGCGCGCGACCTCCAGGACGCGGGGCTCGATACCGCCCGGCACGAGCTGTTCGAAGACGTCGCCCGGGACTTCGGCCCCGAGCAGGTCGCGGGCAAGGCCGAGCACGAGGCCCGTGTATCGCGTCGCGCCCCACTCGCGGGCCCGGCGCGCGAACCGTGGCCAGTCCAACTCGCCGCGGAAGCGGTGAACGGTCTCGGCGACGTCGCAGAGGACGTACGGCACCGCGAGGCCGTGACGATGGCTGAGATGCAGGCACAGGTGCAGGAGCAAGTCCTCTGGCGAGAGCGCGAGCACCTCGACGCCAGCTATCGCGGCCGGACGGGCCCGGTCCCAGAGCCCGGCAGCGGCCACTCTGAATGGCCCGGTCGGGCGTTCGATGGCCCAGTGAAGGTCAACGGCGAGGTCGCGAATGAAGAGCGTCGGGAGGCTGGCGTTCCTGCGGCAGTGTCGCTTGATGTCGACCGGGCGCGCGGAGGCACCGCCAGCGGCGAGCAGGACCGCCCGGGCTCTCGGCAGGTCGGCCTTCCGGACCATCAGGTCGGCATCGCTCATCGGCCGGAGTGCGGCGTCGCCGTAGACCGCCTCCGCGAGGAACGCTCCCTTGAGCACGATGACCGGAATGCCGGTATCGCGCAGGCCGGCGAGCACCGGCCGAAGGCGACGGTAGAAGCGGGTGTTCCTGCCGGCGCTGTCAAGGTAGGCCAGTCGCAGGCGCTCCCAGGCACCGGCCGGGACCCGGTCCCGCGCCGAGCCCTGCTTCAGGCGCCTGAAGAGCAGGGGCGCGAGGCGGAGGTGGGCGGCCGCGGCGACGAGGCCGTTCCAGTCGGCGGCCGGCTCAGAGCCGTCGAACAGGTGACGGAGCAACAGGCTGACCGGCCGGGTGTCGACGGCCGAGCGAGCGTTCAATCCCGCGCTTCGCTGCCGGAGGCGAGACTGATAACGGCCTGCCTGAGGGTCTGCTCAGCCACGAACAGGTGGAACGGCGGCCGAATGTACCACCGCCTGAGCCGAAAGTCGTAGTGCCCGACCACCTGCCCGCCCATCAGCAGTTTGAGGAACGCCCGGTAGCGGTTGCCGAAGCGCACCGGCCTGGGCCGGAGCCGTCGCGGGAGAAGGCGGTCGAACGGGCCGAGACCGGCAACAGCGCGGTACAGCGTGTGAGGGAGACGGCCCGCGCTTCTCCGGATGCCCCGGCCCAGGCGCACGCAGCGAAGGACAAGGAGACCTCGCCACCCGCCGTGGACAACCCGGCGCTTGTCTCCGCGCTGGGCGGCGATCACGCGGCCGGTGATGCTGTCGGCCGGCAGGACCCAGGTGTCATCTTCCCGGTTGTTGTCGCCGCGGGTGCGCAGGCCGCCCTGCGCATGGCCGGGGACCGGGGACCGGCGACTGACCGAGACTAAGCGGTGCACGACCGTCTTGCCGGTCTCGGGCGACCTGAAGCAGACGACGTCGCCCGGGCGCACCCGGGCCGGACCGTACGGCCTGACTTCGAGAAGGTCGGGCTCGTCGAGGGTGGGAAGCATGCTGGTGCCCGTGCAGACCACGCGCAACGCGTCGTCAGCCGTAAGCGAGTCGACCGACACCGGGTCCGGCCGGGGGGCGTCCACACAGGGACCGGGCAAGTCGCCGACGGGCAGGACCCGCTCGATTTCCTCCCAGAACCTGCCCTCGAGGCTGAACTTCAGCGACCAGGCCGGGATGGCCGCGGCAAGCCCCCGGGCAGTCCTCAGCGCCTCGATGCAGAGCCGGTGGATGACGTCGACGTCGTTCAGGACGAACAGCACTTCCCGGGCGAGTTCCTCCGCGGACTCCATCGCCAGGGCGGTCACCCGCGTACCGTGGAGCGGCTCGAGTCGGTCAAACGGCGACTGGTCGAGGAAGAAGAGCGCCCGGAGCGGAACGGCGCGCTCTACGGCCCAAGAGCCGCCCGGGCCACCATAGAGGAAACGGCTCCAGGTCGGCCAGGGGTGAGCCCAGAAACGGCCCCTGCCGTCGGGCACGACCAGCGTCATGTCGTCGGACAGCGAGCGCCAGGGCGCGGGCAGGCGGCGGCTGGCAGTGCTCTTGCCGACCTCGGCCGGCCCGCCCATTATGAAACCGCTCCCCCGGTACTCGGCCAGCGCGCCGTGGAACAGCATCCCGCCCCGGGCCAGGGTCTCGCGGGCAATGAAGGATGCGATTCGCCGCAGTTGGGCAACCCGGGTCTCCTTGTCTGTCGGCGGGGCAATCCGACACGCGGCTGCGCCGGGCGTCTCCGGTCCCGTTCGGTCGGACTCACCGGACACGGCGACACACAACTCGCGCCCGGCCTCGCCCGGCCTGCCCGACCGGCAGACTGAGCCCAACTGCATTACTCTGCCCAGTTCGGCCACGATCTCCGTGGCCTGGTCATCGGCCGGCCGAATGAGCCACCGCTGGCCATCGGCCAAGGCAAGTCTCAGCCCAAACAGCAAATACGATGGAGGTGCTGGCATCTTGTCCGGCTAGGCGCTCGCGCTACACATCACGACAGCTTCTCCGCTACCGACCGCAAGCCACCTGCTACGGAATCAGTTGTCTGCCGCTACCGACTCAACGGTGGGGCGGGCCGCCCCTCGCGCCGCTACCTAGAAGTTCTGTACGTTAGAACCGGCCAGGCAGCGGTTCTGGCCCAGAACGCCGAATCCGCTGGCGCATACGTCCTCATTGCCCTCAGGCCCGTCGCCGCACGAAAACGTGCCGGTCGTGGCATCACTCAGGCGGACGGCGCACGGCGCCGTGTACTTCAGGTCGTCAGACTGGCTCATCAGATACCTCCGTGGCGTTGGTTTTGCATCTGCCTGAATTCATTGTACCCCCCCCCGGCCCTGCTGTCAAGAAAAACGGTGGGCCTTCCCCGTCCTCGGATTCACTGCCCGCGACGCTTCAATTCCCGGTCCTGCGCTGCGCCCGGGCAGGGGGAAACAGCCCGCGGCGGACCGCCTCGGCGCACAGAGGGCGGGGCGCAACCAGTTGTCCGCTCTGGACATGGTTGTCGGCCACACAGCCGGTCCGGCAAACCCGGGCGAATATGCACCGCGCGCAGATGCCCGGGAAGCTGTCCGGGTCGGCCAGGGCCCGGCGTAGACGGAGAACCGTCGGGTTGTTCAGCCAGATGTCGCGCACGCTGTCTTTGCCCGGTTGCCCGCATGCCACCTCGGGGCAGGTGGAGCCGATGCCGCACCGCGTTCCGCGGCCAGGCGCCCGACCGGCAGACGGGGTCCAACTGCAGGATTGCGCCCAGCTCGGCGGCAAGCGCCGCGGCCCTGTCGTCAGCCGGCCGCAACGAGCCGCCGCTGGCCATCGGCGAGGACGAGTCTCAGGCCGCGGGATGGATGAGAGGGGCGTGCTGACATCGGAGTCGACGCTGCACCTGCGTCAAACGACAAACCGGCCAGTTCGCCACTGGCCGGATACCATTCGCTACCTAATCAGTTGTCTTCTTCTGCCGGTGCAACCGCGACGCGGCCGGGCATTCGCGTCGCGCTAGTTCTGGACGGTGGAGCCGGTGTTGCAGATGTTGATCTGCTGGACCGCGAACCCGCTCTCGCACAGGTCGGCGTTGCCATTGCGGCCGTTCGTGCACGCGAACGTGCCGGTCTGGGCATCGCTCAGACGCACGGCACACGGAGCCATATATGTCGAATTGTCGGACTTCACCACTTCATACCTCCGATTCGCGGACTCCGCGAGAGCCCGCTCATTTTTGTCTAAAACGAACTGCTGCCAACTGGCGACCCTGTGCCAGTTGAACTGAGACATAATACCCCCCCCGGCGTCTGCTGTCAAGAGATACCTTCCTCGCCACCGACCCGGGCTCCAGAGTCAACGCCGCCCGGGCTACCGGCCCGCCGCTGCGCCCGGGCAGGGGGAAAGAGCCCGCGGCGGACCGCCTCGGCGCACAGGGGACGGGGCGCAACCAGTTGTCCGCTCTGGACATAGTTGTCGGCCACGCAGCCGGTCCGGCAAACCCGGGCGAATATGCACCGCGCGCAGATGCCCGGGAAGCTGTCCGGGTCGGCCAGGGCCCGGCGCAGACGGAGAACCGTCGGGTTGTTCAGCCAGATGTCGCGCACGCTGTCTTTGCCCAGTTGCCCGTATGTCAACTCGGGGCAGGTGGAGCCGATGCCGCACAGGGCGTACCGGTTCGTGCCGAGAATGCCCAGAATCCCGAGCACGCCGCAGTCACCGCAGGAACCGCCCGAGCGTCCCAGACGGCGGCGCGACGACAGGGCCGGGGGTATGTTGAGGATGACACCAACCGGCGCGCGCGGATGCAGATCCTCGTCAACGTAGCGCGCCAGCTCCATCGTCTCGTCGAAGTCCAGGGCCTCGCCGCGCTCGTGCATCGTGATTCCGCGGCCGGTCCGGGTCACCGGGTTGAGCTTTACCGATGCCGCGCCGCGTTCCGCGGCCAGGAGCACGACCGGCTCGACCTGCGCGCGGTTCCCGCGGTGCACGCTCATGATGACCTGCGTGTTCTTGAACCCCGCATCCGCCAGGTGGGAAAGCCCTTTCAGGGCCGCGTCGAACGCGCCCTTGACGTTCCGAAAGGCGTCGTGGGTCCGGGCATCCGACCCGTCCAGGCTGACAGAAACAAAGGTGACCCGCGTCTTGTCCTTGAGGTGACGGGCGGTCTCGGCGGTCAGCAGGGTGCCGTTTGTCTCCATGAGGAGGCTCAGTCCCTCAGCGGTCAGCAGGTCGACGACCTCCAGGAACCGGGGATGGAGCATCGGCTCGCCGCCGGTCAGCTTGGCCGAGCCCAGGCCTAGCGTCTTGCCTTCGCGCACCGCCTCGCGCAGGGAGTCCACGTCCACGCAGTCACCCGGGTCAGGCTTCCCGTCAATGAACCGGGGCACGATCCAGCAGTGACGGCAGCGCAGGTTGCAGCCGCTGGACAGGTAGATGTAGAACGAGCGCAGGGGGGGTACGCCCTCGGGCAGGTCAGGCGGCGGTGCCGGCGTCACGGGCGCGTCGGCCGGCTCACTCGGCATCTGGAGCCTCCTCGCCCTTGAAGATTCGATAGCAGACCAGCGGGTCGCGCGCGTTCAGCCTGCCGTACCGGGCCGCCACCGTCGCCGGGCAGCCGCCGGTGCAGAAGCCGGCATAGCGGCAGTCCCGGCACTCGGGCAGGAACGAGAGCGGGATGTCGCGGCGGTAGCGCAAGGCGTTTATCGCCGGGCTCGAGCGCCAGGCCTCGGACAGGGAGTGCAGGCCGACGACGCCCATCACCAGCTTCGGCAGCAGGGAGCAGGGCACCATCGTGCCGTCGTGCAGTACCGCCATGTTCGAGAAGACGCAGCCACAGGCAGAGAGCGTGCCTCGTCCGGGCAGGCTGTCCCGGCCGTGCGCGAGCGAGTCCTCAATCACGGCGAAGCGCCGGGCCAGGTCCAGCGGGCCGGCCGAAGCGTTTATCCGGCCGTTGTACTTCTCGTTCAGCCTGGTCAGCGATGCCATCGCACGCCGGCGGTCGGCAGGGGTGAGGACAACGCTGCTGCCATCGCAGCGCGCCGAGCCCATTTGCGCGACCTCGTTGGTGCTGAAGCCCGCGAGCCCGACGTCCTCGAAGAGCAGGCGGGCGATGTTCTCGATGTCGTCGAGGTTGGCCCGGTTCACGGTGACGCGCACGGTCATCGGGAACCCGGCGCCCTTGAGCAGTCGCAGGCCGGCGAGCGCCCGGTCAAAGCTCTTCGGGGGACGGCTCCGGTCGTGGATTTCGGCCCGCGACCCGTCAATCGAGACCTGGATCGAATCCAGGCGCAGGCGGCGCTTGCCGACTGCGAAGGCCCGCAACGTGTCCTCGCTGATGAGCGTGCCGTTGGTCAGTATCGAGTAGCGCATCCGATTGGCTATGATGCCGTCAATCAACTCGAAGAGGTCCTGCCGCATGAAGGTCTCGCCCCCAGAGAGTGACACGCGCTGGACCCCGAGCCGGCCCGCCTCCTCGAACAGGCCGTGCCAGCGCGCGGCCGGCATGTCGCTCAACGCCGCCATCTCGTCGGCGTAGAAGCAGTAGCGGCACTTGAGGTTACAGCGCCCGGTGATGGAGAGGTTCAACTGCCGCGGGGCGCGCGGCAGGCCGGGCGGCGGCACGGTCAGGTCAGGGACCGGCGGGGCTTCAGTGCTCATCAGGCGAGGCGATGATGAAGTCAGGAGTCAGCGACTGGATAAACTTCTCCGCGTCCTGCGCGGCCTGTTCCGGCGTCACGTCCGGGTAGGTGGCCGCAACGTGGCCGGCAATCTCGGCAAGGGTCCGGGGCGCGGCGAGCAATGCCCAGATGGCACGGCCCGTGCGGTTGAGCAGGACGGTGTTGTCCTTGTCCGGGTTGTAGAGCATCGCCCCGTCCTCGCCCTCGTCGACGCAGGAGACAACGTCGCTCGCGCGGTAGGTTTTTTCGCTCATCAGGCAGTATCCTCCAGCAGCACTTCTTGTCCGACAAAGCCCTCCTCGACCAGCTTCAACAGCAGGGCGCGGACGTCCTCGGCCACAGTGTCCGGCGCGTCCGGGAAGCGGCCGCGGATTTCGGCGACAATCTCCCCGGTCGTGCGCCAGCCGTCAACCAGGTTCCAGACCAGCGCCCCGGTGTGGTTCACGGCCATCGCGCCCGCGGTGTCCGGGTTCACCAGCAGGGTCCAGCCGTCAGCGCCTTCTTCCCGCACCACTGCCGGGTTGGCTATCGGCCGGTCCGGAACTGTCATCCCGCATTATGCCGAAAAAATACGGTCCGGGCAAGAGCGAGTAGCAGGTGGGAGGGAAGAGGGAATTGAGGTCGAGCCGGATGCCGCAGTCGCACATCCCTCCCGGAATGGCCTCGTCTACCCCGGCGGCGCGGACCCGGGGCCCGGCTCCGGCCGAGAACCGGCTTGACAGCCAAGCCCGTCGACATACAATGTTGTCCGGCTATTTGGAGAATACCGTTATGTTCGATGACAGGCTTTTCGACCACGGAGCAGGCCCGGAGGAGGAGTGATGGATGATCGAGACCGCAAGACCTGGCAGACGCCGAAGCTCAAGGTCCTCGCGAGGGTGAGGTCAGAGGAGAGAGTCTTGGAGGCCTGTAAGACCCCCATCAAGAACGGCCCGTCCGCAGCCGTGGCTTGCTACAAAGGCTCCTCGGGACAGGAGTGCGAAGTGATAGCCAATTCGTAGCGGATCCTGCGACGTCAACACAAGCGGGAGCCTAGTCAGCAGAACCATCCTGACAGCCATCTGCGATTCGACCGGCTGAAAAGGAGCCGTCTGCGGGTGGAGAGGCTGAATCCCCTGCCCGTTTCCTTGCCTGCCTCTTGTTCGCCGGTAGGGGCATCCTGACATGACGGATGACGCCCGGCTTGACCGCGTCCTTCCCGGCCCGCCGGCACCGGACCCGCGGAAGCCGGGGGCCCACCACCGCCTGTTCGGAATCGGTGGCATCACCATCCGGGTCGAGTCCGACCTGCCCTTCACCGACCGGACCTTCGACCCCAAGTTCCAGCAGTTCGAGCTCGACGGCCCGGGCCCTGACACGGTCACCATCCGCCACCACTTCGAACTGCCGGCAGTCGACCCCGACACCCTCGGCCGCGAGGTCTATCGCAAGCCGCCCTGGTCAATCTACCGCCGCGACAGTTGCTGGGTCTACCTCGGCGTCCTGCCCGAGGAGCTCGGCTCCGGCCTGTTCAAGGTCGCGGTCTTCAACGACGACCACTCGCTCGGCGACCTGTACCACCCGGGCGACGGCGAGTTCCGCGAAGGCGGGCTCCACTCACTCACGATGTTCCCGACCGACCAGATTCTCCTCACGCCCCTGCTCGCCGACCGGCAGGCCTGCTTCCTCCACTCCGCCGGCGCAATCCTGAACCGCCAGGGCCTGCTCTTCGTCGGCCATTCCGAAGCCGGCAAGTCCACCACCCTGAAACTCATCAAGGACCGGGCCGAAATCCTCTGCGACGACCGCAACATCGTCAGGCGAGAGACAGGCGAAGCCGGCAGTGCCGGGTGCGGGCACTCGCGTGGAACGCGAATCCGGGTCTACGGGACCTGGAGCCACGGCGAACTGCCTCAGGTCTCCCCGGCCTCGGCGCCGCTACGGGCAATCCTGTTCCTCGAGAAGTCCGGCGAGAACAGCCTGGCCCTGCTCGATGACCGCAGTGACATCCTCGGCCGCCTGCTCGGCTGTGTGATTCGGTCGCTGGAGACCCAGGGCTGGTGGCAGAAGACCCTCGGCGTGGTCGAGGCGCTCTGCCGCGAGGTCCCCTGCTACCTGATGCGGTTCGACAAGAGCGGACAAATCCTTGAACAGCTCGAGGCGCTGACGGAAGTCCGATGACCGATGACCGACGACCGGTCTCCCCTGCCGCCTCTCGCTACGTCGAGCGGGTCCGGGACGACCAGCCCGAGCGCTGGCTGAAGCACCGGCCCCTGCTCGAGCGGTTCGACATCGAGCTGACCGAACGCTGCAACAACAACTGCATCCACTGCTACATCAACCTGCCGATGGCCAACCGCGCGGCCCGCGAGCGCGAGATGCCTGCCGACAGGGTCAAGGCCATCCTGACCGAGGCCGCGGGCCTCGGCTGTGTGGCGGTGCGCTTCACCGGCGGCGAGCCGCTCCTGCGCGAGGACTTCGAAGACCTTTACCTCTTCGCCCGCCGGCTCGGGATGAAGGTGTCGCTCGCGACCAACGCCCGGCTCATCACGCCCGGTCTCGCCGACCTCTTCGCGCGGGTCCCTCCCCGGGAGCCGGTCGAGGTCACCGTCTACGGGATGAGGGCGGACTCCTGCGACGCCGTCACCCGCGTTCCGGGCTCGCACGCCGAGGCCCGGCGCGGCATTGAGCTGCTCACCGCCCGCGGGGTCCCGGTTGTCATCAAGGGCGCGGTCCTGCCACCGAACCTCGGTGAGTTGGACGAGATCGAGACCTGGACCGCCTCGCTTCCCGCGGTGGAACAGCCGCCGGCCTTCACGATGTTCTTTGACCTGCGCGGCCGTCGGGACTCGGACGCCCGGAACCGCCGGATTGCCGGACTGCGCGTCTCGCCCGAGGCCGGCGTCGCCCTGCTGAACCGGCACCGCGAGCGCTACCTCGGCGATATGCGCCAGTTCTGCGCGAAGTTCATCGGCCCGCCCGGCGACCGACTGTTCACCTGCGGCGCCGGTCACGGGACCTGTGTCGACGCGTACGGCAGGGCGCAGGCCTGCCTCCTGCTCCGCCACCCGGCGACGGTCTACGACCTCGCGAACGGCACGCTCAGGGAGGCTCTCACCGTCTTCTTCCCGCGCTTGCGGGAGATGAAGGCCGCGAACCCGGACTACCTCGCCCGCTGTGCCCGCTGTTTTCTCAGGGGCCTGTGCGAGCAGTGCCCGGCCAAGTCTTGGGGCGAGCACGGCACCCTCGACACGCCGGTCGAGTACCTCTGCGAGGTCGCCCACGCCCAGGCGCGCGACCTCGGCCTGCTCGCGGAAGGCGAACAGGCCTGGGAAGTGACCGACTGGCGCGGCCGGGTCGAGAGGCTGAAGACCGATGAGGATTGACGGAGGACCGAAGACCGAAGACGGGCAGCCGGTCCCCGATCCCCGGTCGCCGGTCCCCGGTCATCCTTCTTCCGCCTACTCCTCATTGGTCCCTCTCCCCGGCTTCGAACTCTGGGACCGGATGAAGCAAAGGCACGCGCCGCTGGCCTTCGACATCGAGGTCACCGCCCGATGCAACAACGACTGCCGCCACTGCTACATCAACCTGCCGGCCGGCGACCCGGCCGCCCGGGCCGCCGAGCTCACGCCGGCCGAAATCGAGCGCATCGCCCGCGAGGCGGCGGGGATGGGCGCGCTGTGGTGCCTGCTGACCGGCGGCGAGCCGCTCCTGCGCGACGACTTCCCCGAGGTCTACCTCGGGCTGAAACGACTCGGGCTCCTCGTTTCGGTCTTCACCAATGCCTGCCTGGTCAGACCCGAACACGTCGAGCTGTTCCGGAAGTACCCGCCGCGCGAACTCGAAGTCTCGGTCTACGGCGCAACCGAGGCGACCTACGAACGGGTGACGCGCCGGCCCGGGTCGTTCCGCGCCTTCCGCCGCGGCCTCGACCTGCTGCTCGCCGGCGGCGTCAAGGTCCAGCTCAAGGCGATGGCCCTGCGCTCGAACGTCCACGAGTTCGCGGAGATCGGCCGCTTTTGCCGGGCGCGGACCGCGGACGACTACCGCTTCGACCCGCTCCTGCACCTGCGCTTTGACCGCGACGAGGCGCGCAACGCGGAAATCCGCGCCGAGCGGCTCTCGCCGGCCGAGGTCGCGGCGGTCGAGCGCGCGGACGCGGAACGGTTCGGGACGCTCAAAGAACACTGCAGCCAGCTCATCCTGCGCGAAGCCGCACGCGCGACCGGCAATCACCTGTTCCAGTGCGGCACGGGCCGGGACAGCTTCAGCGTCAGCTTCGACGGTCGGCTCCGGCTCTGCTCGTCGCTCTGGCACCCGGACACGGTCTATGACCTGCGCCGCGGTACGCTCGCCGACGCCTGGCACAACCACGTCCCCCGGGTGCGGGACCTGCGCTCGGACCGGCCGGACTTCCTCGCGCGCTGTCACGCCTGCCCGATTGCCAACCTCTGCCTCTGGTGCCCGGCCCACGCCTTCCTCGAAACCGGCGAGCTCGACGCCCCGGTCGACTACTTCTGCGAGGTCGCCCGCGCGCGGGTCGCCGGGCTAGGAGTAGTGGAACCGCCGGGCCAGGGCTGAGACAAAAGCAGGACCAGGGGCCGGGCCGGGTATGGACTCCTCACCGCCAGCCTCCTCTTCTCCGCTCCTCCTCTGCCTGCAGGCGAGCCTCGAGCCGGGCCGGCCCGGCACGCCCCGCGACCCGGCCGGCTGGACAAGGGTCACCGACCTCGCCTGCCGGCAGGAACTCGCGCCTCTGCTCTACCACGAACTCGGGCAGGCCAGGCTCCGTGACCGGGTGCCGGGCCCGGACCTCGCGCGGCTCGAACGCGCCTACTACCTCAACGCGGACCGGAACATCCGTATCTACCGCGAGCTCCGGCCGGTTCTCGCCTGCCTGCGCGACTCGGACATCCCGGTCATCGTCCTTAAGGGCGCCCTGCTCGCCGAGGCGGTCTACGGCAACATCGCGCTCCGGACGATGGGCGACGTCGACCTGCTCGTGCCGAGGGCGGGGCTGGCGCGGGCCCGGGCGGCCCTCGTCGCGGCCGGTTGCGCGCACGCCGAAGGCGACATCGAGGCCGCCTGCCGGGTAAGCCACCAGCTTGACGCGTTCGTCGCCGAGGGCCTGTCCGTGGAAATCCACTGGACAATCGAAAGGCCGACCAGCCCCTTCGCCATCGACACCGCCGGCCTCTGGGCCCGGGCCCGGCCGGTCCGCGTTGCCGGCGTCGAGGTGCTGACCCTCTCCCCGGAGGACCTCCTGCTCCACCTCTGCCTGCACGTCGCCTACCACCACGGGCTCGCGGCCGGGCTCACGCCCTTCTGCGACATCGCCCGGGTGATTGAGTGCCATCGCGCCGGGCTCGACTGGCCCCGGCTCGCGCGAACGGCCGGTGACTGGGGTGCCGCGCGCCACGCCGGCCTCGCGCTCGAGCTTGCCCGCATCCTGCTCGGGGCCCGGGTCCCGCGCGAGGCGCTCGAGCGACTCGTCCCGGGCGGCATCAGCCCGACCCTGCTCGATACCGCCCGCGAATGCGTCCTCGCGTCCTCGTCTCTCCGACAATGGAAGCCCCGCTCGCTCTACGAGTTGTTCGGCGCCGAGTCGCCCGCCGACGGGCTCACGGTCGTCCGCCGGCGGCTGTTCATGTCGCGGGCCGGCCTGGCCGCGAGATACTCGTCTGCGCGCGGTCAGCGACAGCCCGGCTCCCTCCGCGCGCGCTGGTTCGGGCACCTCGCGCGGTCCTGCTGGTCTTACTTCGTGAGACCGCGGCTCGCGCGACTCGGGTTGCTCGGCCGCGGGCACGACCGCGGCGTGGCGCTGGCGGACTGGCTGGGCCGGACCGGGACGCGCGACAACCAGTCGAGATAGCTGCGGCGGCCGGTCAGGCACCTGCCGGCCGCCGCAGCCCTGGGCATCAGTCTTCTTCCGTCAGTCCCGCCCTACTCCTTCACGTCCAGCCGGAACTCGCACCGGCGGTTCATGTGGTACAGCGCCGGGTTCGGCTCGACAATCCGCTCCTCACCGTAGCTTATCGTCGACAACAGCCCGGCATCGACTCCCAGCGAAACAAGGTACGACTGCGCCGACAGCGCCCGCCGCATCCCCAGCGCCATGTTGTACTCGTTCGTCGCAATCGGACAGCAGTGACCCTCGATCATCACCTCCGGCCTCAGCCCCGCCTCGACCAGCGTCTGGATCGCCGCCGCGTTGCTCTTGAGTATCTCGGCGTCGCCCGGCCGGATGAACGACTTGTCCAGGTCGAAGTATATCGGCGCAAGCTCCGGCCGCTCCGGCTCCTCGACCACCGGCTCAGGCTCAGGCACCGGCTCAGGCTCGGGCACCGGCTCAGGCCGCGGCCGCCGCGTGTTGAGCTGGTACTCGAGCGCAACCGCAAACCGGCCAAAGCGCTGGCTGGCCTCCCTCGGCGTGAAGCCCTCGAGCTTGGTCACCGCAAGACCGATCCCGACCGGGCCGAACAGCAGCTTCATGCCCGCGTTCACGTCCCGGCCGTCGGCCTCGACCCCCAGCGTCACGTGCCGCCCGACGTTCACCTCGAGCCCGCCGAACAGCCCCACCGCCCACCAGTGTGACGGCGTCGTCTTGTCGAAGAAGATGTCGGTGTTGACGTACCGGCCCCGGTCGTAGCCCACGAACCGCCCCCGGCCCGCCCCGAGATGCAGCCGGGCAAACGACGCCAAGGGCACGCTCCCGACCGCGAACGCCGAGAAGTTCTCGAACGTGCGGTCCTTCTTGCC
>JAWOHE010000074.1:0-18704 GCA_046485285.1 bacterium
AGCCCCCGGGACAGGGCCGGCCCCTCCCGGTCGAGGATGCCGACCTCCGCGTCCGCCTGCCAGAAGCCGATGAACGCCAGGTACTGCGCCCCGGCCAAGCGTCCGGCCGCGGTCTGGCCCGCGGTCGCGCCGACCCGGTACGCCGTCCCGCTCATCCCGCCCCCGCCCGACGCGACCACCGCCCAGTCACATCGGTAGGACTGGGCGAGCAGGGGTGCGCCGCCAAGTATGCCAAGGCAGAACAGGACTGTTGTCGTGCGTCGCATCACCGCCCCCGTTCAAGCTCGGCCTCGTGCAGGTGCTGCTGCGTCCGCCGGTACCGCTCGCGGCCGGCCGCGGTGCGGAACTCGATGCCCTGAGCATTGCCCTCGCGCACAAGTTGGTCCATACACCCGGACAGGAATTCATCATCCAGCATCCGATCGGCCAGCGCGCCAGATTTCGGTTGCTCGACCGGCATCATCCTCCGCGTCGCCTCGGCCGACACGTCCTTGCGCTCGCCGGTGACCTGCCAGTAAACCTTGGTCCCGGCGGAACCGCCGATTGTGAACCGGTTGCCGGATACGTCCTCGGCAATATAGACGACATCATTGGTGCCCACGCCGGTGAGCTGGACATGCGGGCTACGATTCAGCGCGCTGAAGTAGTCGGGCAGGGATACTTCAGCCCGGCCCGAACCGTCGAGCGTGACGCTGCCGCGATAGATGTTGAGCATTTCCGGGCCCTCGATGAAGTAGTGGTTGAGGATTCTGCCGTGCGGGTCGAGCGGGTGGTCGATTGTAAACGTGCCCGAGGCCTTGGACAACGCGCCGACCCGGGTCTGGTTGGACGCGGTCGTGGTCTGGCCGTTGAAGACTGCGGAGAAGCTGTGGATGGCTCTTGACAGGCCGCCGACCGCGAAGCTGTACGCCGCACTCGAGGTGCAGGCCTCTCCCCCGGAAACGACAGAGTAGTGGCCAATCGCGCTGTTTACATACCCGCCACCGACCGTAGAGGCTACGCCGCTCACGGCGTTCTGCCGCCCGCCGCCGACCGTGGCGTACCTCGCCCCCGCAGAGTTGTTCCGGCCGCCTGAGATGGTGGCCGCGGTGTCGGTCACCTCGTTGACGTTCCCGCCACCCACGGTTGCCCAGCGGGCCGACGCGACGTTCTCCGAACCCCCGCTGATGTGGGAGAGCGCTCCGGCGGCCGAGTTGTCCTCGCCGCCGGTCACCGAAGACCGGTCCCCGGCCGCATTGTTGCCCGTGCCACCGACCACCACCGAGGACGCGCCGTCCGCGTAGTTGCCGTAACCGCCGCCGACCGCGGCGTAGTTGCCCCGGGCCTGGTTCTGCGTCCCGCCCGACACCGCCGCGCACTTCGCGCCGGCCGAGTTGCCCCGGCCGCCGGCCACCACCGCGGCTGTGTCGGCCGCCTCGTTGTCGCTGCCGCCGCCGACCGTGGCGCGGTGGGCGCTTGCGGTGTTCTCGCTCCCGCCGCCGACCGTGGCGTACAGGCCATTCGCGGTATTGAACTGCCCGCCGCCGGCCGTGGCGTAGTTGCCGCTCACAGTATTGTACCGTCCGCCGCTGACCGTGCTGGCGAAGTCACCCGCGCTGTTGTACCACCCACCACCGACCATGGCGTAGTCGCCGCTCGCGGTGTTTCTCTGCCCTCCGCTGACCGTGGCGTAGTAGCGGTTCTGCCCGCTCTCGCCGGTCGTGCAGGCGATGCCAAGGTTGACGTGGGTGAAGGCCTGGTTCCCGTGAAGCATGTTGCGGGCGCCGCCTCTGGCTATGCCGAGGTTCCGGATGGTGTAGAGCACGCTGTCCGCGCGCACCCAGGCACTGTCACCGGTGCCTCCGCCTCCGACAGAGTCATTCCGCGGCGCCCAGGCCGCGCCGGTCCATTTCAGTACCTGGCCGGTCCCCGCGCCCATCTGGCCGAGGTCGGCCGCGGCGATCGTCCCGTTGACGATCATCGCCGAGGTCACCGAATTGGCCTGCGCGGTCCGGACAAACCCGGTCGTGTCCTTGCCCTGCAACTGGTCCGCGCTCGCCGCCCGCTCGGAGAGATAGGCGTAGGCGGCGCTGACTATCCTCAGCCGTGGGGTCAACTCCGCCCCGCCCGCCACCGCCATCCCGAGGTAGGCCGTGCCCGCGTCCGGCAGGGTCGCAACCGGCGTCACCGACCCGAGCAGGACCGCGAACAGCCCGTCCTCCGTCGTCACGCTCTGCGTCTCGGTCCAGAACGCGCTCCCGCCCGAGGGCTGGGTGTAGAGCCGGAAGACGACCGAGTAACTGCCGTTCGGCACCGGCACGCCCAGCGTGTCGGTCAGCCTGCCCTGGTATGACATCATTCGCGGTATCGTGACGGCGTCGAGGCCGTCGGCGCCTGTCGCCTGTCGGTTGTCGATTGGGACACCGTGAGTGCCGGTCTGCGGCATTACCGCGTCGCCCGCGGCGAATGCCGCGACGCACAGGACTGCGAGCAGGACTGTCGTCCTCCGCATCTTCTCCTCCTTACTCCTTTGCGAGCCTGCCCCAGGCTCGGGCGGGCGCGTGCTGTGTGACCTATGCCGCGCGGCCGCGCCCGGGGAGTCAAATGGCTCCCCGCGTTCGCGTCAAGAATGACGCGAAACCCCTGTCCGAGGGTGGGTATCCGACTCCAGCATATTCTTGTGCGGGCATTTGTCAACAGCCCGCTTCCGCCCGAAGCGGTCGTCCGGAGCCGTGCCTCCCACTGCCCTCCCCCGCCACCCAGTCAGGCACCCGGCTGGCGCCCCGGACAGGCGCTCGGGATGACAGCCTGGCAGGTGGCTCGGACAGCGCCCCCGGGCCGGGAACACGACCCTCAAGTCAAGACAAGACATTGAATGAAGGCCGGTTAGGCCACTCGCGGGCAGTCGGCTACGCCAGCCTTGCCCCGCCCCGGGCCAGCCGGAACCCTGCGCAGTCGTAAGCCCTGCCCCGCTTCCCGAATCGGCCGGCATCGCCGAGGGGTCTTAAAGCTGTCCGCATCAGTGAATGACCCGAGCGTTGACCAGGAGGAAACCCGTGAAAGCAGTTGCCCTCAGCGCGGTGATGTTGCTCGCCCTTGTCGTTTCAGGCTGCGGCGCACCGGCCCCGTCCGCGCAATCCGAGGCCGTACCCCCGGCCGACAGCATCGCGGCCGAGCCTGAGACGCCGGCCGAGGTGGCTGACACGACCCCGCCCGCGCCGGCGGGCAGCCCGGCCCCGGCCGGCGAGGCCCAGCCAATGCACAAGCCGGTCGAGCCCGCCGTCCTGCCCAAGCTCTACGACTTCTGGGCGACCTGGTGCCCGCCCTGCCGCGAACAGTCCCCGATCATCGAGGAGCTCAAGGCCGAGTATGCCGGCAAGGTTGACGTCATCGCCGTTAACGTCGACGAGCAGTCCGAGATGGCCAAGCAGTACGAAATCAAGGTCATCCCGACCCTCGTCTTCGTCGACGCGGCCGGCAAGGAGGTCGAGCGCCGCACCGGCCTGACCCCGAAGAGCACCCTCGTCGAGCGCTTCAAGGCGCTCGGCTTCATCGATTAGCCCGCAGGCTACGAGCAGCGGCCGGCGGCACGAGCCCCCGGCGCTACGCGCCGGGAGTCCGTTCCGGAATCCGAGAGGAACCTCTCGTCTCCGCGCCGCAGGCGCGGCTTCCCGGCGGCAAGGCCGCCGCGCGCAGTGCTTCCCGGACCGGCTAGCGGACCACGAACTTCGCGAGCCCCTGCGCCGCGCCGCTGACCCGGACGAAGTAGGCCCCGGGCGCGAGCCCGGCCTGCAGGCGGAGGCAGTGACTGCCGGCCCCAAGCTCCGCCTCGATAACCGGCGCGACCAGCCTGCCCGCGCGGTCGCGGACCGTGACCGCGACCCGCCCCGCGCGGCCGGCCGCGAACCGCACCGCTACCGGGCCCGCCGCCGGGTTCGGCCGGACGCTGACCGGCACGGCCGTGAACCGCCCCGGCGGCTCCTCGACCGCGCCCGCCCCCTCGACGAGGCTCGCGTCATCGAAGTGGATCACCCCGCCCGCCGGTCGGCCGGTGAAGCCGTAGCAGCGGAGCATGCAGTCGGCGTAGGCGGCGCCAGCGGGCGCAGTCGCGGTCCTCGCGACCCTCTGCCAGGTGAGGATTGTCGAGTCGGAATAGCTCGTGCCCGAGTGACCGACGTAGCTCGTGTCCGCCGCCAGCCAGGCCATCCCGACGCCGCCGGCGACGTTGTAGTAGTCGTCGTGGCAGTAGGCGGCCAGCGTGTACTCCCGTACGGCGGTCACCGGGACGAGCTGCCTGATGCCGGCGTTGTTGCCCGTGCCTTCGACCCGCCGGGTGAGCTTCACCGCCGCCGGCGCCGAACGGACCGTGGTCTCGGTGCGTTCGACCCGGGTCTTGGTCGAATCCTCGACCAGTCAGCCGACCGGACACGCGCCGGCCCACTCGGTGAAGTCGCCGTTGGCCAGGAGCTCCGCGTCGGCCGCCCCGCCGAGCAGAACCCCGGCCGCGATCGCCAGGGCCGTCATCTTCATCATCGAACCTCCTCTCGCGCCCGCAACCGGACGCGCTCCAGCCTAACCCGGCGGGAGCCTGCCGTCAAGCGCGGTGTGCGCTACCGGTTCTTCGCCCGGCGGGCGGCGACGATCTCCTCGGCGATGGCGAAGGGCACCGGCTCGTAGCGCTCGAGGTGCATCGTGAAAACCGCCCGGCCCTGGCTCAGGTTCCGGAGCTCGGTCGCGTAGCCGCTCCGCCCGTCGGACAACTGCCCGCACATCGTCGCGAGCGGCACCCGCGCCCGGACGACCTTGGCGTTGCCTTGCGCGTCCATCCCGAGGATCGTCCCGCGCCGGTTGCAGAGCGAGCCGATTATCGCGCCCGAGAACTCCTCCGGGGTCACGACGCTGACGCTCATCACCGGCTCGAGCAGGCCGGGCAGGCCCTTGAGGAACCCGCGCCGGAACGCGTGGCTGGCGCAGGCCCGGAACGCCATGTCCGAGGAATCGACCTCGTGGAAAGAGCCGTCGAGCAGGGTCACCCGCAGGTCGACGACCGGGAACCCGGCGTAGACGCCCTTGCGCATCATCTCGGTCACCCCGCGCTCGATCGACGGCACGTACTCCTTCGGCACCCGGCCGCCGACGACCTTGTTGACGAACTCAAAGCCCTGCCCGCCCCCGAGCGGCTCGAGCTTCATCACGACGTGGGCGTACTGGCCGCGGCCGCCGGTCTGCTTGACCAGCCGCTCGTCGACCTCGACCGCCTGGGTCATCGCCTCGCGGTAGGCGACCTGCGGCGCGCCGGTCACGACATCGACGCCGAACTCCCGCTTCAGCCGGTCGATGATTATCTCGAGGTGCAGCTCGCCCATCCCGGCGATGACCGTCTCCTCGGTCTCGGCGTCGGTCGCGACGATGAAAGTCGGGTCCTCCTCGGCGAGCCGCGCGAGACTCGCACCCAGCCGTTCGCGGTCCTTGCGCTCGCTGACCCCGACCGCGACCGACAGCACCGGCGCCGGGAACTCGATCGCCTCGAGGACGATCGGGTGCTCGGGCGCGCAGATCGTGTCGCCGGTGACCGTATCGGCCAGCCCGACCACCACGCCGATCTCGCCCGAGTAGAGCGCCTCGACCGGCTCCCGGCGGTCGGCGTGCATCCGGAGCAGGCGGCCGGCGCGCTGCTCGCGGCGGTTGGTCGAGTTGAGCACCGCGCTGCCGGCCGCGAGCGTGCCCGAGTAGACCCGGACGTAGACCAGCTTGCCGACGTGCCGGTCGGATACGACCTTGAACGCCAGCGCCGCCAGCCGGCCCGAGTCCTTCGGCACCCGCTCGATCGGCTCGCCCTCGAGCGCCCGGCCCGAGACCGGCGGCAGGTCGAGCGGGCTCGGCAGGTAGGCCACGACCGCGTCGAGCAGGCGCTGGATGCCCTTGTTCTTGAACGCACTGCCGCACAGCACCGGACAGACAAGGTGCTTGTGCGTCGCCTTACGGATTGCCCGCGACAGCTCGCGGGCGCCGATCGACCGGTCGCTGAGGAATTTCTCGAGCAGGCCCTCGTCGACCTCCGCCACCCGCTCGAGCAGGTACTGCTTCCAGCGCCGGACCTCCTCCGCCATCTCCGGCGGCACCGGCTCCTCGCGGAAGGTCATCCCCCGGTCGGTGTCGTCGTAGTAGACCGCGACGTCATCGACGAGGTCGACGATGCCCCGGAACCGCTCCTCGGCGCCGATCGGTATCGTCACCGGCACCGCGTTCGCCCCGAGCTCGTTCTCGATCTCGTCCATCACCGAGTAGAAGTCCGCTCCGGCCCGGTCCATCTTGTTCACGAAGGCGATCCGCGGGACCGCGTACTTCTCGGCCTGGCGCCAGACCGCCTCCGACTGCGGCTCGACCCCGCCGACCGCGCAGAACAGCCCGATGACTCCGTCCAGCACCCGCAGGCTGCGCTCGACCTCGACCGTGAAATCGACGTGGCCGGGCGTGTCGATGAGGTTGATGGCGTGGTCGCGCCAGACCGTCGTCGTCGCCGCGCTGGTGATGGTGATGCCGCGCTCCTGCTCCTGGGGCATCCAGTCCATCACCGCCGCGCCGTCGTGGACCTCGCCCGGCCGGTGGACCCGGCCGGTGTAGTAGAGGATGCGCTCCGACACCGTCGTCTTGCCCGCGTCGATGTGAGCCATGATGCCGATATTGCGGACGCGCTCGAGCGAGTACTGTCTTGCCATGATATCAACTCCAAATGCCCCCGGCCGACTGCCGGCGGGCGGTAAGAGACTGCTCTCGGGACGGGATTCGGGAACGGCGGAACCCGGCCTGACGCACTGACTATAACCTGAAACGAAGAACCCGTCAAGCAGGCGGCGCGCTTGACCGCCCCGCTTCCGATTGTATAATTGCACAGTTATGCAACATATCTCCGGCCCGGCCCGCCTGCTCGCCGCGCTCGGTAACGAACACCGGCTCGCGATCCTCGAGCTCCTGCGCCCGGGCGAACGCTGCGTCTGCGAGATAACCCCGGCCTTCGCGCTCGACGCCTCGGTCGTCTCCCGGCACCTCGCCGTCCTCGAGCGGGCCGGCGTCGTCCGCTCCCGCCGCGCTGGCCGGCGCATCTTCTACCGCGTCGCCGACCGCCGGACGCTCGGCCTGCTCGACGACGTCGCCGCGATGCTAGCGACCCCGGGCAAGGCCCGGCCGGCCGGCCGCGCGGTGCCGGCCGCGTGCTGTGCTACGAACTACAGGAGGACTCCCGATGCCTGAATCCGAAGACAACATCCGCCGGCAGGTCCGCGCCGGCTACGCGGAGGTGGCGCGCGGTGCCGGGTCGTGCTGCGGCGGCACGTCCTGCTGCGGCAACGCCCCGGCCGCCGCGGCGACGAGCCGGGCCGTCGGCTACAGCGACGCCGACCTCGCCGCGGTCCCGGACGGCGCCAACCTCGGCCTCGGCTGCGGCAACCCGGTCGCGCTGGCCGGCCTCAAGCCGGGCGAGACCGTCGTCGACCTCGGCTCCGGCGCCGGCGTCGACTGCTTCCTTGCCGCGAAGCAGGTCGGCCCGGCCGGCCGGGTCATCGGCGTCGACATGACCCCGGAGATGATCGAGAAGGCGCGCGCCAACGCCCGCAAGGCCGGCGTCGCCAACGTCGAGTTCCGGCTCGGTGAAATCGAGCACCTGCCGGTCGCCGACGCCTCGGCCGACGTCATCATCTCCAACTGCGTCATCAACCTCTCGCCCGACAAGCCGCAGGCCTTCCGCGAGGCGTTCCGGGTGCTCCGGCCCGGCGGCCGGCTGATGGTTTCCGACATCGTGCTCGCCACGCCCCTGCCCCGGGCCCTGCTCGACTCCGCCGCCGCCTACGTCGGCTGCATCTCGGGCGCGAGCCTGCGCGCGGACTACCTCGCGATGATTGCCGCGGCCGGGTTCCGGGACGTCACGGCCGTGTCCGAAGAGCGCTTCCCGGTCGAGGCGTCGGCCAGTGACCCGACCCTGCAGGCGCTCGTCCGCGAGTCCGGCCTCGCCGACGACGACTTGCGCCGTGCCGCATCCGGCGTTATGAGCCTCAAGGTCGCCGCGACCAAGCCGACCCCGGAGGTGTGATGCTTGAGGCAATCCTCGCCGGCGCGGACCGGATAATCTCGACCCAGCCCCTGCTCGCGGTCCCGGTCGTCTTTCTCGGCGGCCTCGTCACCGCGCTCAACCCCTGCGTGCTCGCCTCGATTCCCCTCGCAATCGGCTTCGTCGGCGGCTACGCCCGGGGCCGGAGCAAAGGCTACGCCTTCCTGCTCGCGCTGTTCCTGTTCATCGGCATCGCCGCCGCCTTCACCGCGCTCGGGATGGTCGCCGGCCTCGCCGGCACGCTCTTCGGCACCACCTCGAAGTTCTGGCCGGTGCTGATTATCGTTGTCTGCGTCGTGATGGGCGGGCAGATTCTCTTCTTCCCGAATTTCGAACTGCCGATGCCCCGCGGCATCACCCCGAAGACCGGCGGCGTCGTCGGCGCGTTCCTGCTCGGCGCGCTGACCGGGGTCATCGCCACGCCCTGCGCGATGCCGATCCTTGCCGTCATCCTGTCCTATGTCGCGTCGAGGGGCAACGTCCTTTACGGCGGGCTCCTGCTCTTCACCTACGCCCTCGGCCATTCCGTGCTCGTCCTCGCCGCCGGCAGCTCGATGGGCCTTGCCGAGGCGATGGTCAACTCGAAGGGCCTGAAGAAGGGGTCCGCCATCCTCAAGAAGGCCTCGGGCGTCCTGCTCCTGCTCGTGGCCGCGTACTTCGTCTATGAGCTGTTCAAACGCTGAATCCGGAGGTACAGTAATGAAGCGCCTGACCTTCTCCGTCGCGTCCGCGGTCCTGATGCTCGCGATGCTGACCGGCTGTCCCGGTCCCGGGCCCGCCGCCACCGTGCCCGGGCCTGACACGAGCCTCGCGGCCCAGGACGAAATCTGCGAGACGCTGCCCGCGACCGACTCCACCGCAGTTGCCGCCCTGCCGGACTCGCCCCCGGCCAGGCCGGAACCGAAACCGGAGCCCGCGCCCGAGCCGGAGCCCGCGCCGCCGCCGAAGCCGAAGGTCCTGCCCCGGATGTGGGACTTCGGCTCCGACAACTGCCTGCCCTGCGTTGAGATGGAAAAGATCCTGACGCCGCTGATGACCGACTACAAGGGCAGGGTCGACATCCGCATCATCAACGTCTACCAGGACCGTGAGCGAACGATGCAGGCGCGCATCCAGATAATCCCCACCCAGATCTTCTACGACCCGGAGGGCAGGGAGCTCTTCCGCCACATCGGCATCTATCCCCGCGACTCCATCGTCGCGAAGTTCCGCGAGTTCGGCTGGGAGTAGCCGGTGAAGGAACGGACCAAGTTCCTCGTCATCCTCGCCGCGTTCCTGCTCTTCTTCTTCCTGCCGGTCGGGCTGCCGCGGGTCCAGGGCGCACTGCTCGAAGGCTTCCTGATGCTCCAGGACTACGCCCGGCTCCACATCCTGCTGTGCCTCGTGCCCGCCTTCTTCATCGCCGGCGCAATCCAGAACTTCATCTCGCGGGAAGCGGTGCTCAAGTACTTCGGCCCGAAGTCGAACAAGGTCCTCGCCTACTCGGTCGCCTCGGTCTCGGGCGCGATTCTCGCGGTCTGCTCCTGCACCGTCCTGCCGATGTTCATGGGCATCTACTACGCCGGCGCCGGGCTCGGCGTCGCCTCGACCTTCCTCTACTCCGGCCCGGCCATCAACGTCCTCGCCATCCTGATGACCGGCCGGGTACTCGGCCTCGAACTCGGCGCGGCCCGGGCAATCGGCGCGGTCGTCTTCTCGGTCGTCATCGGGCTCGGGATGGCGCTCATCTTTCTCAAGTCCGAGCGCCAGCGGGCCGAAGGCGCGGGCCTGGCCGGCCTGTCGGCGGAAGCGCCCCGCCGCAACCTCGGCCAGAACGTCCTCTACTTCGCGGCAATGATCGCCTTCCTCGTCTTCGCCAACTGGGGCCGGCCGAAGGAGCCCATCGGCTTCTTCAACTTCGTCTTCTCGATCAAGTGGTACCTTGCCGGCGCGTTCCTGCTCGCCACGCTCGCGATGGCCTGGCGCTGGTTCGACTCCGGGGAGCGCAAGGCCTGGGTCCAGTCGACCTGGACCTTCGCCAAACAGATACTGCCGCTCCTGCTCGGCGGGGTGTTTGTCGCCGGGTTCCTGCTCGGCCGGCCGGGCCTCAATGCCGGCATCATCCCGGACGGCATCATCGCCGGCCTCGTCGGCGGCAACTCGCTCTGGTCAAACCTGTTCGCCTCGGTATCGGGCGCGCTGATGTACTTCGCGACCCTGACCGAGATTCCCATCCTCCAGGGCCTCCTCGGCTCGGGGATGGGCAAGGGTCCGGCGCTCGCGCTGTTGCTGTCCGGCCCGGCGCTCTCCCTGCCCTCGATGATCGTCATCATCCGCACCATCGGCCCGCGCCGGGCGCTGACGTTCATCCTCCTCGTGGTCACACTCTCGACCATCGTCGGCCTTGTCTATGGAGCGATTGCGTAACTCCCCGTTGACGCCCCGGGCTTGCAGCGGGGCCAAGGAGGTATCTGATGTTTGAACGGATTCTCATCGCCACCGACCTCAGCGAGACCTCGGAACAGGTGGTCAGCAGTCTCGCGCCACTCCGTGCCCACGGCGCGCGGGAGGCGATCGTGCTGTACTGCCTGAACGCCAGCGCGCCCGAGCCGCTGACCTCGGATATGCTGAAGTTCGTCCAGCCGAAACTCGACCGCCAGTTCGCGCTGGCCCGCGAGGCCGGCCTTGACGCCAAGGTCGAGGTCGCCATCGGCGCGCCGCAGCGGGAGGTCCACCGGGTCGCCGATGACCGGGACGTCTCGCTCATTGTCATCGGCTCGCACGGCCACTCTCTCGCATTCCAGAGCCTCTTCGGCAGCACCGCCTGCACCATTCTTCACGACGCCCGCCGACCGCTGCTGGTGATGCGCGTTCGCCACGTCGAGCGCGACGGTCGGAAGGTCAACGAGGTGGTGCCCTTCGCGCCGGCTCACCACGTGCTCTACGCCACCGACTTCTCGGACAACGCCGAACACGCCTTCGGCCACGTCCGGGAGCTGGCCCGGACGGGCGGGAAACGGTTCACCCTCGTGCACGTCCAGGACAAGACCCGCATCGGCAAGCACCTCGCAGACCGCCTCGAGGAGTTCAACAAGATCGACACTGCCCGGCTTGAGCGGCTCAGGGGACAACTGGCGGAGGATGGGGCCCGCGATGTCGCCGTCGAGTTGCCCTACGGTTCGCCCGTGGTCGAGATACTCCGCGTCGCCCGGGAGCGCGAAGCCTCTCTGCTCGTGATGGGCAACCAGGGCCGCGGTTTCATCAAGGAGGTCTTCCTCGGCAGTGTCAGCCACAACGTGGCCCACCAGGCACCGGTGCCCCTGCTGCTGATACCGGCACCGCGCTAGCAGAGTAACGATCCGGAACAGGAGGATACGATGAAAGTCCAGGTACTCGGAATCGGCTGTGCCCGCTGCCAGGAACTCGAAAAGCGGGTCCGCGACACACTCGCGGAGATGAACCTCGCCGCGGACATCGAGAAGGTAACCGAACTCCAGAAGTTCGCCGCCATGGGCGTCTTCATGACGCCCGGGCTCGTGATTGACGGCAAGGTCGTCTCGCAGGGCAGGATCCCGTCCAAGGACGAAATGAAGAAACTGCTCGCCGGGGGTTCGGCATGAGACGAGGAGCGCGCCTCCGGATACTGTTCGTCGCGCTGGCCGGTCTGGTCGGGCTGGCTCAGGCCGAACCCAATCCGCCGCCACTCCTGGACTTCGACAGCACCGTCACCGCGGCGCGGCTTGAGCTGCGCTCCTACTGCGCGCTCGTCCAGAAGCTCGACTCGGCCAGCACCGCGGAGGCGGTCAACGTCACGCTCGACCACCTCGGCCGCGCGCAGGCCGTCTGGCGCGAAGTCGTAGCGCGCTACGGAACGAACCCGCCGGCCGAGTACCTGTCCGATGCAGGCTTCGCGGCCCGGCTCGCGGACGTCGAGACGGCAATGGGGCAGATGGAGTCGCTGCTGAGAGCCGGCGACTACGCGGGCTCGTTCAAGGCCTGCGGCAAGGGCTGCGCGGAGTTCATCCGGATGCACGAGGAGAACCGTCTCGCCTACGCTTCCGACCGGCTGTACCACCTCCGCCGGGCCACCAAAGACGCCATCGCGACGGCAAAGGACTCAGCCGGGCCGGGCCGCGCCGACTCGCTGGTCGCCCGGGTTTTGGAGCTCCGCAACCGCGCGCTCCTCGGTCCATGCCCGTATCCGGGGGACACCGACCGGTGTCAGTGCTACCGGAGGAAGGTGAGCGACATGTCCGCGGCCGTGGACCGCTTCGTCCTGGCCCGGCATCACCGGGACGCGGCGTTCGCCGCCACCGGAGACGCCCTGATGGACGCGGTGAATCGCGCCTATTCGGCGGCCCTGCGCTGCACCAACAAGGAATGACCGCGCTGTTCCTGCTCGTCACGCTGGTCGCTGCCGCCGACCCGGCCGGTGTCGACGCCGACTCTGTCTTCATCAGCCTGGACCAGGTGCTGGCCGGAGTCTCGAGCGACAACCTGCGCCTGCAGGCCGCGTTCGCCCGCCTCGCCGGCGGTCAGGCTGAACTGCGTGCCGCGCGCGGCGAGTGGATTCCCGACCTAAGCATCAGCGGGGAGTACACCTGGCTCGATCTCGTGCCCCAGAACAAGAAGCCTTTCATCGGCGACTCTCCGCACGACTTCCTCACTACGGTCGGCGTGCGCCAGCCGCTCTACGACGGCGGGCGAGCCGCTGCCCGGTACCGCTCGGCCCGGGCGCGCATCACTCAGGATTCAGCCGGGCTCTCCGCCGAGGCGATGGCGGTGCGCTTCGAGGCCCAGCGGCTCTACCGCCGGCTCCAGGGGCTCAGGCAGGAGACTGCGGTGCTCGAGCACAGCCGCGACAACATGACCGCCCGGCTGAAGCGAACCCGGCTGCTGCAGGCTGCGGGCCGGCTATCGGCGCTCGACCTTGGCCGGCTCGAGGTCGAAGCGGCCGGCCTTGACAATCGCCTGATTGCCGCCCGCAACCAGTTCGCGGCAGCCTCACGCAGTCTGGCCGCGCTGCTCGGCCGGTCAGACTCCGCCGTTCTCGTGCCTGTTGACTCGCTGGCCGCCGAGACCGCGGGCTTCGCGCTGCCCGGGCCGGACGACGCTCGCCGGCTCATTGACGAGAGCCCGGAGCTGGCACAGCGTGCGGCCGACGTTGAGCAAGCTCGGGCCGGCGTCACCTCGGCCCGGGCCGCGCTGCTGCCGAGCGTTGACGGGGCTGCCTGGTACGGATGGGAGTTTGGGCCGGACAGCTTCTCTTTGCAGAAGAACGACCGCTACTACGCCGGGGTGCGGGCCGCGATTCCGCTGCTCGACGGCGGCACCGCCCGGAACCGTCTCAGTTCGGCCGATGCCTCTCTTCGCGCCGCGCGACTTCGGAGGGAGGATACCGAGCTGCGCCTGCAGGCCGAGGTCGCCAATGGGCTGGCCGCGCTTCAGGAGTACCCGGAACGCATAGCGGTACAGCGTCGCGCGGTCGAGCAGGCCCGCGCCAACCTGCGTACCGCGGACCTGGAGTATTCCGCCGGTCGTCGCTCCGCAACCGACGCCATCCAGATACAGCAAAGCCTGCTCGAATCCGAGCTGACGCTGGCCGGGCTTTATGAGGGCTATCACAACGCCCGAGCCCGGTTGCTGGCACTGCTCGGACTGCTCTAAACAGGAGGTCTGCCGATGTCCCGATACCTGAGCAGCACGCGCCGCCGAGTCGGTAGCGGCCTTTCACTTGCCCTGGCCGCCATCCTGCTTCACCTGGCCTGTGGCCGGCAGGCCGCTGAAACCGGCGGGCCAAAGCCACCCTTGGTCAAGACCGCGGTCGCCCAACTGGGGACCATCAGGCAGGAACTCGAGCTGCCCGGCACGGTCCGGCCGTCAGCCGTTGCCGGCGTCCTGTCGACGACCGAGGGCAAGGTGAGCCGTCTTCTCGCCCGCGAAGGAGACCGCGTCGAGGAAGGAACGGCACTCGCTTACGTTAGTCCGCTGGTGCGCGAGGACATCGTCAACGCCGCGCGCGTGGCGGCCGAATCGCTGCGCGCAATCGGCCGACAGCCGCTGGCCGAGGCCGAGGAGAATCTCCGCTTCGCCCTCGCCGAGTATCGTGAGTCCCCGCTCGTCGCGCCGATGACCGGGGTCGTATCACAGCGATCCGCCGACATCGGCGACATGGTCGTCCCCCGCCAGAAGCTGTACGAGGTGCAGAGTGTCGGGGCGTTCCGCGTTGACGTAACCGTGCCCGAGTTGAGCATCTCCGGTGTCGGCCGCGGCGCAAACGTCAGGCTGCGCGCCGATGCCTGGCCCGACCGGGAGTTCAACGGACGAGTGGAGCGGGTGCACCCGCGACTCGACGAGTTGACCCGCACCGGGATGGTGGAAATCGTACCGCAGCCACCCTTCCCTGAACTCAAGGCCGGCATGATGGTTCGGGTGTCAATCGCGACCGCGCAAGCCGACTCTGCGGTCATCGTCCCGGTGGCCGCGGTCACCGTCACGCCCAACGGCCAGCAGGTGGTCTACGTTGTGGACGCCGACACCGCCCGGCAGCGCCAGGTCAGGACCGGCATCGAGTCGGGCAGCCGTGTGCAACTGCTCGACGGCGTGGCCGCGGGCGAATCAGTCATAACCGCGGGCAACGAACGGCTTCGTGACGGCGCTGCGGTGCGCGTCCAGTCGGGCAAAGCAGGCGCACCGGGAAGAGAGGACTAGAGCGTGAAGCTCTCGTCCGTATCCATCAGCCGCCCGGTAGCGGTCAGCGTCCTCGCGGTCGCGGTCGCGGTCATCGGGTTCTTCAGCCTCCAGACCCTGGAAGTGGACTACCTGCCCAAGGTCACCTACCCGATGGTCAAGATCCACATCTGGTATCGCGGAGCCACCGCCGAGGAAATCGAGACCACGATTGCCGAACCAATCGAGCGGGTGATGGCAACCGTGGACAACCTCGACTACCTGGAGTCGTCGAGCATCGAGGGCATGTACACCCTGCTCGTCAACTTCAAGTATGGCGTCGACATCGAGGATGCGTACGCCGACGTCACCACCGCGATGGGCCGGGTGGCGCGCCAGCTCCCGGCCGACATGGACCCGCCGGTCATCATCAAGGCCGACCCGTCCCAGTTGCCGGTGATGGAAGTGACCGTCAGTTCCGACCGCCACGACCTGGTCTGGCTGCGCGACTGGTCCGAGAACTGGCTGACCGACCGCCTCAATGCGGTCGACGGCACCGCCGGCGTCGAAGCGGTCGGCGGGCTCAAGCGGGAAATCCGGGTGCTGCTCGATGCCCGCCGCCTCGCGGCGTACGGACTCACTCCGGCCGCAGTGGTGAAAGCCCTGCAGGAAGAGAACCGCGAGATGTTCGCCGGCCGCGTCACGGTCGGCGCGCGCGAGATCATCGCCCGCACCGCGGGAGAGTTCGGGTCCCTTGAGGAGATGGCCGAGGTCGTGGTGCTTCGCGGCCCGGACGGCCGCGAGGTCCGGGTCAAGGACTTCGCAACCATCGAGGACTCGCACGAAGAAGCCCGGGTCATCACCCGGTTCAACGGCCGCCCCTGCGTCAAGCTCAACGTCCTGAAGCAGGCCGACGCCAACACGGTCGCGGTCTCCAAGGCGGTCGCGGTCCGGCTGGCGGAGCTGGAAGCCGAGGCGCCCGAGGGCGTTTCGTTCAGCTACGTCGAGAACCAGGGCGAGTACGTGATGGCGGCCATCAACAGCGTCGGCAGTTCCGCGATACTTGCCGCCATGCTTGTCATCTTCATCGTCTACCTGTTCCTCGGCCAGTGGCGGCCCGTGGTCGTGATGGGAACCGCGATGCCGCTCACCCTGCTGGCCAGCTTCCTGCTGATGCGGCTGGCCGGATTCTCATTGAACCTCTTCTCGCTCGGCGGTCTGGTCGTCGCGCTGGGCGTCATCCTCGACAACTCGATTGTCGTACTCGAGAGCATCACGCGCCAGCGCAAGCTGGCCGCGCCCGACTTTGCCCTGCGCGGTACCAGCGAAGTCGGCTCGGCCATCATCGCCTCAACCGTGACTTTTGTCGCCATCTTCCTGCCTTTCGTCTTCATCCCCGGCCTCGCCGCGCTGCTGTTCCAGGAGCTGGTGCTGGTGATCGCCGGCATCGTGCTCATCTCGCTCGCCGTCGCCCTGACCTGGACCCCGTTCCTCACCGACCGCCTGCTCCGGGCCGAACGCCACGGACAGTCGTTCCCGTTCATGCGGGCGGTTGAAGGCGGAATCAGCCGCGCCACGGAACGCTACTCGGCTCTGCTCGACCGGCTGCTGGCCCGGGCCCGCTGGCCGGTGGTCATCATCGCCGGGCTGCTGCTGGCGGTCGGGCTTTTCTTCGCCGGACGGGTCGGCTCCGAATTCCTGCCCTCGGTCGATGACGGCCGGGTAATGGTCAAGGTCCGTTTGCCCAGCGGTGCATCGGTCGCCACGACCGATTCCATTCTCTCCCGGCTTGAGGCGGCGGTCCAGGACGAACCGGAGATCGCCAGCATCTTCACCATGGCCGGCGGCCGGGTCTGGGGTCTTGCGACCTACGAGGTCGCAAACGAAGGCGAGCTCGATATCCAGCTTGTCCGGCGCTCCCGCCGCCGGGTAACGACCCGCCAGTTCATGGACCGCATCCGGCCGATTGTCGGCAAGGTCCCGGCCCCGGGCGGCCGAATCGGGGTCTCGCAGATGAAGGTCAAGGGCATCCGTCAGGTGGGGACACAGGAAGTAGAGGTCCGCGTACGGGGACCGGAAATGGGCGGAATCTACGCATTCGCCCGCCAGGTCGCCGCGACGCTCGACACCGTTCCCGGCCTGACCAACGTCACGCTCGCGGTGGACATGACCAAGCCTGAGTACCGCTGCCGGCTCGACCGGACCCGGGCCGCGGCCCTCGGCGTCACGGTGAGCGAGTTCGCCGCCGCCCTCCGCGCCCAGGTCGGCGGAACGGTCGCGAGCCGGTACCGCGTCGGCACCGACTACTACAACATCCGGGTCATCGTGCCGGAATCGAAGCTGACCAGCCGCACCGACCTTGAGGGACTTGTCATCAAGCAACGGAACGGCCGGCCGGTGTATGTGCGCGACGTCGCGCAGGTCCTGCCTTCGGTCGGCCCGGTGGAGATCGTCCGCACCGACCAGGTCAAGGAAGTGGTCGTCGGTTCCGACCGGCTTGGGGTGAGCGTCGGCGAAGCTACCGGCCGTGCCGCGGCAGCGGTCGCCGCGATGGAACGAACATCCGGCGTCGAGTACGTGATGGGCGGACAGGCCCAGATGATGGCCGAGAACCAGCGCACGATGAGCCTGATAATCGCCTTCGCCGCGCTGCTTGCCTTTGTCGTCCTTGCTGTCCAGTTTGAGTCCCTGCTACTGCCGCTCCTGATACTCGTCGGCATTCCCCTGTCGCTGACCGGCACATTCGCCGCGCTCGCGCTCAGCGGCAGCGCGCTCGGGTCAACGGTTCAAATCGGCATGGTCGTGATGATGGGCGCGATCATGTCCCAGGGCGTGGTCCTGCTCAGCCTTGCCGAGTCCCATCGCCGGGCCGGAGTGCCGGCGAACCAAGCGGTGCTGCGGGCCGCGCCGGTCCGGTTGCGGGCGATCCTGATGACCCAGTTGACGACGATTCTCGGGCTCGTGCCGCTCGCCCTCAATCTCGGCGAGGGCGGCGACATGCTCAAGCCGATGGCCATCGCGGTCATCGGCGGGCTCATCTACTCGCTGGCCGTGACCCTCTTCTTCCTGCCCGCGGCCTACTCGCTGGTGCTCGGGTGGAAGAAGCCCGCCGGCCACGAGCCGGCGCCGCCGACGGATGCCGCTTCGGCCGACAACCAGGCCGTGAACTGAAGAACGCCAGGGAGAAACGACATGCCAGCTTGCTGCGGTAACAACAGCGAACCACAAGCCGCGCCGACCTGCGCCTGTGGCTCGAAGGACCTCCTGCTCCTCGCCTGCTCGGGTGGCTCGAACGTCGGCCAGATTGCCAACGACGCGGCAAAGGCGCTTGACGGCTACGGCCAGGGTTCGATGTACTGTGCCATCGGGGTCGGCGCGCAACTGCCCGGCTTCGTCAAAGGCGTGAAGGAGAAGTCGTGCGTGGCGATTGACGGCTGTCCGGTCGCCTGCGTGCGCAAGTCGCTGGAGAATGTCGGGGTCGAGCCCGCGGTCCACGTCGTCGTCACCGAACTCGGCATCAAGAAGCACGGCGACTTCGACGGTACGAACGACGACATCGCCAAGGTCGTCGGCGCGGTCGTGGACGCGCTCGCGGCTCAAACAGGGACATAACCGATTCCGGGGACATGACCCGTTTCGGTCCTCCGAACCGGGATCGTGTCCCCATTCCCTAACCCGCCGCACTCGCACAAACTCCAATCGCCTGTGTTAGTCAAAACTAACGATTCCAGTTTTGCGAGAATCGTCATAACCGAATGAAAAACCGAGGCTTCATTCACCTTTGAATTTACCCCCTCCGGTCAAGTGCCGAATTGTCTGCAAAATGAGCCGTGCCGCTGTCTGTCTTCACGATTCGTCTTCGCACTGACTCATATCGAGGTACTGGGGCTGACCGGCCCACTCGGCCGACTGCTCCATCGCGTGGGCGGTAACCAGTCGCAAGCAGGACGCTTCGTTCGGAAACACCCGGATC
>JAWOHE010000001.1:0-27234 GCA_046485285.1 bacterium
CTCGTGTCTATCTCCCAGTGGCCGGATTCGTGCGCAGTATCATCCTTGACCCAGGTCGACTCGACACGCGAACTCGCCCACTTCGGCGTGTAGCACAGTATGAGATACGGCTTGATGCCCCGGTCCCTGAGGGCGAACATCGCGGTGTCATACCTGCCCGCGAAGTTGAAGCCGCCCCCTGATTCAGGCTGTAGCGACTCCCACTCCAGACCTTCTCGCGCCCACCCGATTCCGACTGCCGCGGCCGAGTCCGACCAGGCATCCCAGCCCTCCACGGGATTAGCGCCCTGCCGCCAGTCCCTCCACATCGCCAACTGGAACAGATGCGAGCCGAACAGATTGTTCTCGGTCCGGGCGATGCCGTAGACCCGCAATGCCAGGTCGCTGGTGTCCGGGACGCCGGGTGCGGTCAGACTTCCGTGCGGATACGGGTCGGTCGGGTCGTAGGCGAAGGAAATCGGCGCGCCGCCTTCCCGGGTGAATGTGGCGGTAAGCGTCCGTCCGCGGGTTAGTTTTGCATCAGTCATCTCCAGGTCGAAATGAACCCAACCCCACATTCTTTGCGCGGGAACATTGAGCTTCGATGCAATTTCCGTATTGCCGTCTTTGATGACGACATGATATCTCCCGCCTGAGAACGTATCTCCGACCCAAAGACTGACTTCCGTCAACGAATCCGCCACGTTGATGAAGGTCTGGGAGATTTGGTTATTGGGCGGTACGGAATCGGTCAACCCGATGTAGTTGCGATACGGGACTACTTCATAGAATTTCATCCCGGCCAATAGTATTGTCGGTGCTATCAATCCTATCAGCACCGCCAGTGCTGACTTTCGAATCATCTGAACCTCCTTATGGGTTCTTACTTTTTCACGAACTTGTATGTCTCTCGTCTGTCCGGCAGGTCAAGCCTGAGGAAGTAAACCCCCGGGCTCATGCCGCCAAGGTCGAGCGTTGCGCTTCTGCCACTGTACCGGGCTTTGCCCCGGCTATACAACACCTCCCTTCCCGCCGCATCATACACGGCGATAGCCACGACTGCGCTTTCCTGCACCTTGATATTCAGCCACCGCCCGGCCGGATTCGGCGTTACCAAAGGTCCGGTTGCGGGCGGATGGTCCGGCCAGCCATCTGCCATACCGGTCGGCACGGTCTCGAATATGCTTATACCGGCATCTCTGACAGCCACATAAATATGAGGGTCGTTCCAATGTAATCGGCCTCCGGTCCATGGCAGAGGATGATATGCGAGCACCTGCATATTGTGCGGGTCTGCGATATTGGCCAACCGCAGACCATCGGAACAAGATAGATATGCCAGCGTGTCAACGACAACGACATCATAAACCATCCGGCCAAAGGTCAGTGAGTCTACCGGGTGCGGCGATGTCGGGTCCCGGACATTCCAGACATGCAGGCCGACCGCGGCCAGGTAGGCCAGGTTATCTTTGACAAAGGCGTTCCATGTTCCAAGAGGAATGGAGCCAATGATAATAGGCAGGGTCGGGTCGCTCACGTTGATGACCGAAAGCGGATAGGTCGAAACGTAGGCCAGCGTATTCTGCAGGTGCATGCCATAAGAGTACTCCGGCAGCCTCACCTCTCCTACCACCCGCGGCTCCCGGGGCCGGGCAACGTTGAAGATGTGAAACTCACCGTCAATGGCGACATAAAGCAGACTATCCCGTAGAACCATGCTTTTCGGGCGATTGGGAAGGTCATACCCTCCGGCCATACGCGGATTCGTAGGTTCCGTAACGTCGACAGAGCGGAGATTCGGCCGCCCCCAGTCCACGAAAGCGAAGCTGTCTCTGGCTACGACCGAATGCTGTGTTACTCTTTCGGTATTCGCCGTGTCAATACCACCAATCCAGTAAGGCCGGGTCGGTTCGGTCACATCTAACACTACCAAGCCCGCTCCGCCGCTGGAAACATATGCCGTTCCGCCATCCAGCGACAGGTCACGGCTTATGCCGACCCGTAGCGCCACCGTGTCAACAACCGGTTGATTGAGATTGCCGGTATTGATGATATACGTCCCACCCAGGTCGTCGGCAACAATGGCAAACCGTCCGGCACTGCTACCCCAGACCCCAAAGTTCTGACCAATGGTCGCACACGAACCGAGTACAACCGGGCTTGCGCTGTTGCTGATGCTCAGTATGCGGAACTCGTGCCCGCCGGTGTAGTAACCCGACAGGAACGCCAGCGAGTCATCGAGGTGTATTTCGTAACCACCGCAGCTGTCCAGTCGAGAGAGTATCCGCATCGCGGCCGGGTCCGCTATGTCGAGTAGCGTAAGTCGCAGCCATTCCGGTTGGTTGAGGTCATATTGGGTCACGAGGCAGGTATTGCCCCGGGCAGCGACACTGAGAATGTTGCCTCCCCAGGTACCGACTCGGTACGGCGATGCCGGGTTACTCACGTCAATCGCATCGAGACCATGACGGTTGGCCAGGAACGCAGTATTCCCGGCTACCGATACCGACGTACCGATGTCCTGTGACGCTCCAAGCAGCCGCGGGTCTGCTGGGTCGGCTACGCTGTAGACCTTGAACGAGTCGTGACCGACGGTATAGACCAGAGTATCCTTCACATCAAACCCGAGCAGGTCTGTCGCGATATTGGACCGATGGACCGGGCGCAAAGGGTCGGAGATATTGTACGTCTCCAGACCATCCGCTAAAAGGAACAGCAACGAGTCCCTGACCTGCACCTGCGACACAAGGTAGTTGCAGTTAATGTCGGCCAGAACATCAAGCCGGAGCCCCCCTGAACGGCGTAAACGCAGCAGACTTGCACCGGAACCCCGGGCAAGCACTATGATAGTGTCGTTCGGTGTGGCGCGTACATCGACATCGAAAACCGGGCCATAGGACCAACGCCCAACGCAGATAAGAGTTTCCGCTTCCGGCATGTTGCCGGGGCGTTGATACATGCCCTCAAGCCCACGGTCCTGCAACCAGAGGTAGCGAAGCCTTGGAGGAATCCTTGAGAGCGAATCCATCACCGCCTCATGCGCGGCGAAGTCGGCCATCCGGCCCTGTCCGAACGCGAGGCAGAGCATTCCCACCAACCCGAGAAGAACCGCTGTCATTCTCATGCTGTCATTGTCGGCCTGACTCCGCCGCCGTCAAGCGAATCCTGCCCCGCGTGTCAATACTCAGTATCGACTTCCCCGGCCCCCGGGCTGTCCGGGAAAGGAGCCGGTCTACTCCACCAGCACCTGCCGGCTGGATTCGCCGGTGTCCTGCCTGCGGACGAAGTACACACCCCGGGCAAGGTGCCGGACGTCATTCTCGCCGGGCTGGAGCAGGGCGACCCTGCGGCCGTCCGGCGCGTACAGCCCGACGCCCTCGGTCCCGGCGAGATGCACCGAGTACCGCGCCGGGTTGGGCCGGAGCACCACGGTCGGGAAACATCATAGACGGCCCGACCCCGCGCCGGCTCCGCGGCTCCCCTTCGCGGGGATTTGACAGCCGGGTGCGCTGGGCTACAATCACCGTCCGGCGGCGTAGCTCAGATGGCCAGAGCTGGAGAATCATAATCTCTGAGTCAGGGGTTCGAGTCCCTTCGCCGCCACTAGCTTGACAACCTGCCGAGCGCCAGGCTGCGGCGGCACCCGCCGGGGGTGCCTGCCCGCCGTTGCTGACCGCCGAGCCGGGCGGGCCGCGAGTCCCGCCCTCGTTCCCGCAAGGAGGCAATATGGGTCTTGAGGACAAGAAGTCCGACTTCATCTGGATGAACGGCAACTACGTTCCGTGGGCCGAGGCCCGCATCCACATCTGCTCGCACGTCATCCACTACGGCACCGGGGTCTTCGAGGGCATCCGCTGCTACAAGACCCCTTCCGGCCCGGCGATCTTCCGGATGCAGGAGCACACCGAGCGGCTGTTCAACTCGGCCCGGATCTACCGGATGGACATCCCGTTCACCCAGGAACAGGTCAACCAGGCGATGCAGGACCTCATCCGCAAAAACCGCCACGAGGAGTGCTACGTCCGCCCGATCGTCTACCGGGGCTACAACGAGCTGGGCGTCAACCCGTTCAACTGCCCGGTCGACATCGCGCTCATCACCTGGTACTGGGGCAAGTACCTCGGCCCGGAGGCGCTCGAGCAGGGCGTCGACGTGATGGTCTCGTCGTGGAACCGGATGGCGCCGAACACCTTCCCGGCGATGGCCAAGACCTGCGCCAACTACATGAACTCCCAGCTCATCAAGATGGAGGCCATCAGGTACGGGTTCGTCGAGGGAATCGCGCTCGACGTCCACGGTTTCCTGAGCGAGGGCTCGGGCGAGAACCTGTTCGTCGTCCGCAAGGGCGTCATCCATACCCCGCCGCTCCACGCGACGATCCTGCCCGGCATCACCCGCGACACAATCATCACCCTCGCCCGCGAGCTCGGCATCCCGGTCGTCGAGACAATGATGCTCCGCGAGATGCTCTACATCGCCGACGAGGTGTTCTTCACCGGCAGCGCCGCCGAGGTCACCCCGATCAGGAGCGTCGACAAGATCCCGGTCGGCTCGGGACGGTGCGGGCCGATCACCAAGCGGCTCCAGGACGCCTTCTTCGCGGTCATCGAGGAGCGCGCCGAGGACCGGCACGGCTGGCTGACCCGCGTCGGCTGAGATGCGGATCGCCCTCGGCGCCGACCACCGCGGCTTCGAGCTCAAGGAGCGGCTGATGCGCCGGCTGGCCGCCGACGGCCACGAGGTCGCCGACCTCGGTACCGGCTCGAGCGCGAGCTGCGACTACCCCGAGTTCGCCTGCGCCGTCGCGCTGGCGGTCGCCCGCGGCCGGGCCGAGCGCGGCATCCTCGTCTGCTCGACCGGCATCGGGATGTCGATCGCCGCCAACCGCGTGCCCGGCGTCCGGGCCGCGCTCTGCTCCGGCCCGAAGCTGGCCGAGCTCTCGCGCCGGCACAACGACTCCAACGTCCTCTGCCTCGGCGCGGACTTCACCCCGGCCGGGACCGCGGTGAGGACCGCCCGGCGCTGGCTGGCGGCTGAGTTCGAGGGCGGGCGTCACGCCCGGCGGGTCCGCAAGCTCGAGGGTTGCCGCCCGGCTACCGGGACAGCGCGTAGAACGAGATGATCACCGACGCCACCGGGATACCGATGGCGCTGATGATCGAGACGTAGTCCTGCCACCAGCGCAGGGCGACCCGCGGAACCACGATCCGGTCGCCCGGGTCGACCGTCGGGTCGTCTCTCAGCGATAACCGCCGCCCGTCGCGGATGAGGTGCGCGCCCCGCATCGTGGCGTAGTGGGTCGGCCCGCTCGCCTGGCCGATGTAGTCGCTCGCCCGCAGGTTCGGCGTGTAGAGGAAGGCGCCCGGGCTCTGGACCTCACCCTCGACGTAGACCAGGGTGTTTATCGGCGGGATGACCAGGATGTCCGAGTTCATCAGCGGCAGGTTCTGCGCCGAGTCCGCCTGGAACAGGATCGCGTGCAGGTCAACCGGCATCCGCTTCCGCGCGCCCCTGCCGCCGAGAATTATGCGGTCGACGTAGCAGTAGGCGAGGTCGGCCCACGGCGTGATGCCGCCGGCCTTGCGGATCATATCGAAGACGCGGTCGCCCGGCTCGAGCTCGTAGATGCCCTCGCTGATTCGCTCCTTCTCGGTCGTCAGCGCCGAGGTCCTCAGCCGGTAGCTGCCGCGCCCGAACACCGCGCCCTTGACGGTCACCAGGCCCTCGACCGGCGGCACGAAGATCACGTCGCCCGACTCGACGAACGGATTCGCCATCAGGTCACCCTCGGTCTCGAACCGGCCGATGTCCGCGACCGCGTGCAGCCGTCCGCCCCGGATGACGTGGATCCGCGACCGCGAGCCGAGCGGCGCCAGCCCGCCGGCCTTGGCGACGAGCTGGGACACGCGCTCGACCGATGACGCGTTGTATGCGCCGGCATACTGGACCTCGCCGGTGACGAAGATGATCCCCGAGCGCAGGCCCAGGAGCGTCAGCTTCACCTCGGTGTCCCGGAAGTAGCGCTTCATCACGCAGGCCAGCGTGTCCTGCGCCCGCTGCATCGTCAGCCCGCTGATTCTTACTGCGTCGACGACGTTGCCCACCTCGTCCGGGAGCGCGCGGTCGGCCACGAATGGCGACATTCCCGGCGGCATGTTAACGGTGACCTTGCCCTCGTAGGTCACGAACGACCGGTAGGAGTACGTCACCGGCCCGCTCACGGTCACCAGCAGCTCGTCGCCCGGCATCAGGATGTACTCCTCGGAGATTATCGGGCTCTCGACCCCGACCAGCGCCTGGCTGCCCGCCGACCGGCCGGCGGCCGCGGACTGGCCGTCCTGCGCCGCGGCGGCCGCGACCAGCGCCAGCGCGGCCGCGAGGGCCGGGCCGAACGCCAACCGCCGGGTCCGGGCCCGGCGCGGGAAGCGGATCATCGGCCGTATCATTGCGGCCATTCTAGGAACGCAAGCGCCGGCTGTCAATCGCGGGCCGGTGCGAGCTGGACGAGCAGGCTCGCGAGCTTCAGCCCGGCCACCACCCCGCACGCCCATCCCAGCCCGGCGACCGGCACCGCCAGCATCGGAACGGCGAGGATGCCGGCGAGCCCGCCGGCCAGGTCCGCGGCCGCGAGCCGGCCGATGCGGCGGCGGACCGCCATCCCGCCCGGCGCCGACGCGGCGACCGGGAACTGGTAGCCCAGCGCGCACCCGGCGAGCGTGAGCAGCGGGAACTGGACCCAGCCGGGAGGGATCCGGCCGGCCGGTACGACGACCAGCGCGGCCGCGACCAGCGCGACCTCCGCCGCCAGGAAGCCGCGCCTGAGGTCAAACCACGAAGTCACGCATGCCGGGCAAACCACGAAGGCACAAAGAGTGGTTCTTGGGTTCGGACCCCAGCGTCTTCTGTCTTCGTGTCTTGGTGTCGAATCCGAATCTGTGTCTTGGTGTCTTCGTGTTTCGTCCGGTGTCCCTCTCCCTCTTGGTGTTGAATCCGGCGCCCCGCCCCGGGCCGCGCGGCTGACCGCCGCCGCGCCCAGCCGCCCGCCCAGCACGGTCCCGGACATGAAGCAGGCCAGGAGCAGGACGACACCGGCATAGAGCGCCCCGGTCGCGGCCTGGAAGGCGAACATCGCGACCGTCACGAGCGCGCTGCCCGCGAAACCGGAAGTCGCCACCGCCAGCGTCCGCCGCCCGGCCTCGCCGCGGCGCGACGCCAGGAGAATCGCCACAAGCAGGATGACAAGCGTGGCCGCGAGCGCGGGACTGGAGGCCCGGCGCAGCAGGTCCCCGGGATCCGGGCCCGAAAGGCCGGCCTCGCGCGCCCGGTGGGCGACCGCGAGGAAGAGACCGCGCGGGTGCGCGTCGGTGCTCAGGCACGAGGTCCTGTCCCCGCACCAGCCCGGCCCGGCCGCGGCCGCCAGCTCGCGCTCGAGCCGCTCGCCGCGGAATCGGTCGAGGAGCCGGGTAAGACCGGCCGAATCGAGGACCAGGCCGCCGGCCGCGCCATCCCGGTGCCAGCCTGCGAGCCGCGCGCCCGCGTCCGGCGCGCCCGCCAGCGGCCCCGCGCCGGCCACCAGCACCGGCAGGTCGAGCGGTAGGACCGCTACCGTGTCGAACGCCTCCGCCATCGTCACCCGGCTCGACTGGTACAGCCGGGCCGCGGACCGGCCCGCGCCGGCCGTCAACCAGTCGAGCGGCACCGCGACGACCCCCCCGGTCCGAAGCCGGCGGCGGCAGAGGCGGAAGAACTCCACTGTCGCGAGCCGGCTCGCCGAAAGGCTCAGCGGTACCGGGCTCGGGCCGATGATGCAGTCGAATCGCTCCTCCGCCGCCCGGGCGAGGAACCGGCGCGGGTCGTCGTGCACGACCCTCACCCGCCCCTTGCCGGCCGACGGCCAGTCGGCGCCGGCCCCGACGATACGCTCCAGCAGCAGCCGGTCCTGTGCCACCAGCGTCAGCTCGGCGGCCGGCAGCTCGAGCAGCGGCGGTACGAACCCCGCGCCGCCCAGCACGAGCACGCTCTGCTGTTCGGCTGCCAGCAGGGCCGGCACGACCGCCGCCTGCTCCACGCCCAGCCGGTCCGCGGGCGGAAGTGCCGCCACCGCGACACCGTCCGAGACGACCACCCGCTCGGCCTCGCGCGTCAGCGTCACGGTCTTGCCGAACGGGCTGTCGGCGACCTCCTCGACCCGGAAACCGGGCCAGGCCGCCTGCCAGGCCAGCCGCTCCGAGGCCCGCGCGGTCAGCGCCGCCGCGACCAGCGCGACCGCGGTGACGACGGCCGGCAGCCGGCGCATCCCGCCCGCGGCGGCCCCGGCCGCCAGCAGGGCGGCCCCGAAGCCGGCCACGACCGCCAGGCCGGGCGCGGCGGCGACCAGCGCCGCCGCGACGACCAGACCGCCGGCGGCGGCACCGAAACCCTCCCACGCATAGCCCTGCCCGACGCCGCCCGCACCGGCGGTGTCCGCGTGGCGGCCGCAAAACTCGACGAAGAGCCAACCATGCAACAGCGCCGGCAGCGCGGACACGAGCGCGGCAGCCCCGGCGACGGCCGCGGGCCCCGGCTGCTCGCCCGCCAGGAGGCCGAACAGCGGCCGCGTCAGCGTCGCGGCCGGAACCGCCAGCGCCGACAGCACCGCCACCGCAATGCCGGCCGCGGTCATCGCCCCGGGCCGGCCGGTTGCGCGGAAGCCGCCCGCCAGCCGCGCCCCCAGCGCCTCCAGGCCCAGCCAGGTCCCGAGCACGACCGCCGCCGTGAACTCGCTGCCGGCGTACGCGGCCATCAGCTCGCGCATCACGACCGCCTGCGCCGCCAGCCCCTGGCCGCCGAGGATGAACAACAGCGCCACCATCGGGCGGGCCTCGCGCGACATCAGAGCATCCTATGCCGCCACCCGGCCGGGTCAATCCGGCTTGACTCCCGGTGCCTCCGTGCTACCATCGGCGAGAAAGTGACACGCGGAAGAACGACCCGTAGCGCCCTGGCTCCGACCGTCCGCTTCGGGGTATCGATGGAACCGGCCCTGCTCGCCCGGTTCGACCGGCTCCTCGACCGCAGCGGCTACTCCTGCCGGTCCGAGGCGCTCCGGGACCTCGTCCGGCGCCGCCTCGACGAGGACCGCCAGCGCGAAGAGGACAGCGACGTCGTCGGCACGGTCACGATCGTCTACGACCACGAACAGCACGACCTCGCCCACCGTCTGACCCACATCCAGCACGACCACCACGCGACGGTCGTCGCCAACGTCCACGTCCACCTCGACCCGCAGAACTGCCTCGAGGTGCTCATCGTCCGGGGACGGTCGAGCCGGGTGCGCCGGCTGGCCGACGAGTTGATCGCGACCAAGGGCGTGCGCCACGGCCGCCTGAACCTGACAGCGGCCAGGGACTAGTGACCGGTACCGGCGGCCACGACGCGGGTGTCTTCGTGCGGCGCCCGCTTGTCCTGCTCGCCGCCGTCCTGGCGCTGTCCGGACCGGGCTGCGGCGGGCGAAATCCCCGTCCGGTCGTCGTCGGCACCACCGCGAACATCACGGCAGTCGTCGCCGCGGTCGCCGGCGACCGGGTCGAGAACGTCACCCTCGCCCCGGCCGGAATGTGCCCGGGCCACTTCGACGTCCGGCCGTCGCACGTCGCGGCCGCGGCCCGGGCCGACCTGATCATTCGCCAGGGCTGGGAGGAGTGGTTCGATGACCTGGCCCGGTCCCTGCCCGAACCGCGCCCCCGGGTCGTCACCGCCGCAACCGGCGGCAACTGGATGCTGCCCGAGGTCCACCGCCTGGCGGTCTTGGAGCTGGCCGGCCTGCTCGCCGGGCTCGACACCGCACTTGCCGACACCTTCAAACTGAACGCCGGGCGCTACCTCGCCCGGGTCGACTCGGCGTCCCGGGCCGCCCGCGCGCTCCTCGCCGGCCGCTCCCTGCCGACCGCCATCGCCGCCGAACACCAGGCCCCGCTGCTGCGCTGGCTGGGCTTCCGCGTCGTCGCGACCTACGGCCGGCCCGAGGATTTCACTGCCCGCGAGCTGAGCCGTCTTGCCCGGGTCGGCATCGATTCGGCGGTCGGCCTGGTCGCAGACAACCTCCAGTCCGGGCCGGACGCCGGCGGGCCGCTCGCCGCCGCGTTCGGCGCCCGGCACGTCAACCTGACCAACTTCCCGCTCGAAGACGACTACCCGGCCACCCTGCTTGAGAGCGCCCGTACCATCGCCCGCCTGCTCGAGTGAGCCGGCGGCAGTCGTGACGCAGGAGCCGCCGCCAATGCCTCTGGCCGACTGCGCGGTCCGGCTCGACCGGGTCAGCGTTTCGTACTACGAGCACATCGCCCTGCGCGACGTTTCGCTCATCCTCCGCCGACGCGAGTTCGCGGCAATCATCGGGCCCAACGGCGCCGGCAAGACTACCCTGCTCACCGTTGTCAACGGCCTCGGCAACATCCGGGCCGGGAAGGTCGAGGTACTCGGCACCGGGCTCAGTCGGCGGACGGTGCGCGGCCTGCGCCGCCGAATCGGCTACGTTCCCCAGCACCTGAATGTTGATCCGCGCACGCCGCTTGACTGCCGCGAAGCGGTCCTGCTTGGCCGGGTCGGCCGGGCCGGGCTCCTGCGTCGGCTCTCGCCGGCCGATAACCGGGCGACCGAGCGCGCGCTCGAGATGACCGGGATGGCCGCGCTCGCCGACCGGCCGGTCGGCCACCTCTCGGGCGGCGAGGCCCAGAAGATCAACCTCGCCCGGGCCCTCGCCCAGGAGCCGGAGATTCTCCTGCTCGACGAGCCCTTCGCCAACCTCGACCCGCACGCCGGGGACGAACTCGAGGCACTGGTCAGCGCCGCCCACGAGCAGTTCGCCCTCACCACCATTCTCGTCACCCATCGCGTTGACCGGCTGCCCGCGCCCTGCCGCCGGATAATCCTGATGAAACAGACCCGGATCGTCTTCGACGGCGACCGGGCCGCGGCACTTGCCCCCGCGCGCGTCGCCGCGCTTTTCGCGGGATGAACATCCCCGCCCTGCTGCCCTGGCAGATCGCCGCCGCGGTCCTCGGCGGCGGGGCCTGCGGCCTGGTCGGGGTCTGGGTGGTGCTGATGCGGATTCCGTTCGTCGGGGTGGCGATGTCCCACGCCGCGTTCGCCGGCGCGGTCTTCGGCCTGCTCGTCGGTGTCAACCCGCTCGTCGCCGCGACCGCCGCCTGCGTCCTCGCCTCGCTGCTGATCGGCCCGCTCGCCGAGCACTCCGACCTCGAACCCAACGTCTCGGTCGGCATCATCTTCTCGCTCGTGCTCGGCCTTGCCTTCCTCGGCATCGGGCTGATGCCCGGCCCGCGCACCGCCGCCTTGCGCTATGTCTGGGGAAGCATCCTGCTGGTGTCGGCCCGGGACGTCGTCGTGATGGCGGCGATGGCCGCGGTGGTCGTCGCTTTCCTGCTCCTGTTCTTCAAAGAAATCCGGGCCGTGCTCTACAACCGCGAGGTCGCCCGGGCGGTCGGGATCCCCGAGCGGCCGCTCTTCTACGCGATGCTCGTGCTCTGCGGGCTGACCGTCACCGCCAACCTCGACACCATCGGCGGCCTCCTGATCTTCAGCCTGATTGTCAACCCTCCTGCCGCCGCATTCCAGCTCACCTGGCGCCTGCGGACGATGTTCCTGCTCTCCGCCGCCTTCGGCATCGGGTCGTGCCTGGTCGGGCTGGGTGTGTCCTACCTCACCGACGCGCCCTCGGGCGCGGTCATCATCATCACCTCGAGCGCAGTCTTCGGGCTGACGCTTCTCTTCTCGCCCAAGCGCCGGCGCTGACCGCCGGACTCGCCCCGGCGGCTACTTGCCCGGGCACTGCCGGGCGACGCCCGGCGCGATGCGCTTCGCGCCGTAGGCCCGGTCGAAGTGCGCGCAGAACTCGGCCGCGAGCCGGCGCGCCCGTTCGTCATAGGCCTCCGGATCGGCCCAGGTCCCGCGCGGGTTGAGCAGGCCGGGGTCGGCGACGCCGGGACAGCTCTTTGGCACCCGGAGGTGAAACGTGCCATCCTCCGAGTACTCGACCCCGTCCAGCCCGCCCGCCAGCGCCGCCTCGACGATCTCGCGCGTCAGGCTGATGTCCATCCGCCGGCCGGTTCCGTACGGCCCGCCGGACCAGCCGGTGTTGACGAGGAAGACCCGCGACCCGTGGCGATCGAGCCGCTCGCCCAGCAGGCCGGCGTAGACGTCCGGGTTGCGGGGCATGAACGGGGCGCCGAAGAACCGCGAAAAGGTCGTCTTCGGTTCGACGATGCCGGTCTCGGTGCCGGCGAGCTTCGACGTGTAGCCCATCAGGAACCAGAGCATCGCCTGCTCGCGCGTCAGCCGGGCGACCGGCGGCAGGACGCCGTTGGCGTCGGCGGTCAGGAACAAGATCGTCTTCGGGTGACCGCCGACCGGCAGCGGCTTGATGTTCGTCAGGAACGACAGCGGGTACGACCCGCGCGAGTTGGGCGTGTAGCGCTCGTCGTCGAGGTCGAACCGCCCGTCGGGGTAGACCATCGCGTTCTCGACTATCGCCCCGTGCTCGGCGGCCGGCGCGGCGTGGAAGCAGGCGTTCCAGATCTCCGGCTCCTTGTCGCGCCGCAGGTTGATGAGCTTGGCATAGCAGCCCTGCTCGAAGTTGGCGATGCCGGCGTCCGACCAGCCGTGCTCGTCGTCGCCGAGGAGCGCCCGGCGCGGGTCGGCCGACAGCGTCGTCTTGCCCGTGCCCGAGAGGCCGAGCAGCAGCGCGACGTCGCCCCCGGCGCTCTCGTTCGCCGCGCAGTGCAGCGGCAGGATGCCCTCCGCCGGCAGGTAGTAGTTCATCACCGTGAACCCGAGCTTCTTGACGCTCCCACCGTAGGCCGAGCCATAGACCACGCCCAGCCGCCGGTCCATATCCATCGCGATGACCATCGTCGAGGTGTGGCCGAGCCGCGGGTCCACCCTCAGCCGGCCGCGGTAGCGCTCCGGGTCGAGCTTGTCGTAGGGCAGGACGACCAGCGTGAAAGACCGGGCGGCGAAGCAGGACCGGCCGATATCGGCCGGGACGGTGCGGTTCTGCGGAAGACCGGTGACGAAGTCCTTGCCGCGGCCCGGCCCCGGCAGGGGCCGGCTCTGCGGAAGACCGGTGACGAAGTCCTTGCCGCAGCCCGGCCCCGGGAGGGGCCGGCTCTGCGGAAGACCGGTGGCGAAGTCCTTGCCGCAGCCCGGCCCCGGGAGGGGCCGGAACATGTTGTCAGTGAAGAGCGCAGTGAGCGCCCGGTCGGTCACGGTCCGGATCGGCAGTGCGTACGCCGGGTCGGCGCCGAGACAACGGTCGGTGACGTACAGCCGCGGCTTGGCCGCGAGCGTCCCGAGCGCGTCATCGAGCACCATCGCCATCGTCTCCGGGTCGAGTGGGACGTTGTTGGGCGAGTCCCAGTCGATGGTGTCCTCGGACTCGGGCCGCCGGACGATGCAGGTGTCCTTCGGGCTTCGGCCGGTCGACTCGACAGGGGTCCAGGTCGCCAGAGCGCCGCAAGCCGCGACCATCGCCTCCCGGCGTCGCTCCGCCTCGATGATGAGCACCCCGCGCCCGGGGTTCAGAAGGACATCACGGTGGTCCTGGAGCAGGGCATCGAGCCTGCCGACGAAATCCCCGCTCATCCCGCACTCCCCTTTCCCCCGCGCTGGCCGGTCCCCCGGCGCGTCGCGCCGGGAGTCCGCTCCGGAATCCTGATGGAGCTCTCCTTCTCCCCGCGCGGAAGGCGCGGCTTCCCGGCGGCCGGGGGCCGCCGGGGCGCCTCTATCGCCGCCTGCGCCGCGGCCAGCCGGGCGACCGGCACCCGGTACGGCGAACAGCTCACGTAGTCCATCCCGACATCATGGCAGAACCGCACCGACTCCGGGTCGCCGCCGTGCTCGCCGCAGATGCCGACCTTGAGGCCCGGTCGGGCCGCCCGGCCGCGCTCGACCGCGATTCGGACCAGCTCGCCGACCGCCGGAAGGTCCAGCGTTCCGAACGGATCGGCCCGCAGCAGCCGGCGCTCGAGGTAGTCGGGCAGGAACGCCCCGGCGTCGTCGCGCGAGAAGCCGAAGGTCATCTGGGTCAGGTCGTTGGTGCCGAACGAGAAGAACTCGGCCTCCCTCGCCATCTCGCCCGCGGTCAGCGCCGCACGCGGAATCTCGATCATCGTGCCGACCAGGTGTGGGATGAACTTGAGCCCGGCAGCCCGGCAGACCTCGTCGTGGACCCGGCTGATGATGACGTTCTGGTCGGCGAGCTCGCGCGCCTCGCAGGTCACCGGTACCATTATCTCCGGCCTGGGCCGGCGCTTCGCTTTGAGCAGTTCGGCCGCGGCTTCGAAGACTGCCCGGGCCTGCATCGTGGTGATTTCCGGGTAGCTGATTCCCAGCCTGACCCCGCGGTGGCCCATCATCGGGTTGGTCTCGTGCAGGGCCTCGCCCCGCCGGCGCACCTCGGCGGCGCTCACCCCGAGCGCGCGGGCGAGCTCGCGCTGTTTCTTCCCGTCGCGGGGCACGAACTCGTGGAGCGGCGGGTCGAGCAGGCGGACCGTCACCGGCAGGCCGTCCATCGCCGCGAGCGTCCCCTTCACCGTGTTCTTGACGTGGACGAAAAGCTTGTCGAGCGCGGCCGTGCGCTCCTTCGCGGTCCGGCTCAGGATCATCCGGCGCAGGAGGAACAGCGGCACGTCGCTGCCCTTGCCGTAGAACATGTGCTCGGTGCGGAACAGCCCGATTCCTTCCGCCCCGAGCCTGCGGGCCAGCGCCGCGTCCTCCGGGGTCTCGGCGTTGGTCCGGACGCGCAGCTGCCGGTGCCTGTCGGCCAGCCCCATGAACCTCTGGAACCGTGGTTGCTCGCTCGCGTCCATCATCGCCAGCCGGCCGGCATAGACCCGGCCCCGGCTGCCGTTCAGCGTCAGCCAGTCGCCGTCGCCGAACGCCCGGCCGCCGAAGCGCAGCCTCCGCCCGGCCGCGTTCACTTCCGCGCCCTTCGCGCCGACGATGCAGCACTTGCCCCAGCCCCGGGCAACCAGCGCGGCGTGCGAGGTCATCCCGCCCCGCGCGGTCAGGATGCCGGCCGCGGCCCGCATCCCGTCGATGTCCTCCGGGCTCGTCTCCTCACGGACGAGGATGACCGGCTCACCCCGCTTCGCCCGCGCCACGGCGTCGGCCGCGGTGAACGCGACCCGCCCGGCCGCGCCGCCCGGGCCGGCCGGCAGGCCCTCGGCCAGGACGACCGCGCCCCTCTCGGCAGCCGGGTCGACGATCGGGTGCAGGAGCTCGTCGAGTTGTGCCGGCTTGACCCGGCCGAGCGCGACCCGCTCGTCAATCAGCTTCTCGGCCAGCATGTCCATCGCGATGTTGAGCGCGGCGACCCCGGTCCGCTTGCCGGTCCGGGTCTGGAGCATCCAGAGCCTGCCCCGCTCGATCGTGAACTCGAGGTCCTGCATGTCCCGGAAATGCTTCTCGAGCCGGCGGCGGTGGCGGTCGAGCTCCCGGTACAGGCCGGGCATCGCCTCTTCGAGCGTCTCCATCGCCTTGTTGCTGACGTTCCGGCTCGCCGCGTTCAGCGGGTTGGGCGTCCGGATCCCGGCGACGACGTCCTCACCCTGGGCATTGCGCAACCACTCGCCGTAGAACTGCGCCGCCCCGGTCGCCGGGTTGCGGGTGAACGCGACCCCGGTCGCCGAGTCGGCCCCGAGGTTCCCGAACACCATCGCCTGGATGTTCACCGCCGTGCCCCAGTCATCGGGCAGGCCTTCGATGCGCCGGTAGGACACCGCGCGACGGCCGTTCCAGCTCCGGAACACCGCCCGGACGCTGGCCAGTAGTTGCTTCATCGGGTCCTCGGGGAAGCCGCGGCCGAACGCGGCGCGGATGCGCCGCTCGAACTGCGCGCACAGCTTCCTGAGGTCGGCCGCGGTCAGCGCCGAGTCGTCCTCCCGGCCGGCCCGCTCCTTCGCCCGGCTCATCAGCGCCTCGAGCCGGCTCCGGATGCCACGCCCCTCGCCGGGCTCGATACCCTCGGCCTTCTCCATCACGACGTCCGCGTACATCGTCAGCAGCCGGCGGTAGGAATCGAACGCGAACCGCTCGTCGCCGCTCATCGCGGCGAGCCCGGGCAGGGTCCGCCCGGACAGCCCGATGTTGAGCACGGTCTCCATCATCCCGGGCATCGACGCCCGCGCGCCCGACCGGCAGGAAAGCAGGAGCGGTGCCTTCGCGTCCCCGAACCGCCGCCCCGCCGCCTTCTCGACGAACACGAGCCCCTGCCGGATTTCCCGCTCGAGCCCGGCCGGGAACCGGCCGGTCCGCATGAACTCAACGCAGGCCGCGGTCGTGACCGTGAACCCGGGCGGCACCGGCAACCCGAGGCTGGCCATCTCGGCGAGGTTCGCGCCCTTGCCGCCGAGCAATTCCTTCATCCCGGCCGAGCCGTCGGCCCTGCCGTCACCGAACCGATAGACAAACTTCAACGGACCTCCTTGGGAAACGCGCCTTCAGCGGCGCTACTCGTCATTCGGCGCGAGGAAACCCTCGACCAGCTCGCGGGCGCGGTCGAGGTCGCTCTCCTCGACCAGCACCTCGCCCCAGTCCGGACGCATCACCCGGGCAATGCCATCGTAGGCCGGGATCTGGAAGGAGCGGACCAGCGCGGGCACGCCGCTCTGGACGAGCAGGTCGCGGATCGAGTTGGCCATCAGCTCGTCCTGGGCGCGGTAGACCGACTTCATAGCCACGGCCCCGAGTATAGCCCGCCGCGCGGCCGGGGTCAACGCGGCCGGGTTGACACTCCCGACCGCACCACTATCATCACTCCGCTCGATGATTGGCCCGATGGCAAGACCGCGGCAGTCGCCTGCCGATACCCCGGGGAGGTCCGCGTGACGCGCGAAGAAGCCTGGACGCTGGTCCGGGAGAAGGTCGGGAACCGCAATCTGCAGAAGCACATGCTCGCGACCGAGGCCTGCCTGCGCGCCCTTGCCGCGCGGTTCGGCGCCGACGCGGAAAGCTGGGGGCTCGCCGGCCTCGTCCACGACCTCGATTACGAGGAAACCGCCCGCGACCCGGCCCGCCACGGCATCGTCGCGGCCGCCGAGCTCGCCGCCCGCGGCGTCGCCGACGAGGTCGTCAACGCGGTCAAGGCTCACGCCGGCAACGCGCCGGTCGCGACCGACCTCGACCGGGCCCTCTTCGCGGTCGACCCGATCACCGGGCTCATCGTCGCCGCCGCGCTGATGCACCCGGATAAGAGGCTCGCCGGCCTCGACACCGAATTTGTCCTCCGCCGCTACCGCGAGAAGAAGTTCGCCGCCGGTGCCAGCCGGGAGCAGATCGCCACCTGCGCGAACCTCGGCCTCACCCTCGAGGAATTCACCGCCGCCTGCCTCGACGCGATGAAGGGCGCCGCGGCCGAGCTCGGCCTCTGACGCGATGGCCGCCGGACCCTCACCGCTCGCGCTCCAGGACATCATTCTCCGCCTTCAGCAGTACTGGGCCGGCCGCGGCTGCGCGGTCCTCTCGCCCTACAACTCCGAGGTCGGCGCCGGCACCTTCAACCCGGCGACCTTCATCCGCGTCCTCGACTCCCGGCCCTGGAACGTCGTCTACTGCGAGCCCTCCCAGCGCCCGCGCGACGGCCGCTACGCGAAGAACCCGCTCCGTGTCCAGCAGTTCTGGCAGCTTCAGGTCGTCCTCAAGCCCGCGCCCGCCGACGTCCAGGACCAGTACCTCGGGAGCCTCGAAGCCATCGGCATCGACCTCGCCAAGAACGACGTCCGCTTCATCGAGGACGACTGGAAGTCGCCGACCCTCGGTGCCTGGGGCCTCGGCTGGCAGGTCGACCTCAACGGCATCGAAATCACCCAGTTCACCTACTTCCAGCAGTGCGGCTCGGTCGACCTCAAGGTCATCCCGGTCGAGATAACCTACGGGCTCGAGCGCATCGCGATGTTCGTCCAGGGAGTCGAGAGCATCTTCGACGTCCGCTGGAACGAGCATCTCAGCTGGGGCGACATCTACCGCCAGAACGAAGAGGAATTCTGCGCCTACAACTTCGAGCACGCCGATACCAGCCTGCTCGCCGGGCTCTTCGACCGCTTCGAGGCCGAGGCCCGGCGCCTGCTCGGGCTCGGGCTTGTCTACCCCGGCTACCACCACGTCGTCAAGTGCTCGCACTGTTTCAACCTGCTCGAGGCCCGCGGCGCGATCAGCGTCTCCGAGCGCGAGAACTACATCGGCCGCGTCCGCCGGCTCGCCCGGCTCGCGGCGACGACCTGCCTCGCCAAGGCCGACCCGCCCGCCTGAGGCCCGGCGCGGAGGCCGCGATCGACGACATCATCATCTCCCCCGGGCTGGCCGACCGGGTCATCGAGCTCCGGCGCTGGTTCCACGCCCACCCGGAGCCCTCCGGCGAGGAGCGGGAAACGCAGGCAAAGGTGCTGGCCGAGCTCGCCGCGCTCGGCATCGAGCACCGGCCCGCCGGCCGCACTGGCGTCATCGCGACCGTCCGCGGCCGCGCCGCGCGTCCCTGCATCGCCCTCCGCGCGGACCTCGACGCCCTCCGCATCCCGGAGGCCGAGACCGGCCTGAACGCCGGCTACCGCTCGCGCAACGAGGGAGTCTCCCATGCCTGCGGCCACGACGGCCACGTCGCGATGCTGCTCGGCGCGGCCCGCTGGCTCGAGGAGCGCCGGCAGGAACTGCCCGGCAGCGTCAGGCTGATATTCCAGCCCGCCGAGGAGGCGCCGCCCGGCGGCGCGACCGCGATGATCGCCGACGGCTGCCTCGACGGCGTCGACGCGGCCTTCGGCGTCCACCTCGTCGGCCACCTCGACTGCGGCCTCGTCGCGGTCAGACCCGGCCCGTTCATGGCCAGCCCCTACACTTGGACCGTGACCGTCCGCGGCCGCGCCGGCCACCATATGGACCCGACGCTGTGCATCGACGCGCTCGCGCTCGCCGCACGCTTCGTAACCGAGGCGCCGGCAGTCGTCCGCGCCGCCCTGCCCGAGGGCGCCCGCTACGTCCTCGGCTTCGGCACCTTCGAGTCCGGGACCCAGTACAACCAGACCCCGGACCGGGCCGTGGTCCGAGGCAGCTTCCGCGTCTTCGAGCCCGCCCACGCCGAGGTCATCCTCGCCGCGCTCGTGAGCCTGCTCGCACGACTGCGGCAGGAGTTCGCCCGGCCCGGCATCCCCGGTCTGCCCGAGACGAAACTCGAACTGCCCAGGGGCTACCCGGTGCTGGTCAACGACCCGGCCTTCACCCGCCGCGCCGCCCGGGTCCTGCGCCCGCACGTCCCGAAGCTCGACGACGACACGCCGCCCAGCCTCGGAGCCGAGGACTTCGCCGAGTACCTCTACCGCGTGCCCGGGCTCTTCGCCTTCCTCGGCGTCAGGAACCCGGCCAAGGGCATCACCGCGGTCAACCACGCCCCGGACTTCGACATCGACGAGGATGTCCTCGCCCTCGGCACCAGGGTCCTCATCCTCGTCGCCACCGGCTTCCTCGCGGACCCCGGCTCCTGGCTGGCCGCCCCCGGCGCCCGCTGATGCGACCCCTCGCGCTCCTCATCATGCTCCTGTCCGCGACGCTCCTTGCGTCGGCGCCGACCGACTCGCTGCTGGCGCGCGCCCGCTGGCTCCACCACCATCGGCACCTCGACCGGTCGCATCTCGACTCCGCCCGGGTGATGCTCGAAGGGGTCCGCGCCGCCGAGCCGGCCAACGAATCCTGCCGCGTCTGGCTCGCCCGCGTCCTGCTCCAACTCGGCGACCGCGCCCGCACCCGCGCCGACAGCCTCAACTGGTACGTCCGCGCCCGCGCGGTCGCGAATACCCTGCGGCGGCGCTGGCCCCGCAACCCCGAAGGCCATCTCTGGTGGGGCAACGCCCAGGCCCGCATCGGCGAACAGCAGGGCGTCGTCCGGTCGCTCTTCATGCTCGGCGATATCAAGTCGGCTTTCCTGCGCGCGGTCCAACTCAAACCCGACCACGTCCTCGGGCTCTATGCCATCGGCCGGATGTACTACGAACTGCCCGGCATCGCCGGCGGCGGGATCGACAAGGCCGAGGAATACTGGCTCCGCGCGCTGGCGCTCGAACCCGGCCTGACCCTGACGCGGATCAGCCTGGCCTGGGCGGCCGAGCGCCGCCGGGACTGGCCGAAGGCCCGGGAGCACGCCCGGTCGGTGCTCGCGACCGCCGATCCCTCCGAACCAGCCTCGTTCTTCGGCCACGACCGCCCGCACGCCCTCGCCCTGCTCGAACGCCTCAAGGACCGCTGACCCGCGCCGGCTGGAATCCCGTTCCCCGGGATGCTATAATTACCGGTTCGGGGGCGCGCCAGCGCGACCCCGCCGTCAGCGAAGCCCGCAATCTGGAGGTGCTGTTTGCGACTGCTCGCCGTGATTCTGCTCTTCACCGCCGCGGCCCTCGGCTACGTCCCCGGGCCCGAGACCCGCGAGGCCAAGTGGAACCTGCCCGGCCTCACCGCCCCGGAACTCGACGCCGAGTCAAGCCACAGCTACGACGTCCGCCACTACGCGATCGACCTCGACCTGCCGATGACCTCGGGCGCGATGACCGCCCGCTGCGCCATCCGGTTCCGGAGCAGCGTCCCGGCCCTCGACAGCATCTTCCTCAACTTCGTCAGCCTGACCTGCGACTCGGTCAAGCTCGGCGCGGCCAGCCTGCGCTTCCAGGACTCCTACCAGTTCCTCAACGTCTACCTCGACACGCCGCTCGCCGAGGGCGACTCGGCGACCATCGACATCTACTACCGCCGCGCCGCCGGCACCACCAACCGCGGCTTCTACTGGTATCTCCAGGGCTCGGGCAACAACCGCAACCACACCGTCGCCTACTCAATAACCGAGCCCGAGGACTCCCGCTACTGGTTTCCCTGCTGGGACCAGCCCTGGGACAAGGCCGAGGCCGGTTGCCAGGTCAACGTCACCGTGCCCGACAGCTTCACCGCCTGCGCCAACGGCCTGCTCGACAGCGTCACCACCGCGGCCGGCAAGAAGACCTTCTGGTGGACTCACCGCTACCCGGTCCCGACCTACCTCATCAACTTCGCGGCCAGCGTCTTCAGCCACTGGGTCCAGCACGCCCACGTCGGCGGCGGGGACTCGGTCCCGGTCCACAACTACGTCTGGCCCGAGGACTCGGCGGCCTCGGTCAATTCCTTCCGAAACGTCCCCGATATGGTCGAGTTCTTCTCGCGCGAGGACCGCTTCGGCCGCTACCCGTTCGAGGAAGAGAAGTACGGCCACGTCGCCGTCTACCCGTTCAGCTTCGGCGGAATGGAACACCAGACGATGACGACCGTCCACCGCGCCTGGGTCATCTACGGCAGCGAGTCCGGCATAGCCCACGAACTCGCCCACATGTGGTACGGCGACTACATCACCTGCCACGACTGGCGCGAAATCTGGCTCAACGAAGGCTCGGCCAGCTACCTGGATCCGCTCTGGTTCCACCACTTCTACGGCCGCGAGCAGTTCCTCGACGCGATGGCCGACTACGCCGACGGCTACTTCCAGTCCGACGCCACCTACCGCCGCCCGCTCTACAACCCCGGCCTCGCCCGGCTCTTCGACTGGGGCCACACCTACTGCAAGGCCGCCTGGGTCAACCACATGACCCGCTACCTCCACGCCGACACCGTCTTTGCCAGCCCGGGAAGCTGGTTCGAGGCCGAGCGCGCCTGGGCCGACAGCTTCGCCTACGGCACCGGCACGACCCGCGAGCGCCAGGCCATCCACGAGCGCTGGCTCGGTCCCGGCCTCGACTGGTTCTACGACGAATGGGTCTTCATGGCCGGCTTCCCGGACTACGCCGTTAACTGGTTCGGCCGCGAGGGCGCCGACGGCTGGGAAATCGTCATCGACGTCGGCCAGGATAACGGCGCCCAGGCGCCTGACTGCTTCCACATGCCGGTCGAGGTCCTCGTCCGCCGCGAGTCCGGCGGCGACACCCTGCTCCACTGGGACATCGCCGCCAACCCCCAGCGCGACGTCTTCCCGCTCTCCGCCCGGCCCACCGGCATCGTCTTCGACCCCGGCAACTGGCTGCTCTGCCGCGTGAACATCACCAGCGGCATCGAGCACGAGCTCTCGCCCGCGGTCGGCGTCAGCCGGCCGGTCCTCCACGCCCCGGCCCCCAACCCCGCGCCCGGCCGCGCGACCCTGCGCTACAGCCTGCCCCACGCACAGGACGTCACCCTCGCGGTCCACGACGCGACCGGCCGGCTCGTCCGCACCCTCGCCCGGGGCCGCCACGAGGCCGGCCATCACTCCGCCCGGCTCGTGGAGCTGCCCGCCGGCGTCTACCTCGTCCGGCTCGCGGCCGGCCGCGCGACCGAGACCCGCAAGCTCGTCATCGAGTAGCGCGGCAGGACGTTCTTCCCCGCGGGGCCGGCAGGATGCCGGCCCCGCCGCTATTGACAGGATTCCGCGGCGGCCGACAATGTCTCGGCCCGAGGCCCTGCGCCCGGGCCAAAGGAGAAGAAATGCGACGGCGCACCCTGCTCGCGTCCGCAGTGCTCGTCATGCTCGGTACGGCCGCGCTCGCGGCCGGCGCTCGCCCGCGCCCCCTGCCGCGCGCGCGCGGACAGGAGCGGCCCGGCCCGGTCCGACTCCTGTCCTTCGACCCGCGCGAGTGGCGCGACGCCCGGCTCGGACGCCTGCCCGCCCGCGCCGGCGAGCTCGACACCCTGCCCGAGTTCCGGCTCGACACCATCCGGGTCTTCGGACCGTCACCGGCCGAGGACCTGCCGAGCGGCATCGCCGCCGGCACCGCCAACTGCCTCGCGGTCTGGACCGCCTACAGCGGCCTCGCCGAAATCAAGGCCGCCCGGCTGACCAACGAGGGCGCGGTCATCGACTCGACCGGCTTCCGGGTCTCGCCCGCGGGCAGCGAGTGCTACCTGCCCGCGGCCGCCTTCGACGGCGCCAACTGGCTAGTCGCCTGGATGCAGCTCGACAGCCTGAGCTTCGTCCCGGCCATCCACGCCGCCCGGGTCTCGCCCGACGGCACCGTCCCCGACCCGCAGGGCATCCCGGTCGCGACCGGCGACTGGGATAAGTCCGTGCCCGCGGTCGGCTTCGACGGCACCAACTGGCTCGTCGCCTGGACCGACTTCCGCTCCGGCGGTGAGGCGGATGTCTACGCCGCCCGGGTCACGCCCGCCGGCACCGTCCTCGACCCGGCCGGCATCGCGGTCAGCGCCGCGACCGGCAACCAGGCCACCTGGCGCGGCATCGCCACTGACGGCGCCAACAGCCTCATCGCCTGGCACGACGACCGCAACGGCGACTTCGACGTCTACGCCGCCCGCATCACACCGGCCGGCACTGTCCTCGACCCGTCCGGCATCCGGGTGACCGCCCAGTCCGCCGAGCAGGGCCTTGCCTGCGCCGCATTCGACGGCGCGAACTACCTCGTGACCTGGCTCGACGACCGCGCCGTGCCCGAGGAAATGCAGGTATTCTGCGCCCGGCTGACACCTTCCGGCACGGTCCTCGACACCGCCGGCATCCTCGTCTCCGGCCAACCGGCCGGCTTCGGGCTCGACCTCACCTTCGGTGGCGGCAACTACCTCGCGTGCTGGTCCGACCACCGGGGCGGGATGGCCGACAACGCCTACGCCGCCCGCATCACGCCCGCCGGCACCGTCCTCGACCCCTCCGGCATCCCGCTCTCGCCCGGCGACGAGTACTGGCAGGACGGGCCCGCGGTCTGCTTCGCGGCCGGCGCCTATCTCGCGGTCTGGCCCGACTACCGCAACGGCAACGCCGACGCCTACGCCGCGCGGGTCCTCGCCGACGGCACGGTCCCGGACTCGGCCCGGCTCGTGACCTGGGGCTGGTCGAGCCCGTACCAGCAGACCCCGGCCGTGGCCTTCGACGGCACCAACTGGCTCGCCGTCTGGATGGACGGCCGCGACGACTGGCCCGGCATCTACGGCACGCGCGTCACCCCCGCCGGCACGGTTCTCGACCCGCAGGGTATCGCCATCGCCACCGGCGGCCAGTACTCGCCCGCCCTCTCATTCGACGGCACCAACTACCTCGTCGCCTGGGAGGAGGCAACCGAGCAGCGCTTCGGCATCTGCGCCGCCCGGGTCAGCCCGGCCGGCACCGTCCTCGAGCCGCAGGGCATCCCGATAACCAGCGGCGTCGACTACGAGACCGGCCCGGCGGTCGCCTTCGACGGCACCAACTGGCTCGTCGCCTGGACCGCGATGGACGAACAGCTCAAATCGGAAATCCGGGCCGCCCGGGTCACCCCGGCCGGCACCGTCCTCGCCACCGTGGTCGTCAGCTCGAACGAAGGGTTCCTCGGCAACCCCGTGGTCGCCGCCGGGCCCGACCACTGGCTCGTCGCCTGGGACGACGACCGCGACAACAACCGGGTCTTCGAGGTCTACGCCGCGCGGGTCTCGCCCGACGGCACCGTCCTCGACCCGCAGGGCATCCCGGTCGCGACCGGCGACTACGACCGCCGCGACGTCGCGGTCGCCTCGGACGGCACGAACTGGCTCGTCGCATGGGCGCACGACCCGGACGGCAGCTACTGGTTCGACATCTACGCCGCCCGGGTCAGCCCGGCCGGCACCGTCCTCGACCCGCAGGGCATCCGGGTGATGGCGACCCCCGAGGACCAGTACTCGCCCGACGTCGCCTTCAACGGCCACGCCTTCCAGCTCGCCTGGCAGGACAACCCCTGGGTCACCGGCGAAATCCGCGGCGGCCGGGTCAGCTCGGCCGGCACGGTCCTCGACCCCGGCGGCGTCCCGCTCGTCAGCGGCCCGCTCCCGCGCTTCGAGCCGCGCCTGAGCCCGGACTGCGGCCTGCTCGTCTTCGCCGGCTACGTCCCGGACGTCGGCACCCAGAAGGCCCTCGCCGCGCTGATGCCCCCGGCCGCGGTCGCCGACCGGCCTGCCCCGCGCCTCGCGCTCGGGCTCGGCGTCCGGCCCAGCCCGGCCCGCGGCCCGGTCACTGTCAGCTACAGCCTGCCCAACGCACAGGAAGTCACCCTCGCGGTCCACGACGTCGCCGGCCGGCTCGTCCGTACCCTCGCCCGCGGCCGCCACGAGCCCGGCCCTCACACCGCCCGGCTCGCCGGCCTCCCTGCCGGCGTCTACCTCGTCCGGCTCGCGGCCGGCCGCGCGACCGAGACCCGCAAGCTCGTCATCGAGTAGCCGGCGCGCCTGTCACCCCTCCCCGCCGTCCCGGCCCGGGGCGGCGGGTGAGGGTCTATTGACACTTCCCGGATTCGGCCTAGACTGGCTGCAATGAACCCTATCCGGACCGACACCGCGCCCGACCGGCCGCGCCTGATGCTGGTCGACTTCGAGAACGTCCCCCAGGTCGAACTCAGCCGTCTCGACCAGAGCTTCCGCATCATCATCTTCGTCGGCGCGAGCCAGAAGAGCGTCCCCATCGAGCTCGTCACCATCGCCCAGAAGCTCGGCAACCGCGTCGAGTGGCAGAAAGTCTCCGGCGACGGCCGCAACGCGCTCGACTTCTTCATCGCCTGGCAGCTCGGCCGGGTCTACGAGAAATCCCCACGGCCCGAGTGCTTCATCCTCTCCAAGGACAAGGGCTTCGACCCCCTGCTCAAGCACCTCAACGCCAACGGCCTCAAGTGCCGCCGCGTCGCCAGCCTCCACGAACTCGGCCCGGCCGCGGTTTCGGCCGCCGCCCAGCCCCAGCCGGCCCAGCCGGCCGGCGAATCGCCCAACGTCAAGCGCGTCGTCGAGATGCTCGGCAAGGTCGAAAAGCGCTCCCGGCCGCGCAAGCGCCGCACCCTCGCCCAGGCAATCTCCGCCCTGTTCCAGAAGAAACTCACCCGGCAGGAGATTGACGGCATCATCGACACCCTCTTCGCCCGGCAACTCATCTCCGAACAGCACAACATCGTCACCTACAACTTCTAGACCCTGCCCTCAGCCTGCCCGCGGCTCCGCGACCACGCCGGGCCGATCCCGGCCTCGCCGGCCAGCTCCTTAAGCGTCCGGATGCCCCGCTCGATGACCCCGTTGTCTTCCGGGCAGTGCGGCCGGCTGCGACGCGCCACGATGCCCTGCCCGGCCAGAAAGCGCCGGAATTCCGCGCTCTTGAAGGCCGGCCCGTTGTCGGTCCGCACCTGGGGCACTCCAAGCTTCTCGCGCGGGCTGTACACCCGCCGTGCCGACCGCGGTCCTTCAATCATCTTCACCTCGCTACACCATCACAACCCTCCATGAATCCAACGCCAATTCTGTCCCACTTTCTGTGAACATCTCAATAGGAGAACAACACCGGCTTAAACGCCTGCAACAGCCCGGCTCCCTGCCCGTCAGCCAGACACGCGAGGCCGGGCCCGGCCCCCTGCCACAATGCCCGCAGGCTCAGACCCGTACCATGACCCGCCGCACCCGCACAATCTCCAATCGCCTATGTTAGTCAAAACTAACGGTCACAGTATTGCGAAGACCGTCCTAACCGATTGATAAACCGAGGCTTCATTCACCTTTGAATTTACCCCCTCCCCCATACCCGGTATTACTCCCCCAGTAACTCCGGGGGTTACTCCGGGAGTAACTCCCGGGGTTACTCCGGGGGTTACTCCGGGGGTTACTGGGGGAGTTACTCCCGGGGTTACTCCCGGGGGTGTCGATCAGCTCGGCCGGCACGCCCGATGCGTCGAGCGACTTCGGCTTGGAAGCAGCGATGTGCATGGCGATGTCGCGTGCCAGCGCTTCGTCGCCGGTGACGTCGACCAGCACGCCGATCTTGTTGCCGTGGATGTAGCTGGCGAACTTGCCCTGCGCGTCTAGGCGGGCGAAGCGGCGCACCGACATGTTCTCGCCGATCTTGCCGACCAGCTCGGTGCGGAAGGCTTCAACCGTGGTGCCGCCGTAAGGCAGCGCCGACAGCGCGGCGACGTCGGCCGGGTTCTGGTTCAGCACCATGTCGGCCAGCGCCTTCGACAGCGCGAGGAAATCCTCATTCTTGGCGACGAAGTCGGTTTCGCAGTTGACTTCCACCATGGCGGCGGACTTGCCGTCGGCGGAAATGGCGATGGTCACCACGCCCTCGGCGGCGACGCGGCCAGCGCTCTTGGCGGCCTTGTTGCCGAAACGAACGCGCAGGATTTCCTCGGCCTTGTCCATGTCGCCGCCGGCTTCGGTCAGCGCTTTCTTGCAGTCCATCATCGGTGCGTCGGTTTTCTCGCGCAGGTCCTTGACCATGCTTGCAGTAATTTC